>JBDKSM010000171.1:0-14234 GCA_039680665.1 Syntrophaceae bacterium | reverse complement strand
TCACGGCCTACGGCGATCCCGATTCCGTGGAAACCGCCCTGACGAAAGGGGCTTGGGATTACATCGAGAAACCGTTCTCCAAGAACGAATTTACCCAATTATTGAAAGATGTCCTGGTCTACCATGCCAGCCGGCGGCAGCCGCGAATCACCATCGATTTCGAGCGGGCCGGCATTATCGGGCGCTCACCGCGCATGCAGGCATGCAAGGCCTTGTTGAACAGCACGGCCGGCAGCGACGCCAGCGTGCTCTTGACCGGAGAGACCGGGACGGGCAAGGAGCTCTTCGCCCGGGCCATTCATAACCATTCCGCGCGCGCCGCGCATGATTTCATCATCGTCGATTGCGCGGCCCTGCCGCCCATGATCGTGGAGAGCATCCTGTTCGGGCATGAGAAAGGTTCCTACACCGGGGCCGATAAGGACCGGCAGGGTCTCATTATCCAGGCCCACAAGGGCACGCTTTTCCTGGATGAGGTGGGCGAGCTGCCGCTGTCCGTCCAGAAGAAATTTCTGCGCATCCTGCAGGAAGGTCGCTTCCGTCCGGTCGGCAAAACCATGGAGATCGAAAGCGATTTCCGGATGATCTCGGCCACCAACCGCAGCCTGGAGGACTGGGCGGCCTCAGGCAAGTTTCGTCGCGACCTGCTCTTCAGGCTCAAGGCCATCACCATCGAGCTGCCGCCTTTGAGGGAACGGAGCGAGGATATTCTCGATCTCGTCTCGGCGCACCTTGAGCGCCTCTACGCCAAATACCGTTTGAAACCCAAACGCTTAAGCGCCGCCTTCCGCGACACCTTAGTGCGGTATGCCTGGCCGGGCAACGTGCGCGAGCTGTTTCAAACCCTGGAGAGCGCCCTTTCGGTGGCGCATGACAGCCCCATCCTGGTGCCCAAGCATCTTCCCGGCCATATCCATACCCAGGTCAAGCAGGGCAGTCTGGCCGACGCGCGCAGGCGCCAGGGCGCTGCTTCCCCAACAATTGATGAAGCCCCGGCCTCTGGGAGCCGTTTGAGTCTCAAACAGGCGCGGGATCAGGCCATGGCCAGGTTCGAATCCCAGTATCTTGAAGAATTGATGCGGCATACCAAGGCGGATGTGCGCCTGGCGTGCCGGATATCGGGTTTATCCCGTTCGCGACTATATGCCCTGCTGAAAAAATACCGGATCACCGTCAAGCCAATCCTATAGCGCATCCCGCGCGCCCTAGCGGGTGGGTGCAATTTCCTGTCAGACAGGAAATGTCCTGCGTAGCAGGACAGAAACATGGGTCGTGATACGCGGGGTCGGCATAGCCTCTTTTAATGCCATGATTTTATATGACTGATAACCAAGGGAGACCATGGCACGGCATTTGTATGAAGATCGCTAAAGGCTAAAGGGCATATACAAAACACGATGCACACCACGGCTCATGGGCGCATGGTGAAGACAAGACCACGGTAGAGATCCATACGACCCTATAAAGCCTCCTCTTTCCTAGAGGGAGGGCCCCAACACCCTCCCTCTTTTTTTTTAAGGCGGCCGGGAGAAAAACCGAACAGGGCTGCACGCACGCTGCGCGAGGGGGAAGATTGTATGCGAAGGTTTATGCTTACGGCCATATTCACCATGCTGATCTGTTTTCAGCACCCGGCAATGGCGCAGTGCCTCCATGTCCGGGATACCATGACTCCGGGCGATATCGGACTGGATACGCCGCCGCCGGACCCAGCCATAGGGCAGATGAAGACGGACCGCTCGCGAACCGACCTTGACGGCGATCTCTGTGCAACCTCACCGGCATGGCATGCGCATCAAAGCGTAGGAGTGCCGGATGGTTCCGCCTTGGAGGGCGTCGGGGAGGTCAAGACCGCAGCGCCGGTGCCCGAACCGGCTTCGATCCTGTTGGTGGGCAGCGGTTTCCTGCTGGTGGGCGGGTTATGGAAGCGGCGTCAGCAGCAAACGCGCAAGTAAGCGCTCCGCCATCGCCGGGCGACAGCTAAGAGAACCACGCCATCCCGGCCCTGGTTTGATCTTCTCGGGGCCGAATGACTGACGGCATGGCTTCAGGCACAGAGTTTGGCGGCAATCTTGGCCACATGACGTCCCTGATAGCGGGCGCCCGCGAGTTCGTTTTCGCTGGGCAGGCGTTCGCCCGAGCCGCCCGCAATCGTGGAGGCGCCGTAAGGGGAACACCCCGTCATCTCATCCATCCGTTTCTGGCCCTCGAAGGTATACGGCAGCCCCACGATAATCATTCCCTGATGCAGCAGCGTGGTATGGACGCTCAGGATGGTGGATTCTTGACCGCCGTGCTGGGTGCCGGAGCTCGTAAAGACGCTGCCGACCTTGCCGACCAGGGCCCCCTTGGCCCATAAGGATCCGGTGGCGTCCAGGAACTGTCGCATCTGGCCGCACATGTTCCCGAAACGCGTAGGTGTCCCGAAGATGACGGCATCGGCCTCGCCGAGCTCCTCCACCCGGGCGAGAGGGATATGCTCGAACGTTTGCTGGGCCTCAAGCGCCCCCATCTTTGTCAGAATCTCATCGTTTAAGGTTTCCGGTACGCGACGCAGCGTTACCTCGGTCCCATTGACCCCGCGCGCCCCATCGGCCACGGCCTCGGCCATGCGGTAGATGTGGCCGTACATCGAATAGAAAACCACGAGAACCTTCATAGGGGATTCCTCCTTAGCCGGTAGACTCCGGCGGGTGCAGGGTATGCACCCGCCGTTAGGCCGTCTCGGGCCGGAAATCAACCGACCCTGATCGGTTGGGCGTTCTCCCATAACCCATGGATATTGCAGTAGCTCAGGGCGTAGATGGTGCCGGGTTTGGTGAGTTTCACCTTCACGACAACCGCAGGGTCGGTGAAGGCCGGGCCCTGGTTGGCGCCGGCCACGGCCTCGCCGTGGGCCGTGAATTCGGCATTGGCGAGCTGGTAGCTGAACTTGTCATCGTCGGGCTGGAAAAAGACCTGTATCCAACGGATATGATGTTCGGTGGTGTTGGGGTGCGCGATCTCCTTGCCCACCATCACCTTGACCTCGAAGGCCTCGCCCGGTTTCACGGCCGCGGGGGCTTCGATCACCGGCGTATGCTTCTCGGTCTTCCAGTCCGCGCTTTGGAATAATTCACCCAGTTTCTTCATGATCCCTTCCTCCTTCGCATTCATATTTCTATTGTCTTCCCCGCAGGGATTGCCTGCGCGTTTACCTTCGCATGTGAGTCAGGTTAGTCAAGCGTTGTCGTGAACCGCGTGCTCGCCCAGATCGCCGTCTTCTTAGAAATAACCGTTCGATGTTCATTGTCAAGGGTACTTTCGGCATGAGGGTCCATTGACAAATGCGAAGTCATGGCTATTGGTATGCCCCAGAAGGTGTTCCATGATGTTCCGCATCAATCAGGGATTCGATCCGTAACACGTCCGGGAGCGTGCTCCTGGAAGCAAGGGAGGAAGAGATGAAAAAAGTATTAAGTATCGTTATGTTGGCTATGTTACCGGCCGTGTTATGTCTGGCCGAGGCCCCCCCGGACAAGGACGGGGATAAGCAGGGGATCGACGTGATTGTCCGGCAGATCCTGGAGTCCCAGGGTGCCAAGAATATCGGTGCTTTCGACTGCGGCAAGGTAACGCAGAAGCAGTTGGAAGATCTCGGGGAGGCCGTCATGGATGTTATGCATCCCGATACGGATGAGCATGCCTTCATGGATCGGATGATGGGCGGAGAAGGCTCACCCTCTCTGGACACCATGCATCGCTTCATGGGCGCCAGATATCTGGGATGCTATGTCGCCGGCCTTCCACCCAGGGGAATGATGTCCTACGGGTCGATTCCAAGCGGCTCCGGGTACGGCTCTTCCGATAACGACTGGTGGGGTATGCCCATGTACGGCTATGGCGGGAGAGGACAAGGCTATCACGGTTATGGGGGCTGGGGATGGCCGTGCCGAAACCGGCAGTGCTGGTGGGGCATGATGGGACCATACGGCATATTCGGAGGGTGGATAATGGGGCTACTGGGACTGGTGATCGTGCTCCTGGTCGTCTATTTCATCATACGACGTTCGAGAGTGCGCTCCAAGGATGAGACACCGCTGGCTATCCTTCAAAAACGCTACGCCATGGGTGAATTGACCAAGGAGGAATTCGAGCAGAAAAAGAAGGATCTCGGGCTGTAGCGGTTCATGCCCGCAAAACCCGTCACGCATTGTCATTGTCCGACTACGCACGATTTTTGGTGCTTGACGAAAAGGGTGATCCTGGCTCATAAGGGAATAACCGCCTATAACGGCGGTTATTCCCTGTACTCAGCCCGCCTTGCGGGTCATTCCAATGTATTGAGTCGGGTGATGGTATGGAAGACAGGCAGAAAACCAAAGCGCTTTTTCGGGACGAATTGGATCAGGCCTATCGCCGCATCGCGAAGCTGGAACAGTCGGTCGCTGCCCTTAAGGCTAAACTCAACACCGGCGAAGCCAAGCTGGCCAAGTACCAGGTGCTGTTCGAGACGTTTCCCCTGGGCATCAGCATCGCGGATGAGGACGGCCGGATCGTGGAAGCGAACCGCAAGGCCGAGCAGCTCCTGGGGCTGTCACGGCATCAACATACCCGGCGGAGAATCGATGCCTCGGACTGGCGGATCATCAGACCCGACGGCAGACCCATGCCGGCGGATGAATATGCCAGCGTCAGGGCCATGAAAACCGGTGACCTGGTGGAAAATGTCGAAATGGGTATTGCCAAGCCGGATGGAACCGTAACATGGATCAATGTCTCGGCCGCACCCATACTCGATCCGGATGCCGGCGTAGCCATAACCTATAGCGACATCACCGCACGCCGGCAGGCCGAGGAGGCCTTGCAGCAAAGCCTCAAACGCTTTGAGCTGCTGTCCCTGACCGCCGGAGAGCTGCTGCGGGCTTCGGATCCCCGGACGGCCATCAAATCGCTCTGCCGCCAGGTCATGGAGCACATCGACTGCCAGGCCTTTGTCAATTTTCTGGTCGATGAACGGGCCGAGAGACTGAAGCTCAATGCCTATGCCGGCATCCCCCGCGAGGAGCTCAGGCGCATCGAGTCACTTGAATACGGCATGCAGGTGAGCGGGTACGTGGCCCGGGACAAGGTCTGCATGGTATTTGAACGCATCCAGTCCACGCAGGATGAGCGCACCGCGCTGCTCAGGGCCTACGGCGTCAAGGCCTACGCCTCGTACCCGCTCCTGGCCGAAGGGGGCCGGGTGATCGGCACGCTGGCGTTCGGTACCAACAGTCGTGAAACCTTCAGCAGCGAAGACCTCGCCCTGATGAAGGCCGTGGCCGACCAGGTAACCGTCGCCATGGTCCGCCTGCTCAGCGAGCAGGCCCTGCGCGACAATGAGTCGCGTTACCGCAGCCTCATGGAACTCTCTCCCAATGCCATCTACATCAACCGCAATAACCGCATCGAGCTCATGAATCCGGCGGCCATCGAGTTGTTCGGCGCGGCTTCAGCCGAGCGGATGCTGGGCAAATCTCCCCTGGACGTCTTCCACCCCGATTCTCATGACGCGATCAAGGCGCGTCTGAGTGACCTGCGCAAAGGCCGAACGACTAGCTGCAGTGAGGAAAAAATCATACGTCTTGACGGCACCGTCCGCGATGTCGAGGTCTCGGCCGCGCCATTTAAGGACCGTGACGGCAAGGCCTTCCAGGTCATCCTGCGCGATGTCACCGAGCGCAAGAAGAAGGAGGAGGAGCTCAAGCAAGTGAACCGGGTCTTGGGGGCGCTGAGGGACAGCACCCAGGCCATGATGAGCGCCACGGACGAGGAGAAGTTCCTGCAGGAGATCTGCTCCATCGTGGTCCAGGACTGCGGGTATTCTCTGGTATGGATCGGATATGCCGTGGAAGATGAAAACAAGACGGTAAGGCCGGTGGCCTTTGCCGGCTTTGATGAAGGCTATCTTCAGATGATGAACATTACCTGGGCGGACAACGAGCGCGGGCGCGGTCCTACGGGCATGTCCATCCGGACCGGCTTACCCCAGCGCTGCCGGGACATGCACACCGATCCCTGTTTTCAACCCTGGCGCGAAGAAGCCGGGAAACGCGGCTACGCCTCCTCGCTGGCGTTGCCGCTCATGGGACTCGGCAAGCCGTATGGCGCCATAACCTTCTATGCGCGCGAGATAGATACCTTTTCCGAGGACGAGGTGCGCTTGCTTGGCTCGCTGGCCGACGACCTCGCTCACGGCATCACGGCCCTGAGATGGCGCGTGGCGCATCAGCAGGCCGAGCTGGCTCTGGAGAAAAGCCGGGAACGCTATCACACCCTGTTCAATGCCATGACCGAGGGGTTCGCCTTGCATGAGATCATCCTGGACGAGGCCGGAGAGCCGTGCGATTACCGCTTTGTCGACCTCAATAAGGCCTTCGAGCGTCTGACCGGCCTGGAGCGCGATACGCTGGTCGGCAGGACAGTGAGCGAGGTTTTCCCCCATGATAAAAAGCTCTGGATTGAGACCTACGGCCGGACGTCCCTGACCGGTGAGTCGATACGCGTCCGAAACGGGGCTAAGGGCCTGCGCCATTATGAGGTATACGCCTATCGACCCGCGCCGGGCCAATTGGCCGTGATTCTCCGGGATGTCACGGAACGCAAACGCGAGGAAGAGGAGTTGCGCCGCCATCGGGACCACCTGGAAGAACTCGTGCGGGAACGCACGGCCGAGCTGGTGCTTAGGAATAAACAACTCGAAGAGGAAATCATCGACCGCAAGCGCGCTCAAGAGGCCAAGCAGAAGATCGAGGCCCAGCTGGTGCAATCGCAGAAGATGGAGGCTCTGGGCAGGTTCGCCGGCGGTATCGCCCATGACCTCAACAATATCCTCTACCCCGTAATCATGGATGTCGAGATGCTCCTGGAAGAGACGCCGCCCGAGTCCGCCACCCACCAGACCATTTCCCAGATTCTCAATGCCGCCTACCGGCAGAGGGACCTGGTCAAGCAGATCCTCTCGTTCTCCCGCCGCAGCGAGCAGCAGATCAAGCCCATCAGGATCGCGCCCCTGATTGAGGAGACGCTCAAGTTCCTGCGCTCCTCACTGCCGAGCACCATCGAGATACGGCATACGGTGAGGGCCGAGGCCGATACGATCATGGGCGATGCCACCCAGATCCACCAGATCATCATGAACCTGTGCCGCAACGCGGCCGACGCCTTGCCGTCGCAGACCGGCGTGATCGAACTCCATCTGGAGAATGTCCGGCTCGAGCCCGGCAGCGTGTATCCGGAGATAGGGCCAGGAGAATACATACTGCTCAGGGTCAAAGATACGGGCTGCGGCATGGATCCAGAGGTGATGGAAAAGATTTTTGAACCCTTCTTCACTACCAAGGAGGTCGGCAAAGGCATCGGCATGGGCCTGTCGGTGGTGCATGGGATCCTGAAAAACCATGGCGGCTGCATTCAGGTGGAGAGCGAACCGGGCAGGGGCTCCCAGTTCAGCGTCTATCTGCCCCTGGCGCTCAAGGGAACGCACGCCAAGATATGCGAGGAAGTTCAAGCGCCTTCTCCCCGTGCAAAAGCCAGGGTGCTCGTGATCGATGACGAGGAGATCATCCTGTCCAGTCTGCAGAACGCCCTGCAGCGTTCGGGGTACTCCGTGGTGACCGTCAATGACAGTCTCAAGGCCATCGATGTCTTCCGCCGCACCCCTGAGGACTTCGACCTGGTCATCACCGACCTGACCATGCCCCGCATGACCGGCGTGGAGCTGACGGCGAAGCTCATGCAGATCCGCTCCGGCATACCGATCATTCTGTGTACCGGCTACAGCGATATAATCAACGAACATCAGGCCAAGGCCATGGGGGTGCGGGAACTCCTGCAGAAGCCCGCCAGCATCGGCGAGCTCAAGAACGCGGTACGCAGGGCCTTGGAACAGTAGACACTCTCTTGCTTTCGTCATGGTCTGCGCCCCTGGACGGCGCATCAGCTCCTTACCTTACTAGCGCACCTTTACCTGGACGGTAGCTGTTTGTCCGGAGCGGTGATCGATGGCCACGATGGAGATTTTTTGGCTCGGGTGGACATTCGCCAGGACGGTATCGAGGGTGTCGATGCTGTCGATTCCTTGGTCGTTGACCTGCACGATTATATCGTCCACCTCAAAGCCGACCTCGGCCATCGGTCCTTTGGGATCAAGCCGTGTGATCACCACCCCCTGCCCATCGCTGAGTCCATACCGCCCCGCCTCGGCCGGTTTGATGGGATGCAATTCAACGCCCAGGCGTTCCCAGACGCCGGCGGACATGAGTTTGGATGCATCTTGCAGGTCGCCGATCGTGATAGGCAGCACTTGTCTGGTCTTGCCCCTCCAAACCGTCACTTGAGCGGCCTCACCGATTCTGATTCCGGCCACGACGTTACGCAGCATGCCCGCATCGGTGACATCCTGGCCGTTGATTGCCAGAATGACATCATCCGCCCGCAGGCCGCCTTTGGCGGCCGGACCGCCCCGCACAATGTCGACCACCAAGGCCCCTTTCGGGGTATCCAGACCGAGGGTCTTGGCCTTCTCGGGCGTGACATCCTGTACCGTGATGCCCAGCCAGCCGCGTTCGACCTTGCCCTTTTCGATCAAGGCGTTGGCCACATGCACGGCCATGGTGCTCGGTATGGCGAAGCCGATACCTTCGAAACCGCCCGATTCAGAAGCTATGGCGGCGTTCACCCCGATGACCTCACCGTTCAGATTGAGCAGTGGGCCGCCGCTGTTGCCGGGATTGATGGCGGCGTCGGTCTGCAGGAAATCCTGATAGTTGCTCGGTTCCGTTATCCCCTGGCGGTGTTTGGCGCTGATGATCCCCTGGGTGACGGTCTGATACAATCCCCGCGGATGGCCGATGGCCACCACCCACTCACCTACCTGCATCTTGTCCGAATCGCCGAAGGTGACCGCTGGAGGAAGGTTTTTGGCGGATATGCGGATGACGGCCAGGTCGGTCTTGGGGTCGGTCCCCACCACCTTGGCCGGGAATTGGTTGCCGTCGGATAAGACCACGGTGATCTTGGTCGCGCCGGAAACGACATGATTATTCGTCAGGATATGACCACGCGTGTCGATGATCATGCCGGTTCCCAGACCCTTGAGCTCGCGTTTGAATTTGCGGGGCATCTGCGGTTGTTGAAAGAAAAAATGAAAGAAGGGGTCGTTCTCAAAAGGGGAGAAGGGGTTGGCCACGACCTGTTGTTGTGTTACCTCGACATGTACGACCGCAGGCATGACGGTTTGAGCCACCTCGATAATGGCCGTGCGCAGATCCTTGGCCGGGAGCGTCTGACTTGAGATCTGGATCGCGTTTGAGGCGCCGAAGAGCCGTGTAAGGCTCAAGCTGTCCTGCCTGCCGCAGGAAATGCTTATAACCGCGCCTATCAACATGATGGACGTGCCGATGAGTAGTGACTTGCAAATTTTTCGCATATCATCTCTCCTGAGACCATGCAGCGAAGGTGTATATTCGCGAGGTCCTCTTTACTGTTTTTCAGGCATGATTTTTTTACCGAATCCTGATATGGCATCTCCCATGTTTTTCAGGCTCTTGCTGACCTCATCGGACACATACCCCGAACCTTGGACCATTTTCGCAGAGACCTTGCGTCCCGTGCTGATCGCTTCGGTCATGCCGGCATCAAGTTTTTGTTCCGACCACTTGGCCGAAAGTTCTAAATGCCGCGCCGCGGAATTCAGGGTATGACCGGCCTGGCTGGTTTCTTTCTTGGTCCATGATTCAGAGGCCTTAAGGTAGTAATTATGGGCCAAGGCATGTTCGGCCCTGGAAAAGACATCCTTCAGTTGCTTGTCGGAATGTACGGCGCCTTTTTCAACGTCATCGGCCAGCTTGGTCAATTCCTGATACGAGGACGTCAAGGCCTTTTTGCCTTCTTCACCGGCTTTACCCGCTTCGTTTTTTACAAACTCAGTAGCTTTGCGTATCTCGGCGGCGGATTTCTTGAATTCCTTCTTAAGGAAAAATGCATGGGCCTTTTGAAGGTCGGTATTCGGTTCCTCCATCACGGCTTGGGTTTTTGCCGCGCCCTGTGGGTAGGCCGCCGGGGCGAATGCCGTTTGCACCGAGAAGATACAGCAGAACAACCCCGCCATCAAGATTACTTTGTTCATGATATTCCCTCCTATTTTTATTGGTTATTGCTCACCTTGGCCAGCATTCCCGAATGTTTGGGTCCGAAGATCCGATACCCCGCCAGCTTCGTCTCGTCCTGGAAGACGAAGAGCACGAGCGTATACAGCCAAACGACGCCTGCCATTTTCCAGCCGATGGGTGTCATCAGGAAACCGTAAACGGCGATAAACGTGGCGATGATCTGGGTCCCCACCACCGCGGCCAGGAGGATCCATGAAGGCCTGATGCTCCAGAACCGACGGCGGGTGCGGGCCACGAACAGGGTCAGATGCCCTCCCACAGAGAGGTTGAGGTAGATGATGGTCTTGACCGTGGCGATATCGAGCCCCCAGACCTTCGTAGAGAGAAAGAATATGCCGAAAGATCTGAAGGCCGCGAACAATCCGATCACCGTTGCCACGCCGAGGACGATGCGCATGTCCCAAACCTCTGGCTTGGCGGACGGGCGCACGTTGTCATAGGCGATCGACAGGATGGCACCGTCGTTTAGGATGGCCAGGAGCACGATCATGATGGCCGTGACGGGCCTGAAGTCGAATAGGATGATGGCCACGGTCAGGAAGAACAACAAGGCCACCGTCTCCGCGATGCGGTATATGGCATAGCTCACCATGCGCTGGAAGATCTTGCGGCTCTCCTTGATGGCATCGATGATCACGGAAAGACCCGGGGTTGTGAGCACGAGGTCCGATGCGGCCCTGGCGGCATCGGTGGCGCCCGAGACGGCGATGCCGGCATCGGCCTTTTTCAGGGCCGGGGCGTCGTTGACCCCGTCGCCGGTCATACCCACGATATGGCCCTTGTGCTGCAGCACGTCCACGATGTGATACTTGTGTTCCGGGAATACCTGGGCGAAGCCGTCGGCCTGTTCAATGGCGTCGGAGAGTAGCCCCGCCTCGTGGTGTTTGGTGTCGGCGAAGACGCCGGCGTCCAGGATATTGGCCCCGAGGTCGAGCTGCCGTGCTATCTCCCTGGCAATGGCGAGTTGGTCGCCGGTGGCCATCTTCACCTTTATGCCCAGGCCGCGGGCCGTATCGATGGTCTCCTTGGAGTCTTCCCGCAAGGGGTCGAAGAGCGGGATCACGCCCGCGAAGCGCCATGAGCCGTCCGCGATGCTGTGTGCCACGCCCAAGGAGCGGTATCCGCGGCCGGCGAATTCGTCGATCTTGGCATTGACCTGGGTCTGAATCGTGGCTTCATCGGGGTCGAGGGCCATGATGACCTGGGGCGCGCCTTTGGTGGTCTTGAAAAGACGTCCGTCCGGCGTTTTGACTTCCGCTTCGGTGCGCTTGTGGACCGGATCGAAAGGTTGGAAATGGAGGATGTCATAGCCTTTGAGCGCCGCCTGGTCCTTGAGGGCTCCCAAGACCGCGAGGTCGATGGCGTCCTGGTCCTCGGCACGCGAGGCCAGCGCACCCCACAGGATGACCTGCTCCGGCGTCGCGTCACCCACCACGTACGGATCCCCGAGGGCGAGCTTGTTCTGCGTCAGGGTGCCGGTCTTGTCCGAACAAAGCACATCCACGCCGGCGAGCTCCTCGATGGTGGGCAGGTGGGTGACGATGGCCTGCTTTTTGGCCAGGCTTTTCGACCCCAGGGCCATGGTCACGGACAGCACCGCGGGCATGGCCACGGGGACCGCCGCGATGGTCAGGACCAGGGCGAACCGCAGGACGCTGAGCACCGGGTCGCCGCGGAAGATGGCTACCCCGAAGATGATGACGGCCAGCCCCACGGCGATGACGATGAGGTAGTCGGCGATCTTGATGATGGCCTGCTGGAGGTGGCTCTTGGTCACCACCGAGCTCACCAGCTCGGCGGTCTTGCCGTAGAAGGTGCGCATGCCCGTGCCGTATACCAGGGCGTCGATCTCGCCCTGCTTGGTGATGGACCCCGAATAGACCGTATCACCCGGTTTGCGCTCCACCGGCAAAGACTCGCCCGTCAGGGCCGACTGATCCACCTCGATAGGGTCACCTGCGAGCAGGCGCGCATCCGCCGGGATGATATCGCCGATGCGCAGCCGGATGATGTCTCCCGGGACAACCTCGCGCGCGGTTACGGTCACCCAAGCGCCGGCGCGCTTTACCTTGGCCTTGACGGCGAGCTGGGCCTTGAGGGCCGCCATGGCGTTGCCGGCCTGGAACTCCTCCCGGAACCCCACAAAGGCATTCATGCCTAAGAGGGTCAGGATTACCCAGAAATCGGGCCAGTGCCGCAGGAAGGCTGAAAGGGTGGCCGCCAGGATGATCATGCCCGGGATGGGCCCCCAGAAATAACTTAAGAATTTCAGGATAAAATTCGGTTTTTCTTCCGGTATCTCGTTGTACCCGTAAGCGGAAAGCCTCTGTCGGGCGTCCTCATCGCTGAGGCCCTGGATGGTGGTATTGAGATGGGCCAGCAGGTCCGTTACCGGCATGGCTGCGAGCTTGTCGGCGCCGAGATCCGTTGGCGGGGGAGTTCCTTTTTTCAGGTTAATTGTTTCGCTCTCAGGCATGTGAAATTCTCCTTTAAACTTCGGGCGGTGGAGCGCACGCGGGAAAAACCGTTCGTGCACGGCGTGGCCGCTTCGCACGCCGCCGTGCTAATGGCGCCGCGCATGATGAGCCTCGCTATTTCTTGATGGAGGTGATCACGAAATGATCGCGCCGGTTCTTGGCCCAGGCCTCTTCGTTGTGGCCCGGATCGAGTGGCCTTTCCTCGCCGTAGCTGATGGTTTCGATCTGAGCTTCCGAAACTCCAGAGGTGACGAGGAAGTCCTTGGCGCTCTTGGCCCGCCGGTCACCGAGGGCCAGGTTGTATTCCACGGTGCCCCGTTCATCGCAGTTGCCCTCGATGCGGATCTTCATTTCAGGGTGGGCTTTCATGAAAACGGACTTTTCCCCCAGGATGGGCAGGGCATCCGGATTGAGGTTATACTTATCGAAGTCGAAAAGCACGTCCTGGTCTTCAAACTCCCGGATCTGATCTTCCAGGCTGGGCATGGGCTGGGCCGTCTCGACCTTGGGGGGTTCCATGGGTGGAGCCTGTTCAGGGGCCGGGGGGGCGGGCTGTTCCATGGCGGGCTGCATCTCTTCGGTTTTTTCCGGAACGGCTTTTTTGGCGCAACCGAAGATACACAAGCTCAGTGAAATTACCAATACTACTCCTACCGGTACCCATGATCTTTTCATGGTCATCTCCTCCTTATGGATTCTTTTTTAAATGGGTGGTTATGATGCGGTTGAGGATGGGCATTGTTAATAGATCTGAATTTGCGATTGTCAAGATGGCCGCCCGGACGGCTATCCGTCCGGCAAGGGGATGACGCCGGCGCGGTCCGCCGTTTTTTTAGGAAACCGGACGGACGTTGGGGAAACGGCTGCGATCCGTGTGCGGCAGGAACAGGGCCGCGGTGTAATGGTCCAGGTAGCCGGGGAAGGCGCTCAGATCGATATAGGTCATGCGACCGGCCGTATTCCTCTGGAGGTCGCGGAATTCCCGTGACAAGAGCGCCAGGCGCGTACCGGCCAGCGAGGCATTGCCGAGATAGTGAAACTTCTCCAGGGCGATATCCGGCAGCAGGCCGATGGTGATGGCGTTTTTCAGGTTGAGCCAGCGGCCGAATCCTCCCGCCACGTAGAAGGCGCCCAAGCCATCAAAGCCGATGCCCGCCTGCTCGAGCAGGAGCGCGGCCGCGGCATAGATGGCGGCCTTGGCGCGCATGAGGTTCTCGATATCGTTTTCGCTGATCACGATGGCTGCTCCATTAAGCGTTTCCCCGGCGGAGACCACGGTATAGAAGGCCTTGCGACCGTCGATGCGGATGCTTGGACTCGGCCGGGAGCGCTCGAACCGGCCCGCGGCGTCCAGCCAGCCGCTCAGGAATAATCCGGACAAAAGGTCGATCAGGCCCGAGCCGCAGATGCCGGAGGGTTTGCCATCGCCGATGACGCTGAACGCGGCCTGTCCGCTTGCCTGGTCGATGGTGACATGGTCGATGGCGCCCAGCGTGGCGCGCATGCCGTTCTCGATGCCGCCGCCCTCGAAGGCCGGCCCGGCCGAGCAGGCGCAGGTCATGAG
>JBDKSM010000170.1:0-27612 GCA_039680665.1 Syntrophaceae bacterium | reverse complement strand
GAACGGCGATGACTGCATGGCGGGCTTCTCCTTGTAGGGGATATCCACGATGGGGATAAGGGGCTTGCCGATATCGAAGGCCAGCGAGCAGTTGACGCCGACCTCGCCGCCTCGCTGGTAACTGAGGTCTACCTCCGCCCAGCTGATGGGCTTTACCCGCAGGCCGAAATTATATTTCGATTTGTTCTTTGTGTGTGTGTCCGGATCGAAGCGGTACAAGCGCTCGATTTTGATGGGGCTGTATTCAACCATCAATGCGAATTTATCCGAGGGCGCGAACTGGATGCCGTAAAAGGCTTGCGCGTCTTGCAGCCACTCATCGGGTTCGCTGAAGAGCTCGATCTTGAAGTCACCCCCGGAAGCAGGCAGGGGGTTTTTTCCGTATCTCCCGTTTCCGAATCCGAGCGTGAAGTCGAACGGATAGAGCTGCTTGCTGGCCACCAGGTATTGCGCCGCCTGGAGCCTGGTGCCGTGCGGGTCCATGATCCCCACGGCCAGGGCGGGCAGGTATTTACCCTCTTCCAGGAATTGGTACTTGAGATCAATGGCCTTGTCCTTCTGATTGCCGTAGCCCTCGAATTTCCCATATTCGAACTCAGAGCGCGTGTGCAGGTACTCGGTTATCCGGCCGCCGAGCTCGAGGCCGGTAAGCGGACTTAAGCTTCCATAGTATGTCCTGATGGGGTCCACCTGGCTGAATCCGAGGCGCCAGCTGTCCTTCCGCATCACCCGCGCCGTGGGGATCTCCATCAGGCCCGTGCCTCCCCAACCGGCCGGATAGGTAAAGGGCTCATCCCCGGCGCCGGCGAACGGCCCCGGGGGGAAAAAGATCATGATGGCGACCAGCACCGGTAGGCATGCCGATCGAAATCCTCCAGCATGCCGGGCGCGCGCGCGTACCGTGATCACAGTCGTCCTTGCACGATCCGGCGCATTACATGACCTTGATCACGACTCCGGCGGTCACGGCCATCTGCATCAGAATCTGAGTAATATCCTTCACTTCCCGCAGCCAGGCGATGCGGTCAAGCTTCTGCGGGACAATAATCGTGTCGCCCGGCTCGATGGCCTTGATCTTTTCACCGAAGGCCGTCACCTCCCAACGGGACTTGGCGTTGTTCCAGCCGAAGACCGAGCGCGACAGCTTACGCGCCGAGCCGTCGACCTTGAGGACATAGATACTACCTTCGTCGGCATAGCGGGAATAACCGCCCGACATGCCGATATAATCCTGGTACCGGAACTTCTCCGAATACACAAAGCTGCCCTGCGACATGACCGAGCCCAGGACATTGACGACGCTCATCTGAGAGGGGATGTACAGGCGGTCGCCGTCTTCCATCTCGATATCGTATTCGCTGCCCTTGAGGATGCGCAGGTGCGCCAACTGAATAACCAGCCGGCCCGCGGCTTTCTGTTTCTTCAAGGTCTCGATGAACTTCTGCTTGGATTCCAGCTCCAGCTTGCGGGCCTGTATCTCCTCGTTCGAGAGGGCCGTCGAGGTCTGTACGGCTGATTGGGCCAGCAACTCCCGTTCGAGCCTGGCCACCATCTCTTCCAACCCTTTCTGTTGCAGATCCCTTACCTGCACCCGGTAGAGGGTCGCACCCCTCAGGTAGGCCGTATCCGTATAACCGCCGACCCTTTCCAGGAGGGAGGAAAGCCTCTCGCCACCACGGATGGTATAGGTGCCCGGGAATTTGACTTCACCCGTGACCTCAACCGTGCGGTACAGACGCCATTCGGGAACGCTGCGAATAAAGAGGTAGTCATCCGGCCGCAGGACGATATTACCGGCGGCATCGCCCTTGAGGGCCTTCTGGAGATCGACCATGATCTTGGTGGTCTTGGGACCCTGCGGCGTCACGTCCACTCTGGTCAGCTCGGCCTCCTTATCGTAGGCGTAGTAGGTCAGCCCGCCGGCCATGGAGATGAGGTCCTTGACCGTCATCCCGGGACTGAAGCCGAATTCGCCCCCACGCTTCACCGCGCCGCTGAGCCTGACCAACTGCTTGTCCTGGACGATCGCGAAGACCTTCACCATATCACCCGCCTGAACGGCAAGATCGCCGCCGCGGATGGCGTCCAGGTCCGACTCGAAGACTACCTGGGCGCGGTTGTCCACGATCCTTTCAATCTGCACGCGTCCCTTGAACGCCACGGTGCTCAAGCCCCCCGCCATGTCGATCAGTTGCGCGATCTTCTGCTCGTCCTTAAGCTCATAAATGGCCGGCGTGTGCACGCTACCGGCGATCCCGACCAGCGGCCCCACCGGGGGGATGAAGATCACGTCTTCGGGCATCAAGCGGATGTCCTTGCTCTTGTCGCCCTTGAGCAGGAAATCATACATGTCGAAATTCCCAACGGTTTGGCCGCGCCGTTCGACGCGGATATCCCGCATGCTGCCGGTCTTGCTCGGCCCCCCCACTTCGAAAAGGGCGCTCACCAACGTGGAAAGCGCGGAGAGGGTATATGCCCCCGGTTTCTCGGCGTTGCCAACGACATACACCCGGATGGTCCTCAATGATCCCATGCTCACATTCATGTCGAATCCGGTATAGTACTTGGATATTTCCTTGCGGAGCGTTTCCTTGAACTCCTTGAAGGAGAGTCCGGTCACCCCCAGCGTCCCCACCTTGGGCAGGCTGATGTTGCCGTCCCGGTCGACCACGACGGTCCACTGGCCTTCGATGCTCCCCCAGATGGAGATCTTGATCTCGTCGCCGGGACCGATGACGTAATCCGGCCCCACGGGCACCCGCTCAACGGAGGGGAAGGACGCGGCGGACTGGCTGAAAAGCTCATAGCCGAACTGCTTGATGTTCGTGTCCACCATGATGGGCATGACGCCGGAGACATACTGCTCGAATTCCGAGGGTGGAGCAGCCGTCGGCTGGGGCGCCGGCATCAGCGGCTGGCCATCCCGCGCTTGAGGTCCGGCTTGATCGCGTTCCGTGGGCATAACCATGGAATTGGCCGCAGGCAGCCGCGGACCGATTGTATCGGCAGGAACGGCAGGTACCGGCGCCGTCTGTTGCAGGCCTGGCGGGTAAGGCGATGGACTGATCGGCACGACTTGAATCTCCTCGGCCACCGCCAAACCTTGCGCGAATAAAAGCACCGCCACAAATCCGAGCAGAAAACGCCACCATGTTTTTTCTTTTGTGCTGAATATCATCGAGCACCCCTCTCCTGATTAAATCAAGCGTCCCGGTCGCGGATCACCGACCCTATAGTCCCTTGAAATCGTCTCCTTAAAAACGCTGCTCCTGACATGATTCGTTGCCGGCCTGGCTGAAGACAAAGCTCCGCTTATAGAGGTGAACCTAATCCTTCTGATGGGTTGGAAGCAATCCTTACAATCATTCCATGTACACATAAAACCGGAGTATCTTCTATAACCGATATGATGCCACAAATCAAGGCAGGTTACTGTATGTAAATATTTGTTTTATCTTGCTATATTGTTGTCAAGAGAAGCTGTGCGCCACTATCGACTTTTCAAGCTCTTCAGGCGTCCGCCCCCTTGACACATGCCGGCCTACGATTATCTTTTACTTACATACCTTGTCATACAGTAAGACTACATATAAGGGGAGGTGCTGATCATGATGGATTATGCCTTATTGCTCAGGACGTTTCTTCTCAGGGCCGCGAAGTTCTACCCCAGGAAAGAGATCGTGTCCGTGTATCCGAACGAGGTCTTCCGCTACACCTATGCCGATTACTACAAACGCGTCTGCCAGCTGGCGCATGCGCTCAAGTCCTTAGGCATCAAACGCGGGGACCGCGTGGCCAGCTTCGCGCTCAACGACCAGCGCCACCTGGAGCTCTATTTCGGCGTGCCCTGCTACGGGGCCGTGCTGCACACCGTCAATATCCGCTTGTCGCAGGAGCACCTGGTCTACATCATCAACCACGCCGAGGACCAGGTCCTGTTCATCGACGAAAACGTACTCTTCCTGATCGAGCCCATCAAGGACCAGCTCAAAACCGTCAAGCATTTCGTGGTGCTCTCGCAGAGCGGCAATAAGCCTCAAACCAGCCTGTCGCCCGTGTACCTGTATGACGAGTGGATCGCGCAGTTCCCGACCGACTATGATTTCCCCAGCGACCTGAGCGAATGGGACCCGGCCCTGATCTGCTACACCTCGGCCACCACCGGCCAGCCCAAAGGCGTGGTCTACACCCACCGCGGCATTGTACTGCATTCCTACGGCGTCGGGGTCACCCTCGGGATCAACGAGAGCGATACGGCCCTGCACATCGTGCCCATGTTCCACGCCAATGCCTGGGGCGCACCCTTCGGCGCGGTGGGTCTGGGATGCAAGCAGGTCTTGCCCGGACGCGAGGTGCTCAACATGGAGAAACTCTGCCATATCATCGCCGAAGAGAAAGTCACCTTCACCGCGGGCGTGCCCACCATCTGGATGATGCTCTATGACTACCTGGAGAAAGGCGGCTGGTACGATTTCTCCTCCTTCAAGGGCATTTTTTCGGGCGGCGCGGCCTGCCCGCTGGCGCTTATGAAAGGCCTGAACGAGAAGTATGGCTTCCCCGTCCGCCAGGCCTACGGCATGACCGAGACATCGCCCATGGCCCTGGTAGCCCTTCCCAAGAGCTACATGGCCGACTGGCCCATGGACGAGATCTACGATATCCGCTCCAGCGCGGGGCTGCCGGCCTTAGGCGTCGAGATGAAGATCGTCAACGACCAGGGCAAGGAAGTGAAGATGGACGGCCAGGAATGGGGCGAGATATGCCTGAAAGGACCCTGGATCGCCAAGGAGTATTACAAGGACCCCGAGACCACCAAGAGCTTCTTCCCGGACGGCTGGCTGCACACGGGCGATGTCGGCACCATCGACGCGGAGGGCTATGTCCGGCTGGTGGACCGCAAGAAGGACTTGATCAAAAGCGGCGGGGAATGGATCTCTTCCGTGGACCTCGAAAACACCCTCATGGGCCACCCCAAGATCATGGAGGCGGCCGTCATCGGCATCCCGGACGCCAAGTGGCAGGAGCGGCCCATGGCCTGCATCGTGCCCTTCCCCGGCCAGAGCATCACCGCTGACGAGGTCAAGGATTTCCTCAAGGACAAATTCGCCTCCTGGTGGATCCCGGAAAAGTACATCACCCTGGAGCAGATACCCAAGACCAGCGTGGGCAAGTTCAACAAGCGCGAGCTCAGACAGATGTACGCGAACGGGAAGATAGGATAAAAGATAGTTTTAAGTGTTAAGTTTTAAGTTTTAAGTTTTAAGAAATCAAAAGATAAGATATCGAAAGAAATGATCACCGTTTAGTGGGAGTTTTGAGGGAAGTTATCAATCCGTGGAGCATTGAGGAGAGCTCTTTGAGTTCTCCTGAAAGCTCTCTTTCAACTGTGGATTCTAGAATTCCGATCTCTCTCGCGATAGAGAGCTGCGTTCTCAGTTCTGCCGCGGAGCCCTTAGCAATATGGAGAAAATGCATGAACTCTGCGTTTGTGCCACGTTCAGCTCCTTCGGCGATGTTGCTCGGTATGGAAATACCAGCACGTGTTATCTGATCCTTCAACCCATATTCCCGACAATCTTTCAACAGTTGATAGACCCGGACCGATAGTTTGCATGCTCGTTTCCAGACATCAAGGTCTTCGAAAGAGGCATATGCCATAAAAATGAGTATCCCCTTTCTTTTGTTTTGATTTACCAACTTAAAACTTAAAACTTAACACTTAAAACTGTATCTCCAGGTCCGAGAGCGGATACGCCAGGCACGGATGGATATAGCCGAACTGGCGGTCCGACTTGCGGAGCTTGACACCCGCCGGCTGGAAGACTCGTCCGGCAAGCAGCTTGGTCCGGCACAGGCTGCATTCACCCGAGCGGCACAAGGCCGGCAGCACGATCCCGGCGCGCTCCAGCGCGGCCATGAGCGGTTCAGCGGCACGCGCCTGCAAGGTCCCTTTACCCTTGACCACGACCGTAAAGCGGTCGTCGGCCTTGATGCCCTCCGGCCATCCCGGCTGGGCCGTAACATCTTTGGGCGGCCCGAACACCTCGGTGCGAATCCGGCGCCGGGGCACGCCCAGTTTTTCCAGCTCGCTCAGGCAATAGGCGTACATGGCCTCCGGACCGCAGAGATAGAACATCGCGGTGGAGAAATCCGGGTGTACTCTTTTCAGGAGCTGCGCGTCAATGAAACCTCCCAGGCCTTCATACCCCGGCGCGGGCTCCGATATGACCAAGGTGTAGGTGAAGTTCGCATGCCGCCGGGCACGCTCACTCAGCTCGGCGTGGTAGATGACATCATCGAGTGTGCGGCTGCCGTAGATCAGGTGGATGCGGCGGGCAAGCCCCCGGTCCGTGACCTCGCGCAGCATGCTCATGAAAGGCGTGATGCCGCTGCCGCCCGCCAGGAAGACCAGATCGTCGCCATGGAAGAGCGGGTTGTGGGAGAAGTTGCCGGCCGGACCGGAACTGACGAACTCATCACCGACCCTTACCTTTTCCAGGAGATAATCGGAAACAAAGCCGTCTTGAACCGCGCGGACCGCGATCTCATAGTACCCGGTCTGGTTGGGGGGGGAGGCGATGCTGTAGGGCCGGCTGGTGCGCACCCCGCCGAGTTCCACGCTCAGGTTGATGTACTGGCCGGCCTGAAACGGCGGCAGGTAGCCTTCGCGCGCCACCAGGCGGAAGATTTTGGAGCTGGGGGTGGCCTGCATGATCTCAGACACCTTCAGCTGAAGCGTCTTGGGGTGCAGACTGTCGATAATGCGCGCCACCTTGCCCTGCTGGGCCGTATAATCCGTGCCGTAGCGGCGGGTTATCTCGATCTCTGTGAGAACAGCGTCATACCCCTCGATATCGTGCATGACATCCTTGAGCGCCATGGTTCCTCCTTACGCCTTCAACTCTCGAATGATCATGCGCGCCGCCGCCGAGCCCGACTCCAGGGTTGGCTGGAAGCCGCCCGAGCCGTTCCAGGCGCCCACGAAATATAACCCCTTGATCAGCGACTTAGGTTTGACGAACATGGGCGATTCGCGCACGTATTTCTCCGAACCGTAGATCGAGCCGCCCATCTGAGAGAGATAGCGCATGTGGGTCAGCGGCGTGGCCACCTCCAGTTCTTCGATATGGTTCTTATAATCAGGGACGACTTTTTCCATGAGTTTAAGCAGGCGCTCGGCGTAGCCGTACTTCACTTCATGATATTGCCCGGGCGGGATGGAGAGCCATGGGTCGCCGTAGAGCAAAGTCACGAGCGATCCCTGGCAACAGCCCGGAGGCGAAAAGTCCGGATCGTCCACATCATAGCAGGTCAGGAGCGCGGTGGTCGGTGTTTCCAGGCCCTTCTGCTTGGCATAGGCCTGGTCGTTATCGGGGCTGGTGGAAATAAAGTTGGTGGCCACGTCCAGCCCCAGCTCGGACGGCTCGCAGTCAAAACCCATATAGATTGTACAGGCCGAAAGACCGATGGTCCTTTCCTTGAGGGCCTTAAGCTGCTCGGCCGGACAGTGTTCCGGCCCGATCATGTCCACCAGCGTCGTGATGGGCCCGGCATTCGAAACCACGTATCCGGTGCTGATCTCGTCGCCGTCCTCGGTCACGACCGCCCGGATGCGGCCGTCCTTGACCACGATACGCTTGGCCCCGCAGTTGTAGCGCACCTCGCCGCCGGAGCGCATGAACTCGTCGGCCAAGGCATTGGACAGGGCCTGCGATCCGCCCTTGAGGTGATAGGGCTTGAGTTCGATGTAGGCGAAGAGCACCATGGCGAAATCCATGAAGGAGAGCATGGAGGGCGGCAGGCCCATATACCCCCAGTAAGGACTGACGGCCGCCTGCAGTAGAGGGTCTTTCAGGTAGGCGTCCAGGATCTCCTGGCTGTCCTTCAAGGCATACGTGAAATAGAGCGGGTATTTCTCCTTGCCGGCCTCGGGGTCGCGCATGAACACGCACCCGATCATCTGCATGCAGAAATCATAGACGAGCTGGAAGAAGGCGTCGATCCCCTGGCTCTCGGCCGGAAAGCGGTCTTTAAGCTCCTGGATGACGGCCTGGCGGTCGGCCTTCAAGGTAATATCCATCTGTCCTGGGATGACCAGGCGATAGAGGTTCTTCATCTCCACGAAAGTCAGCCGGTCGAGCACGCCCAGCCGGCCTAAGAGTCCACGCAAGGGCCCGGGCTGCTGCTCGGTGCCCATGCCGCTCAATTGATGCAGGGCCACCTCAAACTCGAAACGGCCGCGGATGAAGCTTGTGGCGCAGCCGCCGGGGATATTGTGCTTTTCCAGGAGCAGAACCTTGAGGCCGGCCTTGGCCAGACTTAAGGCGGCCGTAAGGCCCCCATTGCCGGCGCCGATAACCACCACGTCATAATCGGGCATACACCCTCCCGAGACACTTGCGAGAAATTCTTAACACGGACACGATGAACCATCGGCCTGGGTCTGTCAAGCACAGAACCATGCAGCCCAAGGCAATGCGCCTTGCAATAGCGGACCTGGTAGGCTATGGGTAGAGCCATGCATCCGAAAGCGATCGGTATCATTGCCGACAGCCACAGCCGCAACGATCGCACCCGCAGGGCCATCGAAAACCTGCGCGCCAAAGGCGCCGAGTGCATCGTGCACCTGGGCGATATCTGCGATTCACTCAGACCCGCGTCCTTGAAAGAAATCCTGGGGCTGATCAACGGGCAGGGCGTCATGGGCGTGCTGGGAAACAACGAATACAGCCTGCTCACCGACGGATATTCAGGCATGCTGGATGCGGACAGCCGCGCCTACCTGAAGCAATTGCCCTACACCATAACGATACAGGATTGGTGTTTCACCCACTCGGTCCCTTTCCCCTGGCCGGCGGCGACACGCAGACCCTTAAACGAGTTCCTGCCCTTCATGCATACCTTGCCGTACCGCATCGTGTTCCGCGGGCATTCACATACGCCGGCCGTGGTTGAAATCAGTCCGGAAGGCAGCCGGGAGATCGCCCCGGCCCCGCGGGGCGAGATCATACTCAATCCCCAAAAGGCCTATGTCGTTACGGTCGGGGCTTTGGAGAACGGCGCATATACATTCTTCGATACGATCGCCTACACCATCCGTTTCCTGACGATCTGAGCAATGATCTTCCGAGAAGCGGCTAGGAAAAGAGCCGGATGTCATCCTGATTTCGTTCCTACCAGGATAAACCTTGCCAAGGTAATGTATCTCGAGATCCTTCGTCGCTGACGCTCCTCAGGATGACATGATACCCTCCTCTCAGACATAGCAAGAGTGCATGAGAATGGTTATTACTCTGTAGAGAACCATTCCTGAGCAAGATCCTGCCAATCGTGGTTTTGTTCTTCAATCAGCCTGATCTTTTTTATCCTGAGCCAACCTTTAACCTGCTTTTCGCGGGCAATGGCTGCGTTGATATCAGGAGTTTCCTCGTAATATACCAGTTTGGTGATATTGTATTTGGCGGTAAAACCTGGAACCATTTTCTCTTTGTGCTCATAGACACGTCGTTCAAGATTGTTGGTCACGCCGGTATAGAGCGTCTTTGACCTGTTCGACATGATATATACATAGAATTGAGCCATGAAAACCGCCCATATCGATTTTCAACTACCGCACCAGCCTTTGACTGTCATCCTGAGGGGAACGAAGGACTCAAGATGACTTTATCCTCTCCTTTGACGGTACAGACGCCGTATCCGTGGAAGGTCAGCACCCTCGGCCCCATGGTCTTTCAGGGCCGAGGGCGACATGGTTTTACTGCAGCAGTTTGGCAAAGTCCCCGAAGATCTCGTTGAGCTGACCCAACGGCTTGGCCTTCTCCAGGCTCGTGATCTTGCCCCAGTTGTCCTGAATCTCTTCCGGGGTCGGGATCTTCACGCCGTCGGAAAGGATCGCGCCCGGTCCGGTGAGAATCGCCGTACGGCTGTAGTAACCGATGGCGGCATTGATGATCGTCCCCGAATCCTGGCAGGCTTCCGAGCACAGGTACAGCACCATGGGCGTAATGAAATCGGGTTTGAGCTTCTCGAAGAACTGCGGCGGCATGACGTCTTCGGTCAGGCGCGAGGCGGCAATGGGCGCGATTATGTTGGTCTTGATATTGTGCTTGGCGCCTTCGAGCTTGAGCACGTTGGTCAGGCCCACGATGCCCATCTTGGCCGCGGCATAGTTGGCCTGACCGAAGTTGCCGAACAGACCGGCGCCCGAGGTGGTCATGACGATGCGGCCGTAACCGTGATCGCGCATGAAGTTGAAGGCCGGCTTGGTCACGCAGAAGGCGCCACGCAGGTGCACGGCCATGACGATATCCCAGTTTTCCTCCTCCATCTTGCCGAAGCTCTTGTCGCGCAGGATCCCGGCGTTGTTGATGAGGATGTCCACCTTGCCGAAGGCATCGATGGCGGATTTGACAATACCTTCCCCGCCCGCCACCGTGGCCACGTTATCGTAGTTGGCTACGGCCTGTCCGCCGGCAGCCTTGATCTCATCCACGACATGGTCGGCGGCCGAATGGCTGGCCCCGGCGCCGTCGCGGGCGCCTCCCAGATCATTGACCACCACCTTGCAGCCGCGCTTGGCCAGCTCGATCGAATGCATCCTGCCCAAACCGGCCCCGGCCCCGGTCACGATCGCCACCCTTCCCGAAAAATCTATCTGCGCCATGCTACCCTCCTCACGTAAGTTTTTTCAGCCTCTCGACGGCAGCTCCGCCTCGAAATGGCCGGTCAGCTTGATATCTCCCGTTTCATCCTGGGCCGTGATCTCACAGGTAATCGTATGACCGCTTGCTTTTTTGTCAATGACCTTGCCCGTGACCGTGATGGTATTGCCCGGCTTGGTCATGCCGGAGAAACGCACCCCGAACTTCTTCAGGTTCTTCTTGGGCACCCAGGCCGTGATGGCCTGGCCCACAAAACCCATGACCAG
Organism: Syntrophaceae bacterium; assembly: GCA_039680665.1. Taxonomy (GTDB): domain Bacteria; phylum Desulfobacterota; class Desulfomonilia; order UBA1062; family UBA1062; genus JAKQBR01. Next base: position 16,685 of record JBDKSM010000170.1, on the reverse strand, counting down.
CATGCCGTGCGTAATGACGCCGTCCGTCATCCCGACCGCCTTGGCGAAGTCGTCATCCGTGTGCAGCGGATTGAAGTCGCCCGAGGCGCCGGCATACATGACGTGCTGGAGCTTGGCCAGCGGGCCCTTGACCAGCTTGGGCATCTGAAGTCCGACGGTTACATCTTCAAAATAGAGCTCCATGTCCGCCTCCTACTTCCTTTCCACGATTAAGGTGCGCGCCTTGGCCACCTTTTCACCGCGCTGATTCGTGTAGAGGATCTCGACGTTAACCATATCCATGGTGCGGCCGGATTTGCTGGTCTTCTCCTCAATGCTCATGACCTTGGGCACGCCGGTGATGACATCACCGGGATAGATCTCCCGGTAGTACTCGTACTCTTCCTCGCCGTGCAGGACCATGGCGAAGTTGATACCCAGGTCCACCACGGCCGTGGCCATGCTGCCGGCAAACATGGCCGGCACGGTCAAAAAGGTCGGCGGCGCCGGGCAGTCCTGATACCCCTCTTTGAGTGCCGCCTCGCGGTCGCTATAGATCGGGTTGGGATCGCCGATGGCACTCACCAGTTCCCGGATCTTGCCCCGCTCCACCTCCCATACGATGGGCGGGTAAACTTTGCCTGCCTTCGATTTATCAGCCATGGTATACCCCTCCTATGCACAATATTTACCGAGAATGGCAATGGAACAGACGTTCATGATCGGCAGACCGCCCAGGTTATGAGTAAGCCCCAGCCGGGGGTCCTTGAGCTGCCGTTCGCCGGCCCGGCCCAAGAGCTGCAGGTACATCTCGTAAACCATGCGGATGCCCGAGGCGCCGATGGGGTGGCCGAAACACTTCAGGCCGCCGTCGATCTGGCAGGGCACCTGGCCATCGGCATCATAAAAGCCGTCCAGGATATCCTTGGGGCCTTGGCCGCGCTTGGAGATATGCAGATCCTCCATGGTGATGAGCTCGGTGATGGAGAAACAGTCATGCACCTCCATCATGCTGATCTCTTGCCTAGGGTCGGTGACGCCGGCCTCTTTATAGGCCTCGGTACTGGCCTTGGTGGTGGTGACAAAATGCGCGCCGTCCCAGTCATAGGCAAGCTCGGTGCCGTTGGAAAGCGCCAGCTGCAGGGCCTTGACCGTCACCAGATCCTTCTTGCCCAGCGACTTGGCGATCTCGGGCGTGGTCACAATGGCGCAGGCCGCGCCATCGCTGACGCCGCAGCAGTCGAAAAGCCCCAGCGGATAGGCGATCATGGGCGCGTTCATGACCTGGTCGTCGCTGACCGCCTTTCTGAGGTGCGCTTTGGGGTTCTTGGTGCCGTTGGCGTGGCTCTTGACCGAGATATGAGTCATGGCGCGCTTGATCTCGTCCATAGGGATATTATACCTGGCCGAATAACTGCTGGCCAGCATGGCGAAGCTGCCCGGGGCCGTGACGTTCGGGAACCACAGGTAATTGAGCGTGCCCATGGCCGAGCTGAACTCCGGCAGGCCTCCGTAGCCGATGTCTTTGAGCTTCTCCGCGCCCAAGGCCAGCACGACGTCATAGGCGCCGGAGGCCACGGCATACACCGCGCCCCGGAAGGCCTCGGTGCCGCTGGCGCAGAAGTTTTCCACGCGCGTCACGGCGATATTGGGCAGCCGAAGCGATAGAGACAGCGGCAACGCGCTTTTGCCCACATTGACGTCATCGAAACAGGAGCCGAACCAGGCGGCCTGGATCAACGAACGCTCGATGCCCGCATCGGCCAGGGCCTCGTCGAAGGCCTCCACCATCAGGTCCTCGGGGCCTTCATTCCAGCGCTCGCCGAAGCGCGTGCACCCCATTCCGAGAATCGCGACTTTATCGCGTATGCCACTCGCCATTGTGCACCTCCTCACCCTTTACATCTGCGGGACGGCCTTCCAGAAATATCCGGTAAAGCCGCGCATCTGGTCGGCATAGCGCCGGCGGAAAGACATCTTGACCTTCATGCCCACCGTGATCTGGTTAAGGTTGCAGTCCGTGAAATCGAGCATGGTCCGGCCTCCGCCATCAAAGGCCACCATGCCGTAGACCGCCGGCGGATCGACCGAGGGGGACAGCAGATCGCCGGTGAACATGAGGATCGAGCCCTCTTTGTCGGCAAACTCATACTCATCGAACTCCTTGCCCAGGCACTCCGGCTTCACGCACACGGGCAGCGGCGGGAACTGGGCGGTGCCGCATTTGCGGCACTTGCACCCGGCCAGTGCTAGGATCATCTTCTTGCGCCGCCACAGCGCGGTCAAGGAGGTGTTGGGGTTGGCCTCGCCCCGGATACCTAAGTCGGCGGTGATCAGGTCCCGGAACTTGGCGAACTTCTGGTAATTGGGCATCTCCACGCGCTGCGATAGACTGCCCTTGATGCCGCGCGGCCCTTTGAAGGCGGCGAGCTTATCCGTGGCCTCGAAGCCGAGCACGTCGCAGCCCTGGCCGAACCCGGCCACCAGGAGCTTGTCACCCGGCTGGGCGTCCTCTAAGGCGGAAACCAGCATCACCAGCGAATGGGCCGTGCCGGTATCGCCGCAGACCTCGTGCAGGTTGCCGTGCACCACGGCCGGGTCTGCTCCGATGGTTTTGGCGATCGCCTTATGCGTGCCGCTGAAGTAGCAGGGGTAGATCACCCGGGCGAAATCCTTGATGGAAAGCCCGGTCTTCTTCAGGAACCCGGCAATGGCCTGAGGGATGATCTTGCCGTAACCCTCATCGCGCACCCAGCGTTCTTCCCAGTTGTAGTCGTACGCATGGCCGCAGCCCTTGTAATGATCGATAAAATCGCAGTTGATGGAGTGGCTGCCCAGATAGCTGGCAATGACATCCTCTTTGCCCATCAGCAAGGCCGCGGCGCCGTCGCCGATGAACATCTCCTGCATGGTGGCCAGCTTGGCGCGCCGCTGGTCAGAGGCCGCCACCAGGATCGATTGTTTCTGTCCCGAGGCCAGGGCCTCCAAGGCGGTGATGGCCGCGGTGGTGCCGGCCTTCTGGCATGAGCCGAAATCGGCGTTCACCACGCCCTCTTCCGGGGCATTGAGTGCCGCGGCCAGGATACCCGCATTGAGCCGGTCGGCGAAAGGCAGGGTCGTGGAAGCCAAATACACGGCGTCAAGACGCTGCCGATCCTGGCCGGTCATGCAGTCCCAGGCCGCGGCCACGGCCATGCTCACCGCGTCCTCGTCCCAGTTGGCCACCGACTTCTCGCCCTGCGAGACCGCCATGATCACGGGAAAGTACCAGGCCATGTTCTGGATAATCACCATCCGGGAAAGCCGCAGGCGGGGAATATACCCCCCATACGATGTAATACCGATCATATGACCTCCTTTTTTAAAGGATTCTTGTTACACCTTCTGCTCAGGATCCTTGATCACGCCCTCGTCCAGCATGTTCGCTATCTCTTCTTCCGAGTAATCGAGCGACCGCACGACCTGGAGCGAGTCCCTTCCCAGGGCGCACCCCGCCCAGGGGTAGCGGGCGTTATCTTGAGAGAACTTGATCGGACAGGCGATCTGGCGGACGGTCTTGCCATCCGGGCCGGGGACATCGACCGTGAGCCCCCGCTGCCGCGCATGTTCGCTGGCAGCGGCTTCGGAAAAGCTCAGCACCGGCTCGGCGCAGGCGTCCCGGTCCTTGAACTTCTCGACCCAAAAGGCCAGGGGCTTAGAACGGATGACCGCTTGTATGCGCGCGCGGGCCTCTTCTATCCCGGGGAACTGCATGACGCCGCCGGGTATGAGATCGGGCAGCCCCAGGGCTTCGAAGAAGGCCTGAGAAAACTGGTCCTCAAGGCCGCCGAACGAGAGGTATTTCCCGTCCGCGGTGGCATAGAAGCCATACAGCGATCCGCCCGCCAGCACGTCCGTCTCATAATCGGGTTCCGCGTCGCCGGCCAGGACCCGGGTCCCGGCCAGGGCATGGTAGGCGAAGATGCTGTCGGTCATGGCTACATCAACATGCTGCCCGGTGCCGGTGCGCAGGCGCTGGATCACGGCCGCCAGGATGCCGGCCACGGTGTTGTGCGCGCCGGCGATATCGGCCACCGGTACGCCCATCAGGGCCGGACCTTTGTCCCTGGTGCCGGAATACCCCATGATGCCGGCCAGGCTCAGGTAATTGATGTCATGCCCGGCCCGGTCTTTAAAAGGCCCGCTCTGGCCATAGCCGGTCAGGGAACAATAGATGATGTCGGGTCTGATCCGCGCAAGGCTCTCATACGACAACCCCAGGCGCTCCATAACGCCGGGGCGGAACTGCTCCACGATGATGTCATAGCCCTTCTCCCGGATCAGGCGCGTGATGACATCGAGGCTTAAGGGGTGTTTGAGGTCCAGGGCCAGCGAGCGCTTGCCGCGGTTCAGGTGGGCATGTACGCAGGAGATGGTCTGCTCGGCGTCGAGGAAGGGCGGGACATAGCGCACCAGGTCGATCTTGGTGGGCGACTCCACCTTGAGCACGTCCGCGCCCAAGTCGGCCAGGGTCATGGTGGCCAGGGGCCCCGGCAGGAGGTAGGTGAAATCGAGGATCTTCAGTCCTTCGAGCAGCATGTCACAACCCGAGCTGACGGCTGATGATGAGCAGCATGATCTCAGAGGTACCGGCATAGATGGTCTGGACGCGCGCATCGCGGAAGATGCGCGCGATTGCATATTCCTCCATATAGCCGTAGCCGCCGTGGAACTGGACGCACTGGCCAACCACGCGGTTGAGCATCTCGCAGATCCAGTACTTGGCCATGGAGGCCTTCATGACCACGTCGCGGTGCTGAAGGTGGTCGATCAGCAGGCTTTCCAGGAAGGTGCGGCCGAGCTCGACCTCGGTGGCCATCTTGGCCAGCTCGAAGGAGATGTACTGGAAGCGGCTGATGGGCCGGCCGAAGGCCTCGCGCGTCTTCGTAAAATCAATGGTGAGCCTCAAGGCCTCTTCAGCCCCCACCTGGGCGCCCATGGCGCAGACCAGACGCTCCTGCTGGAGCTTCTGCATGAGGTAGTAGAAGCCCTGGCCTTCCTGGCCCAGGAGGTTGGCGGCCGGAACACGGCAATCGACAAAGGCCATCTCGACCGTGTCCTGGGAATGCAGTCCGACCTTTTCCAAACGCCGGCCCTTCTCGAAGCCGGGGGTGCCGTCCTCGACCACGATCAGCGAAACGCCGGTATAGGGCGGGTTGGCCTGCGGGTCGGTCTTGGCGGCCACGATCACCAGATCGCAGTTGATGCCGTTGGAGATGAAGGTCTTCTGTCCATTGATGACATAGCTGTCGCCGTCACGAACAGCCGTGGTGCGGATGGAGGCCAGGTCCGATCCCGCGCCCGGCTCGGTCATGGCCACGGCCGTGATGATGTCTCCGCTGGCGCAGCCCGGCAGCCATCGCCCTTTCTGTTCGGCGGTGCCGAAGCTGAAAATATAGGGCACGACGATATCGGAGTGAAGGGGGAAGAAGAAGCCGCTGCAATGGGTGCGGGCCATTTCCTGGCACAGGATGTAGGAGTAGAGAAAATCCGCCCCGGTGCCGCCGTATTCCTCCGGCAGCCAGGGGCACAGGAAACCCTGGGCCGCGAAACTTTTCCAGACCGTCTTGGGCACCAGTCCGTTCTTTTCCCATTCTTCGACATGCGGGGAGATTTGGCGCTCGAAGTAACGTTTGACCGCGTCGCGGAATAGACGATGTTCATCCGTGTAATGCGTATCCAGCAAGGACATGGGACCTCCCGGCAATCCTTTTTACCGAACACTTTAAAGGCGCTCAAAGGCTGTTTGCTGTTGCTCTTCGGATTCAAGCGCTGAGTTGTATTGCTGCTCCCAATATCATGCAATTACGACGATTATACCAATACCCATAATTATAAATGATCCGCGCCGGTTGTCAAGCTCTTTGTAAGCTTGTATTACAAATATGCCCATCGTGAAGCCGGCCGCCGGATGCACCGCCGACGCGCGCATCCAGGCTGCTTAAAATTTTTAACGCCTTATGACGCCAGGCCGTTCAAGTATCTGATCGTGTCAAAGATGATGCCGATGCCCTTCAGGAAGGCCTCGATCTCGATGCGTTCGTCATGCCCATGGATGGTATCGAGATCCTCGTGGCGCAGGAGCAGGGGGATAATGCCGTAAGCGGTGATGCCCCGCCGGCGGAAGAAACGCGAGTCGCTGAACCCCACGGAGAGGTTGGGCGCCACCACGGCCTGGGGATAGGTACGCCGGATGGCACACTCCAGGGCGGCGAAGAACTCCGTGTCCGCCGGAGAGCGCGACCCCGCCTCCTGCATGACGATTTCCATCTCATCATCCTTGAGCTTGAGGCGCCGTCTGATCCGCGCGAGAAAATCCCGCGGATTCGTCTCCGGCAGGAGCCTGAAATCCACGACGGCTTCGGCCCGCGAGGGCACGACATTCTCCTTCTGCCCGCTGAAAAGCATGTTGATGCTCATGCTGTTTGTCAGCATGCTGCGCATGGTCTTGATCCTCATGAAGAAGGGCTTGAGCAGCTTCCACACCAACGGGGAGGCCGAGCGCCTGAGCAGCCAACCGCTTACGGGGTTGTGCATATGCCGGCCGATCGTGACCAGCAGAGTTTCAATCTCAGGGGTTAAGACCGGTGTGTGCTTCCAGGTCACGAGGCGGTTCAACAAGACGGCCAGGCGATGCACGGCATGCACATCGGGCGGCATGGAACCGTGGCCGGCCTCGCCCCTGGTGACGATGCGCAACCAGATAGGGCCTTTTTCGGCCGTGCTGATGGGGAAGAGCGGTCGTTTGAGCCCGGCGTAATCGACTATTCCATAGCTGCCTTCGTTGAGCACGAACTCACAGGCCACCTCCTCGGGGTGGTTTTCGAACACCCACTTGGCGCCCAGAGAGCCGTTGGCCTCTTCATCCGCCACGGCCAGAAAGATAATGTCCCGACTGAGCTTAAGGCCGTTACGTTTGGCCCGCAGCAAGGCCATGAGCTGCATGATCCCCATGCCTTTCATATCCAGGGCCCCGCGGCCCCAGATAAAACCGTCCTTGATCACACCGCCGAAGGGCTCCACCGACCACTGGCCGCGCTCCACGCCCACCACGTCCATGTGGTTCAAAAGCAGCACGGGACGCTCGGCGCCGGCGCCCTTGAGCCTTGCCACCAGGCTGGCCCGTCCGGGAAGCGATTCATAAATGGTGTACGGGATGCCTTCCTTTTCAAGGATCGAACCCAGAAAACGGGCGGCCTCGATCTCATTGCCGGGCGGATTGGTGGTATCGATGCACAGATACTGCCGCAGGATCTCTATGGCCTCAGGCTGGTCGGCGAACATGTCCATGGATTGCACCTTTATAACACACCCGGCCTTTGCTTGTCGAACAAACTTCCATATGCGCCTTGCAGAGCGCCCGGATGTTGGGGTATACAGTTGCCGTGAAAGTCCTGATAATCACAAATAGTTATCCTGACAATATCGATTCCTACCGCGGCATCTTCATCAGGAAACTGGGCTTGGAACTGATCCGCCAGGGACTTGACGTGGTGGTGCTGACGCCGCGCGTTCTTCGTGACAGCCCGCGCCTGGAGAATGACGGCGGCATCAGGGTTCACCGCTTCTGGTATCCGAGCGGCGGCAAACCCCTGGGACAGTCAGGCGCCATCCCCATCATCCCTATGATGGTGTATATGCTTTCCGGCCTGTGCAAGGCCATCAGCGCAATCAGAAGCGAGCATCCGGATGTGATACACGGTAACTGGATCGTACCCACGGGATTGATCGCCGCCCTGGCCGGACGCCTGATGGGGGTGCCGGTGGTCAACAGCGCCCATGGCATGGACGTGCGGATCAGTGCGCGGTTTCCGGTCGGGCTGCTCTTCGATCTGGCGGTCAGGCTCTCCAGCAGGGTGACGGTGGTCTCGGAGGCGATGAAGAGCAGGCCCGGCTTGAGACAGGCCGACACGATTCCTTGCGGCGTGGACGAGTTGTTCTTCGCCGTACACCCGGCCTCCGAAAAAAACCGCATCGTATCGACGCGCAGTCTGGAGCCGATCTATAACCTCGCGACCTTGATCCGGGCCGTTCCGCTCGTCCTGGAACGTATCCCGGATGCGAAGTTTACGATCATCGGCGATGGTTCACAGGATGGCCTGCTCAAAAACCTGGCCGCCGATCTGGGCGTAACCGCGAGCATCGAGTTTATCGGCCGGCTCGAAAACACCGAAATCCCCGGCCATATGAGCCGGGCCAAGGTTTATGTCTCCACCTCCCTGGCGGACGGCACCTCCATCTCGCTCCTGGAGGCCATGGCGGCCGGGCTCATACCGGTGGTGAGCGACATCGATGCCAACCGGCCGTGGATAACGCATGGTGAGGACGGATTTTTCTTTCCGGCTGGCGACTCCCAGGCCCTGGCCGAGCAGATCGTCCAGGCCATGCGCGGACACATCGCAGCCGCGGCGCTTGAAAACAAGCAGGCCTTGATGAAGCAAACCATTGCCTGGCCGCACATCGCCGAAAGGTATATCAACCATTATCGGGCTTGTCTGAAGCCTCGGAAGGCTGATTAAAGATTTACCCGGCTGGTTTCGAATGATATGTATCGGAATAGAATATGGCATTACCATACATTGAGATCATGTTTACTACCCTAAAAACACCAGGGATGGCGGAGCATTTCATTTACCGCGTCTGAAAGACCGGCAAACCTCGCAAATATTCAACCATGATGCCCAACAATACCGACATCCTGATCCAACCTAAGAAGGGATTTGATTTAATCAATCCCAAGGAACTTCTTGAATACCGCGACCTGCTCATCTTCCTTGTGATCAGGGATATAAAAGTAAAATACAAACAGACTGTTCTCGGTGGCTTATGGGCCATCATCCAGCCGTTTTTCATGATGGTGATATTCACCCTGTTCTTCGGGAAGCTCGCCAAGATACCATCCGATGGCGTTCCTTACCCTGTCTTCAACTTCGTTGCCATGGTCGCGTGGACATACTTTTCCACTGCCATCAACAATGCCGGCAATAGCATCGTGGGATCCAGCAATCTCATCTCCAAGGTTTACTTCCCCCGCATCTTTATACCCCTCACGCCGGTGATAGCGGGTTTGCTGGACTTCTTGATCGCCTTTGTGGTCCTTTTAGGGATGTTGGCCTTCTTCCGCATTTCTCCCTCGATTACCATCCTGATACTGCCGGTCCTGGTCATCCTTCTGGTTTTTACCGCCAGCGGTGTCGGCCTGGTGCTGGCGGCCCTCAATACCAAATACCGGGATATCAAGTTCACGATCCCGTTCCTGGTCCAATTCTGGATGTTTGCCTCACCGATCGTATACCCCACTTCCATGGTCCCTCAAAAATATCGCATGCTCTATGCCATCAATCCCATGACCGGTATTATCGAGGCCTTGCGATCCTGCCTCTTGGGCGGGCGCTTCCCGCTGGATTTGGTTCTGGTCTCTGTGGCAGTCAGCACCATCATCTTCATGGTGGGTCTGGTCTATTTCAAGAACGTGGAACGTTTCTTTGCAGACATCATATAATCGCTTGCTTTACAGGCAGCCAAGGGGATTTTAAAACCATGTCCGAACCGATCATCCAGGTTCAGAATCTCTCTAAGATCTACCGTCTCGGCATGCAACAACAGGCAGCCACGTCATTCCGTGAGGCCCTGGTCGAAATGGTGAAAGCCCCGTTCAAGAATCTCCGTGAATTAAGAAGCCTGACAAGATTCGATGACGCTGAAAGTCAATCATCACAAACGAGTGTGCCGCCACATGACGTGATTTGGGCGCTGCGGGATGTATCCTTCGATGTTGAGCAAGGGGACGTCATCGGTATTGTCGGGAGAAATGGGGCCGGCAAAAGCACCTTCCTGAAGATCCTCAGCCGCATCACTGAACCCACATCAGGGACGATCAGGCTGCGCGGAAGGGTTTCAAGCCTTCTGGAAGTCGGCACCGGCTTCCACTCGGAGCTGACCGGCAGGGAGAACATCTATCTCAACGGCACGATCCTGGGTATGCGCAAACAGGAGATCGACCGGAAGTTTGATGAAATCGTCGCCTTCAGCGAGATCGAGACGTTCCTGGACACACCGGTAAAACGCTATTCCAGCGGCATGTACGTGAGGCTGGCCTTCGCTGTTGCGGCCCACCTTGAACCGGAGATCCTGGTCGTTGACGAGGTGCTTGCCGTCGGTGACATCAACTTTCAGAAAAAATGCCTGGGGAAAATGGGGGATGTCGCCAGACAAGGCCGAACGGTGCTGTTTGTGAGTCACAACATGATCGCCATTCAGAGATTATGTGAAAAGGCCATATGGTTGGATCGAGGCGTACTGGTCAAGAGTGGCGGCGCCAATGACGTGGTTACCCAGTACATAAAAGGCGGCGATGACTACCTGAATGGCCGGGTATGGTTCAGACAAACCCCCGCACCAAGCAACGAAAAGGCCTTTCTGAAGTCCATAAAATTACTTACCTCATCCAATCAGATCGCCGAGATCGTCGATATCAAGGATCCCGTGATTGTTGAAATCGAATATGCCGTGCAAAAAGCGGACACCCTCCTGAACCTCTCGCTATCACTTTATACCCCGGACGACATTCATGTCTTCACCTCCGCATCGATCAATGACCCGAACGGGTCTCCGAGAAACCATCATATCGGCCTGTATCAGAGCACCTGCATCATCCCAAGCCATTTACTGAATCAAGGCCATTACATCATGAGCATAGTATTGGTTGAATATGGACACCGCATCATAGAACAGGCCGATCGTGTGGTATCAATTGACATGATCGATTCCGGCTCACAGCGCGGGCACAATTTTGGACATTGGGGCGGTATTGTGCAACCGCGATTAGAATGGACTACCGACTTTGTCGGCAATTCCAGCCGGACATGATCGGCACGGGAACCGCAGAGGCGGCATAGACATATCAATCAATAATCAATATATTTATCATCACGTTTGAGCCAGGAACGCACGGGGATCGTAGGCCTCGTGATGCAAGGGGATTGGAGGTCATATGGAAAAATACAATCTTCCCGGTGTGACCACGTATGAATTTACAAAGATTATTGGCATCGAAAATATCACCTTCGGCGTACATATCATCATCGATGATTTTGTCATGATCCATGCCAAGAAAAAAATGGAAATCGGGGATTATGTGCATATCGCGTGCTTCTCCTCCATTCTTGGAGGTGAAGAATTTATCATGGGCGATTTCTCCGGATTATCAGCGGGTTGCCGTATCTTTACCGGATCTGAAGATCTCAAGAATTGGGGTTTTGGAAATCCGACAATCCATGAAAGCTATCGAAATGTCCATAGGGCGCCGGTCATCATTGAGAAATTTGCCTGCATCGGGGCAAACTCCGTCGTATTACCCGGCGTCATTATCGGTGAAGGGGCTTCAGTCGGTGCCAATTCGGTCGTGACCCGCGACATCGCGCCCTGGGGGGTATACATCGGCAATAAAAAAATCGGCGAAAGAAATAGAAGCGGCGTATTGGAAAACTATCAGAAATTTCTAAACAGCTCACCATCGCACTATGAATAAAGACACCTATCTGCGTGGGATAAAACGTTTAGGAACCAGTTGCGCCCCCCCGGCTTGCCTGTCTTTCTATAAACACATGCGTTCTCGTCGAGAATTCCAATCCGCCAAGCGGAAAATAAAAGGGCATACCAGACTGCATCTCGCCTGTGGCAACCATATTCTGACTGGATGGGCCAATATCGATCTCCTGCCACACAAGGGGGTCATTTCCTACGACTTGACCCGTTCATTCCCGGTAGGATCGGCAACCATTCAATTCATCTTCACGGAACATTTCATCGAACATTTGTCTTATGAAGACTGCCATAGGTTTTTGTCGGAATGTCAACGGGTTCTCGTCCCCGGTGGGGTCATCCGTCTCAGCACCCCCGATCTGAGAAAGCTGATCAATGAATACCTGGCTGAAAATCTCACCACCTGGACGGATGTAGGCTTCGCGCCGGCGACACCCTGCCGTATGATGAACGAGGGGATGCGATTGTGGGGCCACCAATTCCTCTATGATGTCAAAGAACTGGAAAACATCCTGAGCGAAAGCGGCTTTGGGAAAATAACGCAACTCCCCTGGCGGGAAAGCGGCTATGCTGAACTCATGCATCTGGAATGCCGGCCATATCATGGTGAACTTATCATCGAGGCGATAAAAGGATAGTGTGATGCCGAAAGAAACGTACCAACCATTTCGTGAACCCATCTATATCACCCGACCGCTCCTCCCCGACGTGGATGTTATCCTTGAGAAACTACGCGAAGTGTGGGCTTCCCAATGGCTGACCAATAACGGCCCCCAGCACCAGATCTTTGAGCAAAAACTCCTGGAGTCGCTGAGGGTCCCCTATCTTTCGCTTTTTAACAACGGGACCATCGCCCTCATCGTGGCCTGCCAGAGTCTGCGTCTTTCCGGTGAAGTGATTACGACCCCCTTCTCTTTCCCCGCCACCCCCCATGTTCTGGCCTGGAATAATATCAGGCCGGTATTTTGCGATATCGAGCCGACGACCCTCAACATCGATGCCGACAAAATCGAATCCATGCTGACACCCCAGACCACGGGCATCCTGGCCGTCCATGTATTTGGCACGCCGTGTAATGTGATCAAGATCCAGGAAGTAGCCGACCGATACGGATTAAGGGTCATCTATGATGCCGCGCATGCATTCGGAGTCGAGATTGGAGGACGGGGCATCGGCACGTACGGAGATATCTCCATGTTCAGCTTCCACGCCACGAAACTCTTCCATACCGCGGAAGGGGGTGCGCTTACCTTTAATGATCTCCACCTGAAGTCCCGCATAGACCTCCTGAAAAACTTCGGAATAAAGAATGAAAATGAGGTTGTAATGCCTGGGATTAACGGCAAGATGACCGAGATACAAGCCGCCCTTGGGCTTGTCTTGCTGGACTATGTTGACGGGGAACGGAGGAAAAGAGCCGGCCTCCTCAAGACATATCGTGAGTGTCTGGAAGGTGTGGACGGCCTGTCGTTCCTTCCCTATGACATGGACGGGGTAGAAAAGAGTTTGCAGTATTTCGTCATACGGATCGATGAAAAGCTCTTCGGCTGCTCCAGGGACCGCGTATATGAAGAATTCAAGAAATATAATGTGTTCACGAGAAAGTATTTTTTCCCGTTGTGCAGCGCCTACACCTGCTACAAGCATCTCCCATCATCCAGTCACGCCAACCTCCCCGTAGCCGAAAAGATTGCTTGCGAGGTCTTGTGCATGCCGTTTTACGGAGGACTGAGCGTTGATGACGTGGTAAGGATTTGCGACATCCTGAAAAGCTTACGCCATCAATAATCTTAGTTGATCGTGACACCGGAATATGATTACTGAATATCGTACAATCGCAGATATCGGCTGGAAAGTCAGCAACCGTGAATCCAATCCGTCATAGTCCCCTGGAGGCTTGGTCCACCGAAGCGCCCCTGGTCAGTGTGGCAATGATCACGTACAACCAAGCCGAGTTCATTACTCAAGCCATTGAGAGCGTCCTGATGCAGGCGACGAATTTTCCCGTGGAGTTGGTGATCGGTGAGGATTGTTCGACGGATGCCACGCGCGGCATCGTACAGGAGTATGCCGCAAGACATCCTGATATCATCCGACCCATACTGCATGCGCAGAACATGGGCATGGGCCGAAATGCAGCAAGTGTCTTTCAATCCTGCCGCGGAAAGTATATTGCCGTGTTGGAGGGCGATGACTATTGGACAGACAAACACAAGCTCATGCGCCAAGTGGAATTTATGGAGCGCGAACCTGATTGTGCCGTCTGTCACCACCGCATCCTGGCCGCGGGCAATTCTTCGAGCGCCGACAGTTATGAGTATCCGCCGGAGCAATGGCGGCGGGAGCGGGTCGATGGGGATGAGTTGCTGGATGTGAACTTCATTCAGACCTGTTCCGTGCTTTACCGCGCGGCAACATTTCCCACCCTGACTGAAGATTTTATCCATCTGCAGGTCCTCGACTGGCCGATTGCCATAATCAGTTCGCGCCATGGATGGGTAGGTTATCTCGACCGATGCATGGCGGTGTACCGACTTCATGCCTCAAGTTCCTGGCAGGCCAAACCCTTCGAGCAGCGCTGCTATCACACCTTGAAGATGTTTGAAGTGGTGGAACAGGCTATTCAGAGTTCCGAACGGGAACACGTGTCGGACCGACTCAATAAGACCAGGCTTCAGATGGCTTCTGCATGCCGGGGCGATCTCCAGCCGGCATGGACGCGCAAGGTGGCGCGGATCTGCCTGAATCGCGCCCGAGCGAAGGGATGTAAAAGGCGGTATGCGTTTCTTCTCAGAGCTGCCATATTGTTTCTGACAACCGTTCTGCCGCCAAGGTTGGCACATTTTTTATTTCTGGCAACCGTTCTGCCGCCAAGGTTGGCACGTTTTGTCAGGCGAAAAGCGCTTTCCCTGCGGAATCAGTGCGCCCGCTCATCGCATATATGAACCCTATTGACGTCGAGGTTCTGCTTTCCACATACAATGGGGAACGCTTCCTGAAACAACAGCTGGATTCTATCATGGCCCAAACATATCCGGCATGGAGAATCCTTATACGCGACGATGGTTCTACGGACAAAACCATTGAGATTTTATCACTCAATGCCAAGCAGGATCCGCGCATCCAATTTCTGCTCAACGACATCGGCCATCGCGGAGCATGCCGGAGCTTCGCCTCCTTGATACAACACGCCACAACTCCCTACAGCATGTTCTGCGACCAGGACGACATCTGGTATCCAGAAAAGATACAGACCATGATGTCTGCGATGCACAAGGCCGAAGAAAAGTTCCCCTCCGCCCCGCTGTTAATTGTCGCTGATCTTAACGTGATCGATGAAGATCAGCGCATGATTGCCCCCTCCTTCTGGAAATACCAGGGTTTATCTCCTCAAACGGGCAGCTCCTTTGCATCTCTGGTAATCCGGAATAAATTCCCAGGATGCTCCATGCTCCTGAACCAGACCCTCCGTGAAATTGTCCTGGACATCCCCGAACAAGCCGTCATGCATGATTGGTGGATCGCCATGGCGGCCGCGGCCTTCGGACACATAATCATCATTCCAAGGCCATTGACATATTACCGGCAGCACCAGTCCAACACGATTGGAATCAGCCGTGACCATAAGCTCTCTAAGAACCTTTTCAGCATAGCCCGGAGCATGTATGGGATCGTCACACGCCGACCAATCGTCATGAACAAGTTAAACCAGCTCACCGAACTGCCTGAGATTGCTACAAGCAAAGCCTTCCGTGAACGCTATGCGCACAAGCTGACGCAACAGCAGATGGCCTTGCTCGACAGCCTTAACCGGTATTCACTCATCGGCATTTTTCGCTATCGTATCTTCCGCCAGCCGCCGGCCTCAAATATCAAACTGCTGCTTGTGCTCTTGTTCCTGAAGGTCAAGCGGTTGCGCGCTCACAGAGAAGAACCCTCAGGTGGCCGACATGCCCGATAACGTATGGGCCATTGTCGTTGCCTTCAACGATTCTGAAGGATTGAAACAATGTATCGTTGCCCTGAACGAACAGTCACCTGCTGTGGAGAAAATCGTCATCATTGATAACAACGCCTCCTATTGCGTTAAGGACATTGTAGACTCCGTCGTATGCTCGAAACAATCATCGGTAAGCGTTATCGCTACTAGTCGTAATCTCGGTTCGGCAGGGGGATTTTCACTCGGCATGGAACAGGCCTTTGCGCATGGGGCGGAATGGATCTGGCTGCATGATGAAGACGATTATCCTGAAAAGGATTGCTTGGGAAAACTCCTTTGCCGGTCCAACGGGATGATCCGAGTACCTCAAATCATCGATCCGAAGACCGGAAATATATTGCACTACTTTAAAAGAATTCAAGGCCGTCTGGGGCATTTCCATCCGGCCCCCCCGTATCGGGTAGATGTCGATGTCGCCGGCACGGCGGGTCTCTTCATTAATCGTGAAGCCATCGCACGCATCGGAGTGTACGATCCCGATTTTTTTGTCGGGTATGAAGATTACGAGTATTGTCTCAGGGCCAAAGCGGCGGGGTTGCCCATACACGTTGTCACCGAGGCGGTGGTCTTCCACCCCGATCATCAGTCACCGACTTTTTCCGGATATTCCCATCTTGACCACATCCGGGCCTATCTGCCCTCTTTCTGGGGTATCATCCGTAAGGGATCGCCCCGTGATGCCTATGCCACACGGAACTACATTATCGTAAGCAAACGCTACAAACCGCTTCCGATCATATGCTTGGAGATGCTGCTGAGCTTGTGTATCCTACCGTTTTTGAAGATAGTCGACCAGCGTATACGTCTTTGCACAACCTTGAAAACATACCTCAAAACGCTATGTGTCGGATAGTCGGCATCTGGGATCTCAAAGGCTCAGGCGATCTGGCCTCCAACTGCGCACATATGCGTGACATGCTCTGCCGTGGCGGGCCGGATGATGCAGGGCTCTTTGTCGACCGGACAGCCAACCTGGCGCTCGGCCACCGACGACTGTCCATCATCGACCTTTCTCCCACCGGCCATCAGCCCATGACCACCCCTGATGGGATTTATACCATCTGCTATAACGGCGAGGTCTATAATTACCGGGAGATCCGCAGTGCATTCGAGCTGCAGGGCA
>JBDKSM010000169.1:0-2120 GCA_039680665.1 Syntrophaceae bacterium | reverse complement strand
CCAAAGGCCAGCGAGGTCATGAGGATCGGCCGGAAGCGGAGCTTGGCCCCCTGCAAGGTGGCCTCAATCAGGCCCATGCCCTGTTCCAGGCCGGTTTTAGCGAACTGCACGATGAGTATGGCGTTCTTAGTGGCCAGACCCAAGGTGGTAAGTAAGCCGATCTGGAAATAGACATCATTGGCCAGCCCCCGCGCGCTCGACGCGATAATGCCGCCGATAACCCCCAGTGGCAACACGAGCAGGATCGAGATGGGAATGGTCCAGCTCTCGTAGAGCGCCGCCAGGCATAAAAAAATCACGAAGATGGAAAAGGCGTAGAGCAAGGGCGCCTGTGAACTCGACATCCGTTCCTGATAGGACAATCCGGTCCAGTCGAAACCGAGGCCTTTGGGCAGTTTCTCGACCGCCTCTTCCATAGCCTGCATGGCCTCGCCCGAACTCTTTCCCGGTGCGGGTTCACCCCAAATATTGATGGAGGGGAATCCGTTGAAGCGCGCCAACTTGGGTGAACCTGAGGTCCAATGGCCGGAGGCGAAAGCGGTAAATGGCACCATTATGCCCGCGGCATTGCGGACATAGAGTCTTTCAAGGTCCGTGGGCAACATGCGGTAGGGTGCATCCGCCTGAACGTAGACGCGTTTGACGCGCGCACCCTGGATGAAATCGTTGGCATAAGAGCTTCCGAAGGCAGCCGAGATGGTGTTGTGGATGGTGGTAATGGGTATCCCCAAGGTCCCAGCCCGTTCCCAGTCCACATCGACGCGGTATTCCGAGACATCCTCCATGCTGTTAGGCCGCACGGCGCTTAGGCGCGGGTCTTTGGAGACGATGCCCATAAGCTGGTTCTGGGCCTCCATGAGGGCCAGATGCCCCAGACCGCCCCGGTCGAGCAGCTGGAAATCAATGCCCTTGGCCATGCCGAGTTCGGCGACCGCCGGGGGTGGAAATACATAGACCATGGCGCCGCGGATCTTCGAGAGGGCACCCATGGACCGACCCGCAATAGCCTTGGCCTTCAGGTCGGGACGGTCACGCAGCTCCCAGTCCTTGAGTTTGATGAAGACCATGCCTTGGTTCTGTCCCCGGCCGGAAAAGCTCACCCCGGAGACGGTCATGGTTGATGCCACGGCATCATTTTCGTTCGTCTTGAAATATTGTTCGATCTGCTTGGCTATCGCCCCGGTCTGCTCCATGGTAGCGCCCTTGGGCATGATGATCTGGGCCAACAGGATGCCCTGATCTTCATCGGGTAGATAGGCCGTGGGCATGCGCAGGTAGAGATAGCCCATGCCGGCCACGATCATGAGGAAGACCACCAGGTAGCGCAGTTTGCGGGAAAGGGAATGACCGACCATGCCCACATATAAATCCCGCAGGCGGAAGAAGAACCGATCAAACCAGAGGAAGAACGGGCGGAGGAAAAAGATCGCGTTCTCGGCCGGCTCATGTCCGGCGGCCACGGGTTTCAGAAGTCCGGCGCAGAGTACCGGCGTAAGGATTAAGGCCACAACCACGGAGAGCAGCATCGCGGCGATGATGGTAACGGAGAACTGGCGATAGATGACGCCGGTAGAGCCGGGGAAAAACGCCATGGGGGCGAAAACGGCCGAGAGCACCAGGCCGATGCCGATCAGCGCGCTGGTAATCTGTTCCATGGACTTGGCCGTAGCCTAGCGCGGAGACAGTCCTTCCTCGCTCATGATGCGCTCCACGTTTTCCACCACCACGATGGCGTCATCCACCAAAAGGCCGATGGCCAGCACCATGGCGAACATGGTGAGCATGTTGATGGAATAACCGAAAAGCCCCAGCATGGCGAATGTCCCCAGGATAACCACCGGCACCGCGATGGTCGGGATCAAGGTGGCCCGCATGTTGCCCAGGAAAAGCCACATAACCAAGAAAACCAATACGATGGCCTCGATGAGGGTCTTGACAACCTCGTTGATGGCCACCCTGATGAAAGGGGTGGTGTCATGCGGATAAACGACCTTCATCCCTTCCGGGAAGAACCGGCTCATCTCCTTCATCTTGGCCCTGACGGCATCGGCCGTATCCAGGGCATTGGCCCCGGCGGCCTGCCGTATGGCCAGACCGGCCACGGGTTTGCCGTTGTAGAA
>JBDKSM010000168.1:0-29779 GCA_039680665.1 Syntrophaceae bacterium | reverse complement strand
AGGATTATGGAAGTGTCGAACACCTGGCCAAGGCCCTGCGCCAAGGATTCACGTATACCGGAGAGTATTCCGCCTTCCGCCGCCGGCGGCACGGCAATTCCACGGCCGGTATCCCGGGCCAACGTTTCACGGTCTTTTCCCAGAACCACGACCAGGTCGGCAACCGTTGCCTTGGCGAGCGCCTGAGCACCCTCGTCCCGTTCGAGGCCCTCAAGCTGGCCGCCGGCATCGTCATGCTCTCGCCCTATCTCCCGTTGATCTTCATGGGCGAGGAGTACGGTGAGACCGCGCCGTTCCCCTATTTCGTCAACCACGGCGATCCGGACCTCGTTCAGGCCGTCCGCCATGGCCGCGTCGCGGAATTCGCCGCCTTCCATGACCGCCGGCATCCCCCCGACCCTCAGGATGAGCGCACCTTCCTCTGCGCCCGGCTCGATCATAAAATGGCCTTGGATGGCCATCACCAGGTCCTGCGCCTGTTTTATCGCCAGCTCCTGAAATTGCGGCGTAAGGTCCCAGCCCTGGCGCGTCTGGACAGGGAGGCCTTGCATGTCGAGATCTCGGAAGAAAGCGGACTTCTCCTGCTGAGGCGCCAGGCGTCCCACAGCGAGGTTGTGGCCGTCTTCAACTGCGGCCCCGCAACCCTGAATGCTGACATCACCCTCGGTGCCGGACGCTGGGTTTCGCTCATCGACTCGGCTACCGCGGCCTGGCTGGGGCCCGGCAGCTCCATTCCGGAAACTCTTCACTGCAATGAGAAACCCGTGACCCTGGACATCCCGGGCTGGACATTTATATTATTCGGTAAGGAAGGATGACGGCATATGGAGCGCTATATCTGCATCCACGGTCATTTCTACCAGCCGCCGCGCGAAAACCCATGGCTGGAGGCGGTCGAGATCCAGGACTCGGCCTACCCCTACCACGATTGGAACGAGCGCATCACGGCCGAATGCTATGCCCCCAACGCCACCTCGCGCATACTCGATAGGAAGGGCCGCATCAATAGCATCGTCAACAATTATGCCCGCATCAGCTTTGACTTCGGTCCCACGCTCCTGACCTGGCTCGAAGTCAAGGCCCCCGAGGTCTACACCGCCATCCTGGAAGCCGACCGTCTGGGTTGCGCCACATTTGCCGGACATGGGCCGGCCATGGCGCAGGCCTACAACCACATGATCCTGCCCCTGGCCGAAACACGCGATAAGCGCACACAGATTATATGGGGCATAGAGGATTTTGTACATCGTTTCGGCCGCGCTCCGGAAGGGATGTGGCTGCCTGAAACAGCCGTTGACCTTGAATCTCTTGACATCATGGCCGACCTGGGCATCCGCTTCACGATCCTGGCCCCGCATCAGGCCGAGCGTATACGCCAGAGCGAAGAGGAAGACTGGATCGATGCCTCCGGACAGCGCATCGATCCCTCCAGGGCCTACCGCATAAAGCTGCCCTCCGGACGGGAGCTGGCGCTCTTCTTCTACGACGGCCCCATCTCACGCGCCGTGGCCTTTGAAAAAATCCTCAACCATGGGGAAGATTTCGCACACCGGCTCCTTGAGGGTTTCAGCGATGAGCGTACCTGGCCCCAGATCGTGCATATCGCCACCGACGGCGAGAGCTACGGCCATCACCACCCTCACGGCGACATGGCCCTGGCCTATGCCCTCGAGTATCTCACCGCCAACAACCTGGCCCGCATCACCACCTATGGAGAATATCTGGCCATGCATCCACCTGTTTGCGAAGTTGAGATTTTCGAACATACGTCATGGAGCTGCATGCACGGTCTGGAACGCTGGAGAGGCGACTGCGGCTGCAATTCGGGCGGCAGGACCGGCTGGAACCAGGGCTGGCGCACCCCGCTCCGTCAGGCTTTGGATCTGCTGCGTGATGCGTTGGCCCCGGCCTTCGAGCTCAAGGCGCGCGAGCTCTTCACCAGCCCCTGGCAGGCGCGCGACGCCTATATCCATGTCATCCTTGACCGTTCACAAGACAGCCTGGCGCGATTCCTAGATGCACAGGCCCAGCGCCCCCTCAACTCTGAGGAAAAGACCATGGCGCTCAATCTGATGGAGCTGCAGCGCCATGCCATGCTTATGTACACGAGCTGCGGCTGGTTTTTCGACGATATCTCAGGCATCGAGACCGTGCAGATCATCCAATATGCGGGACGGGTCCTTCAACTTGCCCAGGATGCCTTGGGCAACGCCCCTCAGCAGCAGTTCCTGGAGGTCCTGGAGCAGGCGCACAGCAACCTTACGTATTGGCATGACGGCAGGCTTGTCTTCGAGCGCGGCGTGCAGCCGGCCATGCTCGATTTGGCCAAGGTCTGCGCCCATTACGCCATGAGCTCGCTCTTTGAGGAGTACGACAATCCGGCGCGTATCTTTTCCTACTGCATTGAGCGTCTGGATTATCACCGCTCGGACGCCGGACGGGCCAAATTGGCCATAGGCCGTGCCATAGTACGCAGCGATATCACCCTGGAATCCCGTGCATTTATCTTCTGCGCGCTGCATTTCGGGGTCCACAATCTTACCGCGGGCGTGCAACCCACGGCCATGGACTTTGGGGCGCTGGTAGAGGAGCTCACCGCGCCTTTCAACCGCGGCGACATAACGCAGACCCTGCGGCTCTTGGACGAGCACTTCGGTCCTGAGATTTACGATCTCCGCACCCTCTTTCGTGACGAGCAACGCAAGATCATATCCACGATCCTGGAGGGCAGCCTTGTCAATGCCGAGGCCCTTTACCGCCAAATCTACGATCTTAATGCTCCGTTCATGCGCTTTTTGAAGGACCTCGGACAACCAGCCCCTCACCCCCTGTACTATGCCGCCGAATACGTCCTGAACGCCAACCTGAAGCGCAGCATCGAAGTAGAACATCTGGGCAGCGAGACAGTCAAAGGGTATCTGGCGGAAGCCGGACTACAGGGTATCGCTCTCAATGCCCAGACGCTCGAAATCGTGCTCAGACGTCGTATCGAACGCCTGGCCCAAGACCTCCTGGAACACCCCGACGACCTGGAACGGTTACGTGAGCTCAAGGCCGGCGTCGAACTCATCGCCGCCTTGCCGTTCGAGGTCAATCTGCAGAATATACAGAACGCCTGCTTTGCAATCATGCAAGGCTACTATCTCGCGCTCAGGCCGCGCCAGGATCAGGATGACCTCGCCCGGGAATGGGTAACGTGTTTCGAAGCGGTTTGCCGGTGCATCGCCATCGCCCTGCCCGTGGATGAAAATCAGGACTGAAGCGTGGGATTGAATCGTCGCGCCGTTATCAGCCACGATGGGGCGCATAGGCCTCACGAGGCCAGAAGCGCCACGGGAAAACGCGCCAGGAGGCGGTCCAGCCGGATACGTCCTCCCGGAAAGGACTCATCGGTCAGTACGTTGCGCCAACGAATGCGCGGCAACTGCACCGTCGTATTGCCCCAATCACCGTTCAAACCAATAACCAGCCGGGGTACGACGGCTACCACTTGGTCGGCACGTAGATATGCCACTACATGCCGCGCATTGCTTCCTCGCGCGCTCAAGGGTGTATAACCGCCATCCATGAAAACCTGCGGTCGTTCCCGGCGCAAGCGCAAAGCCTGACGAATCAGCCAGAGCTTAGGGAGACCTTCGGACATGCGCTCCATAATCGCATCGGGATCGGCGCCGGCAAGCGCGTCCAACAGGGAGCGCCGTCGCGTATAATCCACTGCCCGGCGGTTGTCGGGATCCACAAGGCTTAATTCCCAGATCTCGCTGCCCTGATAAATGTCCGGCACTCCCGGTGCGCTGAGTTTGATCAGTGTCTGTGCCAGGGAGTTTATCCAACCCGGATATTCGAGTCCGGTCACGAAGGCCTCCAGATCCGCGACGAAGGCCTGGTCATTCAGTATGGTGGTGATATATTCTCGCACGGCCTGCTCATATTCTTCATTGATCCGTGTCCAGGTCGTGTAGATCTTGGCTTCGCGCAGAGCCTTCTCCATGAATATCCCAAAGCGCGCCTCATCGATCGGCCAGGCCCCCACGAGATTCTGGTAGATGAAATATTCGGTGTTGCGGTCGGGTAGGTCCTGAGTTCGGTAGCGCTGCGTCATGGCTGACCAGCGGCGTACCGTCTCCGTCCAGCGCTGGGGGATCTCGCTCAACAGGTAGAGACGGGCGCGCACGTCCTCGCTGCGCTTGGTATCATGAGTGGATGTAGCCAGCATGGTATGCGGCCACATTTTGGCCGCGGCCTGCATACATCCATGGAATACATCCGGAGTGGTTCCGAAACGGCCGGGGTCTCCGCCCACCTCGTTGAGCGCCACCAGGCGGTTGTAGCAGTAGAAGGTCGTATCCTCAACCCCCTTGGCCGTGACCGGACTCGTCATCTGCTGAAAACGCATGACGAATTCCGACTCGAAGGTCCCCCGGAATTCCAGGAACAAAACGGCTCTGATAAAATCGAACAGATCGGGCTCGACTTCGCTTTGATGCTCCTTGGCTTTGGCGATCGAGAAGTCAATGACGGCGCGATCCTGTTCGCTTACCACACCGGCCTCGGCGCGCACATAGGTGCGATAAACCGAGAAACAGGCGATCAACTCCCGCAGCGCGGTATACAGCACATGCCGGGTATAATCGCGGTAACGGCGGTGGCGTTCGCAGATCTTGAGCATGAGGTGTGTCAGGCGGTTGAGGTCGCTTCCAAGGAGATCACGCATGACTAGGAGCTTCTTTTCACGCACTACTTCCTGGTAGTCCACGGTCTCGCCGGTAAATTCGGCATAAAAGACGCTCAAAGGTTCTTCACCGGCCGGATCGACCAATAGACCGCCCGCCAGGTTGAGAAAATCATAGCCCGTGGTGCCGTGCACCCGCCACGATGCGGGGAGTTGTTCATCGGGGGCCAGGATTTTTTCCGCCACGATCCAGGCCTGTGGAGCCATGGCGGAGAGACGATTGAAGTACTGTTCCGGATCACGCAGGCCATCGACATGATCGATGCGCACCCCATCCAATACCCCCTGCTTGAGCCAACCCAGGATGAGATAATGGGTATCGGCGAAGACGATCTCATCCTCGGTGCGCAGCCCCACTAAGCTGTTGATATCGAAAAAACGCCGGTAACCGAGGTCACGCTCCGCCGTACGCCAGTAGGCAATACGGTAGCACTGCGCTTCCAACAGCCGGTCCAGGGCCTCGGCATCGCGGTTGATTTCTTTCACGACCGTGTCAACGGCCGCCAAAACGCGGGCATCCTCGTTCAGAAGCCTCTCCAGCAGCTCACGGATGACCTCCTTATTGCGGTGACGCCGGCGGATTTCATCCACTTCGGTGGCCGTGGGCGGCGGCAGGGCTATCAGGGCATCGACCAGAAAGGCCAGGACCTCTGATCCGGCGATCTGGGCCGCCCTTGCCAGCGGCGCGACAAGCGACTTGGGCGCCACGGGGAGCACATGTTCATGGTAATTCACGGAAAATCGTCCGCCGGACCTTTGCAGCTGAATCTCATCGGCTTCAATCGCGCGGCCGTAATGATCTGCCAGTATGGGCAGAAGGATCTTGTTGCTCAGGCGGTCTTCGGGGGGTTCCCAATCCACGTCAAAGTAGCCGGCGAAGTTGCTGGAAGGCCCGTTTTCGAGCACATCCCACCACCAGAGATTCTCCGGTCCGCTGATGGCCATATGGTTGGGGACAATGTCCAGGATCTGACCGAGACCATGTTCTTCCAATGCCAAACAGAGCCGCCGGTGCCCGCTTTCACCGCCGAGTTCCTCGTTAAGCTTATTGGGATCGATCACATCATAGCCATGGAGGCTGCCCGGCAGGGCCTGCAGATAGGGCGAGGCATAAATATGGCTTACTCCCAAGGCGGCGAGATAATCCGCCAGGGCGGCGGCATCCTCGAAGGTAAAGCCGGCATGGAACTGTAATCGATATGTAGCGCGTGGGATTGTCATTGACCAATCTTCCCGGCGCGGCCCGCCGTTGTGTTGCCAGTGCGCGCGTCATTTAACCATATAATAACGGTCGACTCAGGAATGACAAGCCTGCAAACAGGTTCGCCGGATGGGGATCGCCCAAGCCATGATAGCGCAAAATTCAAGCTGCAACGCATGCAGGACAATCAATCCGCCCTGTAACACGCTCATCCAGGGTAGCGGCGTCAAGATCGCCTCCCGCTTTATGGCCGGCGCTGCTTTTCTGATGGCTGTCACCTATGAGGGCATTCCCAGTTCGCCTGCTCACATACTAACAAGTTGATATTATACCGATTAAATCCTATTGTTTTCTATTCAAATAAGTTGTATACAAATAATCCAAGGGATCATGATGAGGCAAACATCATATGAAGAAAAAGAATGACCTTATTCCGGATATCATCGACAATTTAAGACGGGTATTTCAGGTAGTGAACGCTCAATCAAAAAGGGCGGAACTGGCCACGGGAATTACCGGTCCACAGCTCTGGACCATTAAGACGATTGCCGAAACCGGTCCGATCAGGATTTCGGATCTGGCGCGCAAAATTTATCTCCATCCCGCCACGTTGGTCGGCATTATCGACCGACTTGAGGCACGCGGCATTGTTACCAGGACCAGATCAAGGGTTGACCGCCGCGTGGTGTTGGTCGATTTGACCAATGCAGGGAGGGTATTGGTCGCCAAGTCTCCCCAGGTTGCGCAAGGTTTGCTGGTATCCGGACTGGAAACCCTTCCGGTCGGCGATCTGGAAACCCTTGCCTCTGGATTGAAACAATTAGTCACACTGTTGCACGCGCAAAAATTGCCCCCGCAGCTGATCCTGTCGCCGGAAATAAACATACCGCGGAGAAAAATCGGGAAGTCATCCCGCGATCAGAACGAAAGAAAGGAGGCCAACCATGTTTGAAAAGATCTTGTACCCGACGGATTTTTCAGATACGGCGCGCAAGGCCATGGGGGTCGTCAAGGAACTGCGCACAGCCGGCGCCCAGGAGGTTGTGGCCTTGCATGTCATAGACCAGCGGAGCATCGACACCTTGAATGAATTTGCGGCTTCGTCCGTCCCTACCCTGGAGCTTGAGGAGGAAGTCTCCATAAATATGGGGCAACTGGAAAATGAGCTGCGCGGTGCGGGTTTATCGGTTGTGAACAAAATCGTACATGGGTTACCCTTGAGCGAGATCCTGAAGACCGCGGACGAGGAACGGGTCTCGGCTATTGTCATCGGGTCGCACGGCAAAAGCAACATCGGCGAGATGCTTCTGGGATCGGTTTCAGAAAAGGTCGTGCGCAAGGCCAGACAGCCTGTTCTGGTAGTCAAGCGCTGATAGCGCGACATCACCTGCGGATATCAGCGATAAGATGTGTCCGGGGCCTGACCGGCACCCAAGAGGGCGATACGGGGTTTGATCGTGAGCGAGGCGCGCGCTTCCCACTCGTTCTGCCTCGTTTCACCGACGCGATCCTTTGTCCTTTTCACCTGTGCGCCGATGCTGAGCGACTTGTCTGTGGGATCAGGCATATGCCGGCCCAGCGAACAGTCGATCCTTCCGCCGGCAAGGATCGAGTCCGTATCGAGGGAACCGTCCGGGTTCCAATTGGCCAGGTGAGAAAGCGTCGTCGTAAGGTCGATAGTCCCAGGCACCAGCTTTAACCTGCTGCTGAAGCCCGACTGGCGGGTGAAGCTCTGCGCACCGGTATCCGAACGGCTTGTATTGGAAAAGCTGAACTGGGGCGTGAAGCAAACAGCTTCAACCGGTCTGAGTTCGCCCGTTATCTGCACCTGCGACGTATCGAAGTCGTTTACGTCTGCGCTCGCTATCTGCTGAGTCTTCCTATACAGATAGGTGGGGACAAGGCTCCATTTCGGCTGTGTGAGCGCTGTGCCCAGGGAAATTGTCTGGCTGGTGTTGCCGCATGAAGCCGGTGATTGCGTGTATTCCATGGTTGAGCATGAGTAGCTGGTCAGCAGCTTTGCCGCCCCCCGCAGCCGTGCGTACATATAACGGATGGTGCCAGTGTTTGTCTCAACCATGGGGTTAAGCTCATTGTTGTCAAGATAATCCCTCTTCCTCAGGGCGCTCATGGAAAAGACTGAGGGGCCGAGATCGATTGAGGAATCGAAGTCATAGCGAGACCTTGGCGCGCCGCCCAGAGGGTTCGAGAAGGTCATGTAGGTCGGACCCATATGCCTGGTAGACACCGCCCAGCTGAATCTTCCATCCCTGCCCAGGAACTGAGCCCTCCAGGCTCTGTCCTGGAAATCCATATGTATCTCGCCGTCACCGTCATTGAGCATGCTCTGGCTGAGCTCCCCTCTGAATGTCAACCGCTCCCGCATAATCTGGCTTTGGACCATGGCGCTCTGCGTACTGAGGCTGACTCCCTCCACCGGCAACGGAAAGGCTGCCGTATTTTGTCGGATTCCGTCCTGATGGGTAAAGCGCATGATCAGTTTCTCGGTATTCAGGACATCATACGAAAATGGTCCGGAATTATCAGCTCTGCAAACCCAGGGCATCACCAATGCGAGGCATATGCTCAATAACAAGATAACTATGCAGTCTATACGATGTGTCATCGATATCATTCTTATATCATACCGTTAGCAAGATGTTAACGTATCATTTGCTAATCGGCACACTCCCATTTTTTCTTGCTGCTCGGATATAAGTACGATGACTTATCGGTGCGATAGAGCTCTCGCTGTCTTGTCGCATGGTTTCGTTTTTTCTAAAAACCAATTGCGTCCCGTTCTCCTGTACAACCGGGATAAGGTTTGTTATAGAAAGATTCGATCGTATCACGATTTTTTATATCATAGGGACCTGATGATGGTAGGGAGGCATATCCGAGCGTTGCTCAGCCTGGTGCGGAGTTTTCCGGACAACACGCGCACCATCCTGCAGACCCTCCTCTTCAGCCTGGCCGCGGCCTTGATATCGGTGGCCTTCCTGCTCATGACCAACTATGTCTTTGCCTGGACTTTTGGCGTATTCGTACAACACTCCAAGACCTTTTTCATCATCGCCAGTTTCATCACCATCATGACATCCTCGCTCCTGGTGGGCATCCTCTTGAACGTGCTCAGTCCTGATGCCGTCGGCAGCGGTATTCCACAACTCAAGGCCGCGTACTGGAAAGAGCTTGGCTACGTACCCCTGAAACCCATATTTATCAAGTTTCTTGCCGGCGTGCTCAGCATCGGCGGAGGTTCAAGCCTGGGACGTGAAGGACCGACCGTTTACATGGGTGGAGGACTGGCCTCGGTGCTTTCAGGTTATGCGGGCGTTCCCAAGCGTCTCAGACGCGGGGCGGTCGTGATCGGGGCCTCGGCCGGTTTGGCGGCCGCCTTCAATACGCCCCTGGCGGCCATCACCTTTGTATTGGAAGAGATCGTGGGCGACATCAGCTCGCGTTCCATCGGCCGCGTCGTCATCTCATCCGTCCTGGGCGCCTTCGTCGTGTATGCCATCATCGGACGGCAGCCGGCCTTTACCCTTCCTTCCATCGAACAAGTTTCGTGGATGCACTATCTGGTGGTCCCACTGGTGGCTTTAGTCGCCTCGCTGGCCGGCATTGTCTTTCAGCGCAGCACCCTGTCCTGGCGCGCCGGTTTGAAAAAACAAAAGCAGATCCCGGCCTGGCTGCAGCCATGCTGCGGGGCCTTCATCACCTGGGTGATGGGCGTGGGCGCCTTTCTCGCGACCGGCAAGATCGGTGTCTTCGGTCTTGGATATCAAGATCTATCGCATGTGCTGCACAACGATTTCGTATGGTGGGCCGCCGGGATTCTGGTGATCTGTAAGCTCCTTGCCACCATCGCTTCCTACAGTTTCGGCGGTTGCGGCGGCATTTTTTCTCCCACGCTCTTCATCGGCGGGTTGAGCGGTTTCTTCATCGCCGGGCTTCTCGGGCACTGGGTGCCCCTAACCCCCGCGGACACGATCGTGCTGTCCGCCGTTGGCATGAGCGCCTGTATGGGCGCCGTGGTCCGCGCGCCGTTATCCTCCCTCCTGATCGTGTTCGAAATGACCCATCAATTTTCCATGGTACCCGGTTTGCTCCTGGGTATGTTCATCAGCATGCTGGTCACGCGCTTGTCCGGGAATGTCAACTTCTACGACGCCCTCCTAGTCCAGGACGGTCACGAGCTTATCAAGATCCGGCCTCCGCTTGACATGCACAGTTGGCAGAATCTTCCCATCTCCACCATCGCCAACCGCCGTCCCATTGTGGCCACCAGTCTGCAAGAGCATGATCTGCGCGATTTGTTGGAAAAGCATCCCTATCGCGCTTTTCCCGTGATAATGGACGGCAAGCTGCAAGGCATCATTACCCGAGCGGAAATTACCGAGGCCTTGCAGCATCAAAATCAACCCCAGCTTGAAGAGGCCGTCACGTGCAAGATCGATCAAACCGTACATGACGTGGCCGATGCCTTCATCGCCTCCCCATCCGGGGTGATCGTCCTCACCGAGCCCGGCACGCAGTGCTTTGCAGGCATTATTACGCTGCATGACCTTTTGCGCGCTCAGGCCTCAATTCTTGACTGATAAAGACATCTACCGACCCGTCGAAGATCCGTTGCGCCAAATTTCATGGCACTATGCCTTGACACATCACCTCCTGGTACTATATTAATACATGACCGACAAATATAACCATAGAGACTCTTTTCTCGTTTTGTCAGATCCGCCATTTTAAAGAGAAGGAGCAACACTATGAGTGAAGCCTTTGAAGTCAAAGATTGTGCCCTGATCGCCATCTCGACGGGAGAATATGCCCAAACGCTCAGGGAAATGCGTGAAAAGGTTCTGACCGCGCCGCCGAGCTCCATATATTATCACTTCTGGGGCGGTCTTTTACGGCCCCGTTTCGATGACCCCGAATTTCAAAATGATTTCGCCATTTGGGCCTCCCATAGCCTGCACGACAAGACACTGGCCGAACGCCTGGCGCTGATCGATCCTTCCGATTATCCAAACCTTGAAAACCTGCGTCTCGAAGTGTTGGACTCCCTTGAGGAACGACTCGACGAGAGCGAACGGCTTTCCCTAATCACGGCCGACCATCGGTTCTATTTCGTGCGCTCGCAGATCGTCGTCTTTGATACGGCCAGAAGGCTGACTTCACCCGAGGAGCTCGCCCATGCTATTCCCAGCTTATCGGCCGGAAGTATTTTTTATCATGTCATTGACGCCCGCCGACGTCTGCCCGAGAACAAGGACGATTTCACGATCTGGATATCAAGCTTCGGCCCCGATTACCAGGAGCTGATCGAACATATCGCCGAGGTTGACCCGTACTTCACCAACCTCATCGAGCTGCGCGAAGAGATGTCCGCGGTTTTCATGGATTTCTTCCGAACCAAGCGAGGTTGAACATGAACCGACTAGATCAATATGCCTGTATTGTTGGTCAAGACGTCATCGACCAGCTGCGACTGCTTGCCGCCCAACTCAAAGGTCTCAAGGTGGTGCATGTGAATTCCACCCGTGAGGGCGGGGGTGTGGCCGAGATCCTCAGTTGGCTCGTGCCGCTGAAGCAGGAGTTGGGCATTGATGCCTCCTGGGAGGTCATCACCGGTACGCCGCAGTTCTATCAGTGCACCAAATACATGCATAATGCCTTGCAGGGTAACCATATCGAGATCAGAGAGTCGCTCCTGAAGGAATATGAACGCATCAATGAGCTCAACGCCGAGACTTTGCGCTCCAAATTGGAGGAGGCGGATGTGGTCTTCATCCATGATCCCCAGCCGGCCGGTTTGTTCGCCTTTTGTCCCGGTTGCAGGGCCAAATGGATCTGGCGCTGCCATATCGATCTCAGCCGCCCCTATCGTCCGATATGGAAATTTCTACGAGACCGGGTTAAATCCTATGATGCCAGCATCTGGTCGCTTTCTGAATTCGCCCAGCCGCTGCCGCATCCACTCTACCTCGTGCCGCCCAGTATTGATCCATTGAGCGCCAAAAACGTCGAGATCGACAGTGAAGAATTGAACCGCGCCTACGACAGGTTCGGTCTGGACCGACGCCGGCCTATAATCACCCAGATTTCACGTTTCGATCGTTTCAAGGACCCGCAGGGCGTGGTACGTTCCTACCGGCTCGTAAAGGCCTTTCTTCCGATCCAGTTGGTCCTGGCCGGCGGAGGCGCCAGCGATGATCCAGAGGGCGAAGAGGTCCTTGCACAGGTGCGAGCCATAGCCGGCGATGATCCTGATATCCATATCATCGTGCTGCCGGCCGACGCCCACCGCGAGATCAACGCCATCCAACGCATTTCCGATATCGTGCTGCAGAAATCAACTCGTGAAGGATTCGGCCTGACGGTTACGGAAGCAATGTGGAAAGGCAAACCGGTTATCGGCGGCGATACCGGGGGAATTCGTTTGCAGGTCATCAACCACCATACCGGCTTTCTGGTGACTTCCCCCGAAGGGGCGGCCTTGCGCATCAGATATCTCTTGAAGCATCGCGACCATCTGGAGGAGCTTGGCGTCAAGGCTCATCAGTTCGTCCTGGAGAATTTTCTTATCACCCGACATTTGCGTGAATATCTGACCCTCATGCTGGCGGTACTATCCGGCAACCAGGACCGTATCGAGGTATCCTGAGCATGCCGGCCGATGATGTCAGGAGTACTCTGCGGATTATCAACATCCCAGATTTTTGGGCTAGACTCGGATCTTCTCCGACGGCGTTCTTGGCTCTGGATTACGACGGAACGCTTGCCCCTTTCAAGGCTGAGCGCATGCAGGCCATGCCGTTTGAAGGAATCGCCCCTCTTCTACGGCAGATCGTGACCAAATCACCGGGGACCGTGGCAATTATATCAGGCAGACCGATTTTTGAAATCGAACTGTTATTACCGGAACAAAATCTTATCCTGATCGGTAACCACGGTTTCGAGATCAAGCGCCCCGGTCTTACGATCCAATACCACCAACCAAACCCCGGACAGGCGCAAGGACTCGCGGCGGCTCAAGGCATCACCGTCAATGAAGGCGCCGCGCATCTGTTGGAGATCAAAATGGCCAGCCTGGCTTTGCATACCCGTGGTTTGGCGCCTGCAACCGCCGCAGCCTGGGAAGATAGAATAGCGGCGCTATGGACCGAGATCGCCGGAAAGCATGCCCTGGAAGTCAGACGATTCAACGGCGGTATCGAGCTTCGTTGCCGGGGGCGTAGTAAGGGGGATGCGGTTCAGGATCTGATAACCAGTCTTGGACACGAGCCCTTTTTTGTTTTCATCGGAGATGATGATACCGATGAAGACGTTTTCCGCGCCATCAGTAATCATGGCATTGGCATCAAGGTTGACTCAATGGGCACGCCCACCGCGGCGCATGGGTATGTATCCGGTATCGAGGAGGTACGAGTTTTTCTGGCCTGCTGGCTCAGGTACGCACCACGTTCTTTATCATGAGGAGGATTTCATGGATATCGGCAGATTAGCCGTGGTTTCCAATCGGCTGCCCATCGTGCTTTCCAGGTCAAGGAACACCTGGAGCATCGAACCCGGATCAGGCGGGCTGGTTACGGCCTTAAGCCCCGTGCTACGTGACCGCGAAGGCATCTGGATCGGCTGGATCGGCACCAATGCGGAGGATCTTCCACGCGAAAGGGTGCTCAAGGAACTTATCAGCAAAGGGACTCGTGAGTCCGGTTTCTCGCTGCGCGCCGTGCCTTTGACGCGCGAAGAGATCGATAACTATTACTTCGGCTTCTCCAACGAAATCCTGTGGCCGCTCTTTCATGACTTGATCTCTTTATGTCAGTTTGAACCCCGCTACTGGCAGTACTACGAACATGTCAATACCAAATTCGCCAATACCGTGGCTGAGAATACGACCGAGAACGATTATGTATGGGTGCATGACTATCAACTGATCCTTGTAAGCCGGGAGCTTAGGCGCCTTGGTCATCAGCGCCGTACCGGCTTCTTCCTGCATATACCTTTTCCGCCCCTGGACAATTTTCTCAAGATTCCCTGGCGTTTCGAGATCCTGCACGCCCTTTTGTCTTATGACCTGATCGGTTTTCAAACCATCCGCGACAAGCGCAACTTTATCGGTTGCGTACGGGCCTTGCTGGATTATCAGATAACCGGCAAAGGCCAGATCAACGCCATCCAGGTCGGTGATCGCCAGGTGCGTGTCGGCGCCTTTCCCATCAGTATCGACTATACGGAATTTGCCGATCTAGCAAAGACACAGGAGGTTGCCGATACCGCCTGGATCATTCACTCAAATCTGCCGCAGCGCCAGTTGATTCTGGGAGTAGACCGTCTGGACTACACCAAGGGCATTCCCCATCGCTTACGCGCCTTTGCCCATGTGTTGGAGCGTTTTCCAGAGATGCGCCGCCAGGTGACTTTGGTGCAGGTGGTAGTCCCCAGTCGCCAGACGGTTACGGAATACGATAAGCTGAAACAGGAGATTGAACGCATCGTGGGCGAGATCAATGGAAAATATACCGAGGTGGGCTGGATACCCATCCATTATATCTTTCGGTCTCTATCCCGCATTGAGCTGGTGGCGTACTATAAGACCTGTGAGATAGCCCTGATCACGCCGCTCAAAGACGGCATGAACCTGATCGCCAAGGAGTACTGCGCCAGTAATATCGAAGAAAAAGGGGTCTTGATCCTGAGTGAATTCGCCGGCGCCGCCTCGCAGCTCTACCAGCATGCCATCATGGTCAATCCCTTCGATGTCCAGGGCATTGCCGAGGCGATTCATAACGCCTTTCATATGGATCAGGAAGAGCGTCAGGCGCGCATGCGCAAGCTCAGGCGCACGGTCCAGCACTACGATATCTTCCTCTGGGTCGATACCTTCCTGCGCACTGCCATTGCCAAACGGTTGGAAGATTTCCCGCATATGGAGCTGTTCGTACCAACATCTTGAAGACTCGTATCAGGCCGCACTAGTTACCCCGTCATAGGAAATGGGAAAAGGCATACCTTTGTATGCCTTTTCCCAAAGGGTTTACATGGGTTATACTATTTAAGCCGTTGCTTTGTGGTGCTCACGATGCTTGAAAAGTACGGACAATACCAGGCCGATGATGAGCAGCACCGCCGCAATGTAGAGTGATTGAGCCTTGAACTGGGCAAAGACAAACGGTCCCAAAACACCAGCGGCGGCCCAGGCCGTGAGCATGAAGCCGTAGACCTTGCCGATATAACCGGGGCCGAAATTGTCGGCCGCAAAGGCCGGCATGGTTGCGAAGCCTCCGCCGTAGCAGGCCAGTAGATAACAGGCCGCGATCATAAAGACATAGTAGTTACTCAAAATACCCATGGCTATCAGGATGTAAATCAAGGCCTGAGTGGCGAACATGGTTCCGAAAACGGCCTTGCGCCCGATGGAGTCGGATACGCGTGCCCATATAAGACGCCCGAGACCGTTGAAAATGGCCGAATAGGATACCACGGCGCCGCCCGCAAGAGCCAAGACCTTGGTCAGTGTCTCGGGATTGCCAAGGATGTTCGGATCGGAGACCAGCGGCCTGTAGTATTCCTGGGCCAGTGGCGACATCTGCGAGATAAGGCCCAGACCGGCGGATACGTTCAGAAACAGCATGCCCCAGAGCATCCACCACTGCGGGGTTTTGACCGCCTCGTCGAAGGTGAAGGAATCGGCAGCCGAGACCGTGGTGGCCGCGGGCGTAAATCCTGCCGGCAGCCAGCCTTGCGGAGGATTCTTGAACATCTGGGCCGCGCCTACCACCAGAACGAGGAAGATCACGCCCCAAATGTAGAAGGTCAAGGCAACGCCGGAGGCGGTCATGCCTCCCTTGAATGCGATGATCATCTCGGGCGCGATTTTGCCCATAAAGAAGGCGCCGAACCCGAAGCCCATGACCGCCAGACCGGTAACCAGTCCGCGCTTGTCGGGGAACCAGCGAATCAGGGTGGCTATGGGGGTTACGTAACAGAAACCATTGCCCAGTCCGCCGATGATACCATAGGCAAGGTAGAGTAAATAAATGCTGCCGATATGGTCGGCAACACCCGAAAGAATCGTAGCCAAGCCGAAGAGAACGCCACCTACGGTGGCGACGAATTTAGGTCCCTTCTTGTCGACGAGTGTGCCGCCGAATGCCGCCGCGCATCCCACCGTAAACATGAAAAGAATAAAAGCCACCTGTGTCTGCGTTTCTCCCCACCCATGCGCACTGATCAGAGGTTTCTTAAAAACCGACCAGGCATACACCGTGCCGAGACACAGCTGCATGATCACGGCCGCCCCCGCGATTAACCAGCGCTTACTCTCAAGATTTTCGTTCCCGCCCATCAGCAACCTCCTAAAAATAGAATCCAACCGTCATACCTGAAAATGAATCACGATTCAATAAAATTTCAGGGTCTTTGAGCTCAAAGATGGAGGTAAGATATCAAGAGCATGTTTGCCCCTGCTTTGACTTACCGGGCAATGACCCGAAGAGACTGCCGTGACCATTCACGGCAGTCTCTTCGGGTTAGATTTTGATGGTAGATGCCATTATGACTTGTCGATCTTAACCGCGCAGACCTTGTATTCCGGGATATTGGCAACCGGGTCCATGGCCGTGATGGTGAGCTTGTTAACCGCCGCCTCGCTGTAATGGAACGGGATGAATACCACGCCCTTATCGCAGCGCTCGGACACATCGGCCTTGACCGTTATCGTGCCCCGGCGCGAGCTGACCGTGAGTTTATCGCCTTGGACGATGCCCAAGGTCCTGGCATCCGCCGAATTGATCTCGGCGAAGACATCGGGGGTTCTTGATACCAGTCCCGCGGAACGCCGGCTCATGGTGGCGGTGTGGTACTGATAGAGGATGCGTCCCGTAGTAAGGATGAAGGGATAATCGGCGTCCGTCTGTTCCGCGGCCGGGATATACTCGGTAACGCTGAAGAGTCCCTTGCCGCGGGTAAAGGCCGCTGAATGCAGGATCGGCGTACCAGGGTGCTCGGTTGTCGGGCACGGCCAATGCAAGCCAACCTTTTCGATACGGTCATAGGTGATGCCCTTGTACGAAGCCGTGGTGGCATTGATCTCCTGCATGATATCGCGCGCGCCAGCATAGCTCCAGCTTGCGCCCATCTTGTTGGCCAGCAGGGTCAGGATCTGCCAGTCGTCCTTGGCTTCGCCCGGGGCGCCAACCGCCTTGCGTATGCGCTGAACCCGGCGCTCGGTGCTGGAGTACGTTCCGTCCTTCTCGGCCCAGGCCGATGAAGGCAGCACGACATCGGCCATCCGCGCGGTCTCGTTCAGGAAGATATCCTGCACAACCAACAGATCGAGCTTGTCAAGCGCATGCTCGACATGCGCCAGATCCGGGTCGGACATCATGGGATTCTCTCCCATGATCATGAGGGCCTTGATTGTGCCTTTATCCACTGCCTCGATGATCTTCGGTATGGTCAGACCCGGCTTCGGGTTTAAGCTCACGCCCCAGGCCTCTTCAAACTTCTTGCGGTGTTCCTCATTGGCCACCTGCAGATAGGCCGTGAAATTTCCCGGCAGACAGCCCATATCGCAGGCGCCCTGCACGTTGTTTTGGCCGCGCAAGGGATTGACGCCCGTACCGGGCCTTCCGATATGCCCGGTCAGCATTGACAAATTGGCCAGCGATTTCACGGCGTCCGTGCCGGTGATGTGCTGGGTGATGCCCATGGCATAGATGATCGCGGACGCACCCGATTGGGCATAAAGCCTGGCGGCCAGGATGAGATCCTCCTTGGGAATCGTGGTGATCGATTCCACATACTCGGGGGTATACTTTTTGACCGCTTCCTTGAGGGCCTCATAATTCTCGGTGCGCTCGGCCACGAACTGCGTATTAAGGAGGTTTTCACTGATAATGATGTTCAGCATGCCGTTGATCCAGGCGATATCCGTGCCCGGCTTATGTCTAAGCCAGACCGTAGCGAACTTGGCCAGGTCGATGCCCCGCGGGTCGACCAGGATCAGCTTGGCGCCTTTCTGGGTAATGGCGCGTTTGACGACCGTAGATATGACCGGATGATTCTCGGTGGTATTGGACCCGGTGATAAGGAAGCAGTTGCTCTCAGCAAGGTCGGCGATGGAGTTGGTCATGGCGCCCGAACCGAAGGCAGTGGCCAGACCGGCCACGGTGGAGCTGTGTCAGAGCCGGGCGCAGTGATCTATGTTGTTGGTGCCGATCACGGCGCGCATGAACTTCTGGAAGAGGTAGTTCTCTTCGTTTGTACAGCGGGCCGAGGAGAATCCGGCGATCGCATCCGGCCCATGTTCCTGTTTGACGGCGCCGAGCTTCTTGGCCACGTAATCAAGGGCCTCGTCCCAGGTGGCCTCCCGGAGTTCTCCGTCGCGCCGGATCAAGGGCTTGGTTAGTCGATCGGCATGGCCGACATAATCGTAGCCAAAACGGCCTTTGATGCACAGGCTGCCGAAATTGGGGGGGGTGGCCCCCGTGCGCGGGGTGCTTACCTTGACGATTTTATCGTCCTTGACGCGCACATCCATCTGGCAGCCTACCCCGCAGTATGAACAGGTAGTGCGCACGCTTTGAAGGTCCTTTCCGCGACCCAGAAAGCGGCCCTGTTTCTCATACAGGGCACCTACCGGACAGACGCGCACGCATTCGCCGCAGAACACGCAGTTCGATTGTTCATAGAGCTCGCCGAACGGCGGCCCGACCGTGGCCTGCGGACCTCGGCCGGCATAGTCGAGCACCTGGTTGACCTGAATCTCGTTGCAGGCCCGTACGCACAGCCCGCACAGCACGCACTTGTTCATATCGCGCACGATCATGGCGTTGCCTTCTTCGCGCGGCTTCAACTTTTCCGGCTCGGGGAACCGCGGGGTTTCCACACCCAGGGAATAGGCCAGATCCTGGAGCACGCAGTCACCGCTCGATTCGCAGGTGATGCAGTTGTGATGGCCCTGGGTCATGAGCAGTTCCACCACCAGCTTGCGGGCCTTCAAAACCCGCTCTGTATCGGTAAAGACCACCATGTTGTTTTCAGCCGGCATGGCGCAGGAGGCCACGAGGTTGCGGGCGCCGGTCACCTCGACCACGCAGACCCGGCAGGCCCCCACGGGTTTAATCTGCTCCTGATGACACAGCACGGGGATATAGATACCGTTCTGCCTGGCTACCTGATAGACGGTCTGTCCGGACTCAAACTCGAACTCCTGTCCGTTAATCGTTAGTTTCACAAATACCTCCCATTGTGTCTGTTTTCGCATAATAATAAGAAAGGGCGACCATTGCTGGTCGCCCTTTCGGTGCTGTTTTTTTCACACGGACTCTCCCCGGTCGAATATCCGGGTGGATAGCCCGTAAGAAAATATGGCTTAGAGTTCGGCATCACACCTCATGCAGCGGCAGGCCTCTTTGTAGGCGGTCTTCTTGTTGTAGCCCAGCTCAACCTCCTTGAAGGTGATTTTCCGCTCGGAGAGTTTGAGCTCCTGCATCTTGGCCTTGGGCGTCTCGGTGACTTCCTCATCGACCTCGAACGGGATCTCGATCGTCTCTTCGGCCGGGGGCACATAGGCCGGTTCATTGTTGGCTGTGCGGATAAAATCGTCGATATCCACCGCCACCTGATGCCCCATCGCAATGGCCTCGACGACCGTGGCAGGTCCCTTGGCCGCATCACCGGCCACGAAGACACCTGTCGCCGTGGTGGCGGTCTTCTGCTTGGGCGCCAGGGCGATGGTGCCGCCTTTGCTGACGGTGATCCCGGATTCCTTGGTGATCCAGTCGGTCTCGGACGACTGGGATATGGCCGGGACGATCGTATCGATCGAGAGCACGAAGTTACTGCCTTCGATGGCCTTGGGACGACGGCGCCCGGATTTGTCGAATTCCGCCAGTTTCATGCGCTGACACTCGACGCCGCAGACCTTGCCGTCCTTGCCGATCACCTTGACCGGCGCCACCAGGTATTCGATTTTGACGCCTTCTTCTTCGGCGGCCACGATCTCGTTTTCCCAGGCAGGCATGTCCTTGCGCTCACGGCGGTAGAGAATAGTCACGTCCTTGGCACCCAGGCGGACGGCCGTACGGGCCGCGTCGATGGCGGAGTTGCCGCCGCCTACCACCGCGACCTTGGTACCGACCTTGATGTCTTTGCCGAGATTGACGGCGCGCAGGAATTCCACCGCGCCATAGACACCCTGCAAATCCTCGCCCGGGATGTCGAGCGTCCAGCTCTTATGCGCCCCGATGGCCAGGAGCACGATGTCGTAATCCTTCTTGATCGTATCGTAGCTGATGTCCTTGCCCACCTTGACGCCGGTCTTGATCTCGACGCCCAGGGCGGCGATATCGGCCACCTCGGCCTCAATGATGTCACGAGGCATCCGGTATTCGGGGATGGCGTAGCGCATCATGCCGCCGGCATAGGGCAGCTCTTCGAAGACCGTGACCTTGTAGCCGCGCAGGGCCAGATCCTGGGCAGCGGTCAAGCCGGCCGGACCGGCGCCGATGACGGCGATCTTCTGCTTGCGGGTGACCTCCACGGCCTTGACCTCGGGCCGCTTGGCATTATCGGAGATATAGCGTTTGAGCCAAGCGATGGCCATGGGCTCATCCAACTGCCCCCGCCGGCACTTGGAGGCGCAGAACTGCGGGCACACCCGTCCGCACACCCCGGGGAAGGGGTTGGTCTTTTTCATGACCTTGAACGCGTCGTTGATGCGGTTGGCGCGGATGAGCGCGATATAGGCCGGTATGTCCATCTCGATCGGACAGGCATGCTGGCAGGGCGATTTGAAGAGCTTCGAGCAAACCGCGGCCGGGCAGCGTTTGTCATAGATGTGGGCTTCATACTCCTCGCGGAAGTAGCGGATGGTGGACAGGACAGGGTTCGGAGCCGTCTGACCCAACCCGCACAGGGCCGAGTCCTTGATAATGTAGGCCAGTTCTTCTAAGAGCTCGATATCTCCGTCCTTGCCTTCGCCGTGGCAGATGCGTTCGAGGATCTCCAGCATGCGCTTGGTGCCTTCACGACAGGGGGTGCACTTGCCGCAGGACTCTTCCTGGCAGAATTCCATGAAGAAACGGGCCGTATCGACCATGCAGGTGTCTTCATCCATGACGATCAGACCGCCCGAACCCATGATGGCGCCCAGCTTGACGATCTCTTCGTAGTCGGTCAATGTGTTCAGGGCCGAGGCCGGTACGCAACCGCCGGAAGGTCCGCCCAGCTGCGCGCTCTTGAAGTTCTTGCCTTTGGGGATGCCGCCGCCGATATCGAAAATGATGTCGCCGATGGGTGTGCCCATGGGAACTTCCACCAGACCGACGTTGTTGACCGCGCCGGTTAAGGCAAAGACCTTGGTGCCCTTGGAACCCTGGGTGCCGATGGAGGCGTACCAGTCGCCGCCCTTCAAAATGATTTGCGGGACATTGGCGAAGGTCTCGACGTTGTTGAGCACCGAAGGTTTGTTCCACAGACCCTGCGAGGCCGGGAACGGTGGACGCGGACGCGGCATGCCGCGGCGGCCTTCGATCGAGGCCATCAGCGCCGTGTCTTCACCGCACACAAAGGCGCCGGCGCCCTGATATACATGGATGTCAAGGCTGTACCCGCTACCCAGGATGTTCTGGCCCAGGAGGCCATATTCCTTGGCCTGGGCAATGGCCAGGTTGAGGCGTTTGATGGCCAGCGGATATTCGGCGCGGCAATAGATGTAGCCCTCGTTGGCGCCGATGGCATAGCCGGCGATGATCATGCCTTCCAGCACGGCATGCGGGTCGGCTTCCAGCACGGAACGGTCCATGAACGCCCCGGGGTCGCCTTCGTCGGCGTTGCACAGGATGTATTTGACGTCGCCCGGACTCTTGCGGGCGAACATCCATTTCATACCGGTGGGGAAACCTCCGCCCCCACGGCCGCGCATACCCGATTTCTTCATTTCGTCGATGATGGCGTCGGGGTTCATTTCGGTCAGGGCCTTGGCCGCGCCCATGTACCCGTCGCGCGCGATGTATTCATCGATCCTTTCGGCGTCGATCAGACCGCGGTTCTTAAGCGCGATGAGCATCTGCTTGCCGAAGAACGGGATCTCCTGCATATGGGGAATGGGCTTTTCGGTCAACGGCTCGCGGTACATCAGACGCTCGACCGGACGGCCCTTGATGATATGCTCGCTGACGATCTCCTCAACATCGGCGGCCTTGACATATTGATAGAATGTGCCTTCGGGATAGATGACCATGATCGGACCGGCGGCGCAAAAACCGTTGCAGCCCGTCTCCACGATGCTTACCTCGTTCGACAACCCTTTTTTCGCGATTTCCTTGACCACCTCCTGGTGGACGGCTTCACTCGCGGATGCCCGGCAACCCGTGCCGCCGCAGACCAGAATATGTGCACGAAAAACCTTCATCATCTACCTCCCGTCCTGCTCTTTGCCGCGCGCCATAATAAACTCGGGCTGAATCTTGCCTTCCATGATATGCTGCTTGAAGATCTGGCGCATCTTGTTCTTGGTGAGATACTCATACACGATGGGCTCTTTGCCCTGTTCTTCGATGGTGACCAGGGGTTCGCGGCTGCAAATCCCGATGCACCCGGAGGTGGTTACGAGCACGTCGCCCACGTTGTTCTGGCTCATTTCCTCCATGACGGTATCGAGGATCTCCTTGGCGCCCGACGCGATGCCGCAGGTGCCCATATGGACCGTCACCTTGACACGTTTCTGACCAGCGCGGAAGAGATCTTCCCTCTGGACCTTTTCCTTTATCTTTTTCAGATCATCAATGGTTAACTTTGCCATGTGGACTCCCCTCCTATTTATAATGCGACAAAACGCCTTCGAGTTTGGCCGGTTTCATCTGGCCGTGCGTATCTTCATCGATCACCATCACCGGAGCGAGGCCACAGGCGCCTAGGCACCGTACCGTCTCAAGGGAGAAGAGACGGTCGGGCGTGCATCCGCCGGGTTCGATGCCTAAGATTCCCTTCAAAGTCTCAAGGATCCGCTGCCCGCCGCGTACATAACAGGCGGTGCCCAAACAGACCCGGATATTGTGCTTGCCGCGCGGCACCATGGTGAAGAACGAATAGAACGTCACCACGCCGTAGACATTGGCCACCGGGATATTGAGACCCTTGGCGACCCTTTGCTGTACGGCCATGGGCAGATATCCCAGGATCTCCTGAACCTGTTCGAGCACCGGGATCAGGGCGCCTGGTTTTCCCGCGTGGCTTTTGATGATCTCATCGACTTCGGCAAGCTGCGCGCTGGTGAATTCATCGAGACCAGCGACCGGTACTGCATTACTAGCTGACATACCCTCCCCCTTGTCTCTATGGAACTGTTATTTTTTTAACAGGCTATAGCACGCATTGTGCTGAGTATCAAGAGGATTTTGGATGGTTTACGTGTCTTGGGATGTCATGCTACTGACCGCCTTGGACCTCATGCGCGGCACCACCACGGTCGTGATGACCTTAGATTACCATAAGGCGTTTATACATGTGCAGGGTCTTCTGTAAAAGATTCTTGTTTTGCCATATGCGATCGCCCAGCGTGCGGTGCTCCTCAAGGATCTGGGCCAGCATGCGCTTCTCGGTATTGGGATTGACGGTAATGGCGCGCAAAACTACGGTTTTGCGCGGCGCGTAGCGCGTGGACTCGATCCTGGTGCGCGATACGAAGGATGTGTCACGTTCGCGTATCTTTTTGTGCAGCTCCACGTTGAGATCGTTAATGAGGTTGTTGATCATGGTGATCTTTTCGACATGCTGTTTGGGTTCGAGCATGAGATGATCAAGCTCGCCCCTCAGCTCATGGGGCACGAAGCGGTAGTTTATGATGAAGAGCTCGGGTTGATTCATCAGCTCGAACTCGGGATCCTGTTGAATCAAATCCATAAAGGTGTTTTGCAGTTCACGGGCATGATCGAAGATGAGCTCGAAGCCCTGACGCCCGATGATCTTCAAGGCCGCCCAGGGTTTCAGACAAGCAAACGGCCGTGAGCCTTCCAGCGTGAAACGCCCCTGATCGACCGAGCCTTTGCGGATGATGTAATTCGAGGTGTGGTAGAGGTAACGCGAATCTTCCATATCTTTAAAAAGACATATGCCCATGGAATTCGGGGAATACAGCAGTTTGTGCGCATCCAGACTGACCGAGTCGCCTCGGCTGATGCCCTTGAGGAGCGATCGGCCGCCCTCCATGAGCAAGGCTCCTCCACCCCAGGCGGCATCGATATGGTAGTGCGCCCCCAGTTCATGGGCCACTTCCGCCAGGTCCCCGAGATCGTCGACATTCCCGGTTTCGGTCGTGCCGGCCACGCCGACCACGGCCATGAACTTGGTCGGTTTGCCCAGGCGTTTGTCTTCTTTCTTGATCTTCTCGATCGTCTGCCAGAGCTTTTCGATGTCAATCTTGTTGGTATAGGGATGAACGGGCGAGAAGACAACGCCCTTGGCGCCGATTCCCAAGAGGGTGCCGGCCTTGCATATGGAATAATGACCGCGCTTGGAGACCAGCACCACCGCCTGCCGGAATCCAAAGTGCTCCAGCGCGCGGTGCAGGCCTTCATTTCTGACGCCGTCAAAATTGGCGCCGTCGGGTGGAAAGGCCTTGGCCATGGCCAGCGATAAGGCCGTCATATTGGCAATGGTCC
This sequence comes from Syntrophaceae bacterium, assembly GCA_039680665.1. Taxonomy (GTDB): domain Bacteria; phylum Desulfobacterota; class Desulfomonilia; order UBA1062; family UBA1062; genus JAKQBR01. The sequence continues at coordinate 5,172 of JBDKSM010000168.1, read as the reverse complement.
CATCCGAGGTGATGTTGCCCAGAGCGATCCGCTGGTTCTGGATATTCTTTTTATAGAATTGCGAGGGATTATGATACACTAGGCGGTGCATCCAGCAGATAAACTCCCGTTCCACGAAAGAGGAGGCCTTGGCGCTCTCGATTTTGACCTGGTTCTGGTTCAAGCTCACGGCTATCATTTCCAGGAGGATCATGAAGTAGGGAATCGCGCTGGTCATGTGACCGATATAATACGGGTTGGCCACCTTGACCGAATGCCTGATGACGCCATTTTTGATCTCGTCCAGGACATCCCGTATAAGCTTGGGTTCCTTGGGCATGTCGATATTGTTGAAGATCCTGGCGAGTTCCTTGAGCGAGACCTCGGAATGGATGCCGCCTTTATCCTGAAAGAAATCGTGGATCATGTCGAGCAGATGTTCGCCGAATTCAACGAAGCGGTCGGAGGAGTTGGGCATGATGAAGAGCTTGCGCATGTACTCAGGGGTAGATTCGATCCTCTTCGCGTGTAAAAGCCCATCTCTTCGCAGTGAATCCATTTTTTTAGCCTTTCCTTTCTCTTCGGCAAATGTCATATATACCATAATGAGGCCTAGTTTATGAAGGGGAAAATATCGTTTATCCCATGAACACCGCGAAACTTTTTATCGTACCGACCCCCATAGGTAATCTTAAGGACATAACCTTGCGGGCGTTGGAGACCTTGGCCATGGTGGATGTTATCGTCTGCGAGGATACCCGCCATACCTTGAAACTCCTCAACCATTACCAGATCAAAAAGACCATGTTCGCCTCCGAGAAATTCAGCGAGGCTAAGAAGGCCGGGCAAATCCTTAAACTGCTGGAGCAGGGTTCTACCGTTGCCCTAGTGAGCGACGCCGGTACACCCCTGATCAGCGATCCGGGCGCGTACATCGTCGCCCGTGCCAGGCAGGCAGGCTACCCAATCGAGGCCCTGCCGGGCGCCTGCGCCTTCGTTACGGCCCTGTCGGCCTCGGGTTTTACCGGCGGCGTGCGTTTCATCGGTTTCTTCCCCCGCCCGGCCAAACAAGCCGAGCTGGAACGTATGCGCATGCTGATCAGTCCAGACATCACCGTCTTTTACGAGTCGCCGCGGCGAATCCGCAAAACCCTTGAGCGCATATTGCCCGGTCTTGAAGACCGTGAGGCCTGTATCGCCCGTGAGATCAGCAAAGTCCATGAGGAGTATCGATGCGGAAAGCTGGCTGAAATCGTTGAGCAGCTGCCCTCAGAGACCTTTAAAGGAGAGTTCACGGTAGTGATCCAAGGGCTAGGCGTACCACCGGAGCCGGCTCAGGACAGCCGGGAGGTCATCCAAAGGGCCAGGTCCCTGCTCAAGCAAGGCTATTCGCGCCGTGATATCATGAAGTTGCTCGGCACCGAAACGGGCATGAAGCGCAACACCCTTTATCGCTTGTTAATCAATTGCGTCTAAAGTATCCGCGAATCCTGCCGATAGATTGAAAAGTGTATTACTACGGAGGCTAGCTGGTATGAAGATCAATCCGGAAGTGGGAACCCTCATTAATGTTTTGAAACAGGGCGAGAAGCCCGAGAAGAAAACCGTCGAAGCCAATCTACAGAAGCAGAAGATCGCGGATTCGATTTCACTTGAGAACCGGCAGGCATCCAACAACGAAGTGCAGAATGTTGAGGACGCCAAGGAGATCTTGACGCAGGTGGTCGGCAACATGCCCAGCCAGGCCTCCGGCCTGTACACGCTCAATCTTCAGCGGGTGATAAACCTGATTCAATAGGCTTTGATGCGAGCATACCTCGCCTACGCATAATACCATTTCCCGCTATACCCCTGTTCACGTGAGAATCGATATCAGACAGGATAAGGCTTAAGGCCTATTCGGTGTCCCGGCGCCGATCTTCATAATGCGTTTCAAATCCGGCACAAGCTCCGGGGTCAGTATTCTTTCCATGTTGGGTGTTTTCCTGACCGAGCTATAATAATCATCACCGATATACGTTCCCTGAAGCTCCTGCGTAAAATTTTTCGAGGCTATATCGGCCAGGCTCAAGAAAGTGATCTCATGGATGATATCGGGCGAGATCTTGCCGATCTCACGATAAGGCCAGAACATGGGCCAGTGATGCTGTTCTATGCACAAGCACATCCTTTCGGGCATACGCCAGTTGCGCGCCAGCGCCGCGCCGAAGGTGGCATGGTCGATGCCGTAATTCTCCACCTCCCATTGCAAACGCGCCCTTGGGTCGGAAGGCGGTGGCGCGCCGTCCTTAAGGGGTATTTTCTGAGACAGGACATCCTTGGCGATATCATGCAGCATCCCGAGGGTAATGAGCGTGCCCAAGGGGACCTTGACTCGGGAGGTATTGACCAGATAGGCGGCGATATGTGCGGTGAGATTGGCATGCAGCCATTGTTCCTTGGACGGCCGTATGCCGGTCTTTTTGACGCGTTCCTCCATGACGATGCGATGAATTTCATTGTAGCCAAGAATGACAATGGCCGTAAAGATGTTGTCGCATTTCTGATTAAGCCCGTAGAAAGGCGAGTTCACCGTGCGCAGGATATGTGAAGTCAACCCCTGATCGGTGGCGATAAGCTTACCCATGTCCTGCGGCGTGATCCCGTCCGGATCGTTCATCTGAGAGGTAAGTTCTTTAACCAGGGGCGAGATCTCTTCGGTTTCCGAAATCACCTTCTGGAGCTCCGGGCCGTATTCCTGGGGGCGTTCCTTGGATGGTTTCCATGGCAGCTCATACACCTTCAGGTAATCCAGGCTCTCTTCGGATATCGGAGGAACATACATCCCTGTTTTATGGGTAGGAGCACTCATCATATCGACTCTGGGCGCTTGCATGCTATGCGTTTTGCCGGAGTGCTGGTATGCCAGCAGCATAATCACCGCCAGGGCCGATAGGCATATTACCGTAAAAACGATGAAGACGACAATACTCGATCCCATAATGGTAATCTATCGGTAACGAGAACTTCAATCTTTAAGTGATCGTTTTACATCAGATACCTTATTCCGCACGTTCGATCAATCCAATTGGCGTCGAGCATGAACAGTTTCGTAAAAGGCGTAGATCGTATGCGCCAGCGCGGCCGTTTTCACTATGAGCGCGCGTTTCCTTGGAGGAGAGGCGTGACCGTCGCTGGCGCCTCCATGCCGGCCTCGATTCTTGAAGATGATGTTACGGGCTGGCCGCGCTACCCTTTGGTGATGTGCAGGGACGGCCCTGACCCGTCCTTGTTCTGGCCCGGATAGATGGTAACATGGGGGAACGGGATTTCGATACCAAGCTCATCAAAACGTTTTTTCAGCCTGCGATTGAATTCGCGCGCCACGCGCCATTGCTGTATCGGTTTGGTTGTTGTACGGGCCTTGATGATCACGGCCGAATCCGCGAAACGATCTAGCCCTAGGATTTCGAGAGGCGCCAGAATATCTTCCTTGAAGGCTTCATCTTCCCGGAGTTCGACATCGATCTGTGCTAACACCTGCATGACCGTGTCGACATCCTCGCGATAGGCCACGCCGATATCAAAGACGTAGCGGGAATATTCCTTGGTCATGTTGGTGACGAAATCGATCTTACCGTTGCGTACGAAGTGAACATTCCCGGCCAGGTCACGCAGCACGGTCAGGCGCAGGTTGACCTTTTCGACCAGGCCACTTTTTCCCGCGATCTCGACCACGTCCCCTACCCTGACCTGATCTTCCAGCAGGATGAAGAACCCGCTGATGACATCCTGGACCAACTGCTGTGAGCCGAATCCGACAGCCAAACCCACGACCCCTGCCGCCGCCAGGATGGGACCGATCTTAACGCCGAACTCCCCCAGGATCATGATGGAGAATACCACGATGATAGTGACATCCAGGATATAGCGGATAACTGAGATCAGGGTATCGGCGCGTTTCTGCATCTCGTCGTCGAGACGTCCACGGCCCGTGAACTTGAAAATTCGGGACGAGAACCATCTGGCGAACTTGAGCGCGACAAAGGTCATGCCCAGCAGGAAGACCACTCTGAGTCCACTGGTTGTCAACCAATCCAATGTCTTTGCCAACCATACGTGCAGATTGAAGTCCATGGTCTCTCCTTTTTTACGGCGCCTTAAGGCGATTTGAACACTACGTGTTGATGAGCCTTTCACGTAGAGGCTTTTTTAGCCTACTACATCGCATACCCCGATGCAACCTGCCATCCGATTGATTGGGCCATCATTACGAGCCTCGCAGCGATAATGCGATTGACAAATGGGGCCGCATGTCCGAAATTAATTCCGAAGCTGAGCACGGAAGATGTTTACGATGGATTGCGGCCGCTGAATCATGACGTTCAGCAGCCAATGCCAAGGAGGATTTTGATGATCAATGACATCTATGTCCAGATGACCGAAAAAATTTTCATGAACGGTTCTGAGCTGATCCCCAAGCTGTTCAGCATGATCGCCGAGAAGGGCGAGGCTGAGCTCCTGCTGGCCATGCCGGGCACCCCGGCGCAACTGGCCGAACGACTCGGCCTTGAGCGCGAAACGGTGGAACGTATGTGCGCGATACTCTACCATAAAGGCCTGGTCTTCAAATCGTTCAAGGGCGATGCCGTCAGTTACAAGATGTGCCGCGACCTGGTGCAATTTCACGATGCCACCATTCTGTGGCCCGAAGCCCCCAAGGCCTACCACGATCTTTGGCAGCGTTTCATGGAGGAGGAGTGGCCGCGATTCGCCCAATTGTTCGCTACACTGCTGCCACGGCCGTTCACGCGCGTCATTCCGGTGGAAACAGCCGTGGATACCGAAAAAGAGACGATTCTGGATATCGACAGCGCCAGCGCCATGGTGAAAAAGGCCGCGGTCGTGGCCGTTACCAAATGCACGTGCCGGTTGATCGCCGGGAAGTGCAACCATACCCTGGAGGCCTGTCTCCAGATCGACAACGCCGCACGCTACACCATCGACCGTGGTTCCGGACGCGAGGTTAGTAAGGATGAGGCCCTGGCGATCCTGAAAAAAAGCGAGCAGGAAGGCTTGGTGCACGTTACGATCAACAAGGCCCATGCCGGCCATTTCATCTGCAATTGCTGCGCATGCTGCTGCCAGTCTCTGCCGGTCATGATCTCTTCCTGCGCCAAGATCAACGACCCCAGCCGTTTCAAGGCCGTGATC
>JBDKSM010000167.1:0-28117 GCA_039680665.1 Syntrophaceae bacterium | reverse complement strand
CGGTGGATGAGCTGAAAGCTCGCTGGGCTCCGGCGCCGTCCCAGTTCATCGAAATCGCGGGCATGCAGGTGCACCTGCGCGACGAGGGGCCAAAGGACGATCCGATGCCGATCGTGCTGCTGCATGGCACGAGCGCTTCGCTGCATACCTGGGACGGCTGGGCTCTGGCCCTGAAGGACGGCCATCGTGTCATCCGCTACGATATGCCGGCCTTTGGCCTGACCGGTCCTGCGCCAGGCGGCAACTATGCAATCGAGAGCTACGTGGCCGTGGTTCTCGCCGTGCTCGACCAGCTTAAGGTCAAGCGGTGCGTGCTGGCCGGCAATTCCCTCGGCGGCTATGTGGCCTGGGCCACGGCGGTGCTGCATCCGGAGCGGGTTGAGCGTCTCGTGCTCATCGACGCCAGTGGTTATCCATACCAGTCCCAATCGGTCCCAATCGGTTTCAGAATCGCGCGCACCCCTGTGCTGAACCGGCTGATGCGAGACGTGCTGCCGCGAAGCTTCGTCGAAAAGAGCCTCAAGAACGTCTACGGCGATCCGTCGAAGGTCACCCCTGAGCTGGTTGACCGCTATTTCGACCTGACCACGCGGTCGGGCAACCGCCGGGCACTGGCCGAACGCTTCCGTCAGACGCAACCTGGACCGCTGGCGGCGCGCGTGCCGGAGCTGAGGCTGCCCACGCTCATCCTATGGGGAGGTCGCGACCGCCTCATTCCACCCAAATTCGGGGAACGCTTCCATAGAGAGATCGACGGCAGCACGCTCATTCGCTTCGAAGACCTCGGCCACGTGCCGCAGGAGGAGGATCCGGCGCGCACGGTCGCGGCCCTCAAGGAGTTCCTTGCCCGATAGACCGCAAACAGGCACTCTCTGAACTGGAGAATAGGGCTTGCCTTGTCGTTCAAGCAACCGGCGTTACACTCCGCCGCATAACTTAGGCATCAGCTGTGCTTAGGCGCATTTCCCCATGGGCTCCCAATCCTTGTGATACCCGGCAACTCCTTTCTCTCCATTGATTCATGATAGATCGTCATTATTATTGAAAAGGCAGGGGGCTACAGGTGAGAATGATGGATGCCACACACAGCACCTGCGGTGAAAGCAGCGATGTGTGGGAGATACCCTTGAGGAGTGGCGTCAGCGTTATGGACTCACTGGGAGAAGCAACCTCATGCTGAATCCCGTAAGACAATGGCGGTTGAACGTCAAGGTGGCCCTGCTGGGCGCGGGCAGCGTCTTGATTACGGCCGTGGCCCTGGTGGCCCTGGCCGTGTGGCAAAGCGACCAGTACAACAAGCTGGCCCAGGGCGAAGTCGATGAATTGATCTCCGGCGACCTGGATCATATCACCCAGGGGGTTTACAACCTTGTCCGGACGGAGAACGAGGCGGTCCAGCAACAGGTGAACGACAATCTTAAAGTCGCCGACCATATCCTCGCCGCTTCGGGAAAGGTAAGCTTATCCGGCGAAACCATCCCTTGGACGGGGATCAATCAGTTCACGAACAAGGCGGTAGAGGTCCAACTCCGCAAGATGCTCATCGGCGGCCGTTGGCTCGGCAAAAATTCCGACCCGGCTGTCCCGACCGCCGTGGTTGATGAAGTTGCCGGCCTGGTCGGAGAAACCGCCACTATTTTCCAACGTATGAACGCCAACGGCGACATGCTGCGCGTGGCCACTACGGTCATGGACGAAACCGGCCGGCGCGCGATAGGCACCTACATCCCGGCCGTCAATCCCGACGGCACCCCCAATGCGGTGATCGCCGCCATCCTGCAAGGAAGGAGTTACCACGGGCGCGCGTATGTCGTGAATGCGTGGTACCTGACCGCCTATGAACCGATCAGAGACCAGGCCGGCGCCTTGGTCGGTATGTTGTATGTGGGGGTTCGACAGAAAAACGTCGAGTCACGGATACGCCAGGCCATCCTGCAGACCACGGTCGGCAAAACAGGCTATGTCTATGTCCTGGGGGGCAAGGGCCAAGACCGCGGCCGTTACGTCATTTCCTATAAAGGCGAGCGCGACGGGGAAGACATCTGGGAGAGCACCGACAGCGACGGCAGCTTGATCATCCAGGCGATCATCCATAAGGCCGTAGCCCTCAAGCCCGGAGAACTCGCCACCGTGCGCTATCGCTGGCAAAACCCCGGAGAGCCCGAGTCGCGCTGGAAAATAGCCCGGCTTGCATACTATGCGCCCTGGGATTGGGTAATCGGGACCAGCGTATACGAGGAGGAACTCCAACGCTACCGGACATTCTTGAACCGCGGCCGCATCCAGATGACCCGCATCATGGGGCTGGCCGGAATGGCAATAACGCTCTTGATCGGTATGATAGGTATTCTGATCGCCTGGAACATTACCCGTCCGGTCAGGCAGATGACCGAGGCGGCCCAGAGAATTGCGCAGGGAGATCTGCATCACATGGTGGATGTGCGCTCCCGGGACGAGATCGGCGTCCTGGCCCGCACCTTTAACCTCATGACGGACAGGCTCAAACAGACCATGGAAGTCTTGCGCCACAGCGAGGAAAAGTACCGAGGCATCTATGAGAATGCCCTGGAAGGGCTCTTCCAGACCTCGATCGCAGGGCGATTCCTGAGCGTCAATCCTGCCATGGCGAGCATCCTTGGCTACGATTCCCCGGCCGAGCTGATGGAGCGGGTCACGAATATCCGGCAGCAGACCTATGTTCATCCGGAAGATCGGGATGCCATTATCGCCATCCTGCTCGAGCATAATGAGGTCATCGGACGTGAAATCCAATTCTACCGCAAAGATGGAAGCAAGCTTTGGATTTCCATCAGTGTGCGCATGGTGTTCGATGCATCCGGAACCCCCTTGCTCATAGAAGGCTTCCTCACCGATATCAATGACCGCAAGCAGGCGGAAGAAGCCCTGGCGGCATCCAGGAACTATCTGGACGAGATCATCAACGCCGTGGCAGACCCCATCTTTGTCAAGGACCGGCAACACCGCTGGGTCTTGCTGAATAATGCCATGTGCGAGTTCATGGGACACAGCCGGGAAGAGCTCCTGGGAAAGTCGGACTATGACTTCGTCCCCAAGCATGAAGCCGATGTCTTCCGGGAAATTGATGAACGCGTCTTTACTCACGGACAAGAAAACATCAACGAAGAGGAGCTCACCGACGCCAGAGGGGTCGTCCACACCATCATGACCAGGAAGAGTCTGTATCGAGATGAAAAAGGCGATGCCTACATTGTCGGCATCATCCGGGATATCACCGATCGCAAACAGGCGGAAGAAGTGAAGAAACGGCTCCAGATGCAACTCTTTCAGGCCCAGAAGATGGAATCCGTCGGGACGTTGGCCGGAGGTATCGCCCATGATTTCAACAATATCCTTTCCGCCATTATCGGATATGCCGATCTGGCGTTAAATGATATCCCGCAACCGTCCAAGGCAATGGATTATATCCATCAGGTGCTCAAGGCTAGTGAACGAGCGAAAGACCTTGCCAAACAGATCCTTACCTTCAGCCGTATGACGCCCACCGAGTATGCGCCGCTCACGCTTAAAAACGTGATCGAGGAATCGCTCAAGATGCTGCGTTCCATAATCCCCACCACGATCGAGATCAGAAAGGATCTGAGTACTTCCGGAGAGATCATGTCCGACCCGACCCAGATCCACCAAGTGATGATGAACCTTTGCACCAATGCGGTACAGGCATTGAATGGCAACGTGGGAGTCCTGGAGGTGAAACTCCGGGAGGCATATCTCGATGCGGCGGAGGTGGCGCATTATCCGGACGTGCTGCCCGGGCCGTATTTGAAACTCACCATACGAGACAGCGGCCAGGGCATGCCGCCGGAGGTTCTCGAACGGATCTTTGAGCCGTATTTCACCACCAAGGAACTGGGGCATGGAACCGGCCTTGGGCTGGCGGTAGTGCACGGCATCGTAAAGAGCCATGGCGGCGCCATCACCTGCGAGAGCACGCTGGGACAGGGAACGGTTTTCGATATCTATCTGCCCGAAATTCAATCCGAGCCAATACCGGTAAAGCCTGCCCTGGGTATATCTTTTCCGGTTGGAAAAGAGCGTATCCTCTACGTGGATGATGAGCCGGTGCTCGTTAATCTGGCAAGCAAAATGCTGGGCAAGCTGGGATATACGGTGGTTACCCGAACAAGCAGTACAGAGGCCCACGATCTGTTCCGGAAAAACCCTTTTGCCTTCGACCTGGTGATTACGGATATGACCATGCCGGTCATGGCCGGAGACAAGTTGGCTCAAAAGCTCATGGAGATCCGTCCTGATATACCGATTATCCTATGTACCGGATACAGCGAGCATATTTCGGAAGAAAGGGCAAAACATATCGGCATCCGCGAATTTATTATGAAACCATTGGAAATGAGCGTGCTTGCCATGACTATCCGAAAAGTACTGGATGAACGGTAAACAGCTCGACGGGCGACATGCCGCCACACACGGGTGCGACGTCTGACTGAAATGATCTCCGGGGCGTTCTTAAAATACGTATACAACGTTCCGGCGTGCTGTTACGGATACTTCTTCACCAGTTCCAATCCTTTATGGTAGCCGGTGAAACCGAAAGATCGCAGAATTGGGGCATAGGTACTTTCAAGGGCCGGCTCTCCATTGATGGTTTCCACGGTAATGATCTTGAGCGGGTTGAACTCCCGGCCCAGGAGCGTCTTGAAAAAGGCGAGGTATTCGGCCATACGCGGGTCATCAGGCGGGGTATGAAAGTGCAACGTGCGGCCGCCTTGGCGCGCCACCAGCACGAGTGTGGCGCCGCGGTAGACCAGGAAGGTGGTGGGTGTGCGGCTGGGGAGCTTCGTTTTAAGGCCTTCGAGCTGAACACCGCAGAGGCTGGCCGGGTCGCAGGCGTTCATCCAGTACACGGCATCCTCCGGCAGGGAGGCGCTTAAAAATCGAAAGGCCTCATAGCTCATGAACTGCAGGCCCGGGATAGCTTCAAAGAAGTGGCCGGAGATGATTTCGCCTGAGAGCTCCATAAGTCTGAGCGCCTTGAAGACAGCGCCCCACTGCAAGCTGGTCTGCTCATGGGCCAAAAGCTCACGGAACAGGATGCCGTAACGCCTTAAGAGCTGGCGCACGCGGTCCTTGGCAAGCTCCATCTGCACCAGGGGATCAACTTCCTGATCCGGGATTGCGAGGGCATACCAGTGACCGGGAAACGGCTTGGGCATGCTCCAGCGGCTGCGGCTCGTGCGCGCGGTGCGCCGGTGGTCATCGCGTGGTGTGACGGGCGCAAACCGAGTCAGGATGCCCTGGCGCAGCGCGGCAAAGCTGTCGTTGCTGACCCTGCCCTGCCAGAGAAGGTCCCAGAGCGCGCGGGTCAGGCCGGCGCTGTCCTTGTGCGTAAACTGCATGATCTCGAGCAGGCTGTAGCGCCCGCCCTCACGGGGGAAGAGACGGGCGAGTTCTTCCGGACAGTCTTGCATCGATGTCTCACAAACCGTACCACTCAGATAGAGTTCGAGATCTTCTCTGAAGGCAAACCCCAGCCGCCCTTTGCCGCAGCCGAACCAGGCCAGGTCGCTGGTCTGCAGCAGCCCATCCAGCCAGGATGAATAATAAGGGTTCAGGCGCGCCGGTAGGATCTGTCCTTCCCAGAGCTCGGCTAAGGCCGGGTAGCCGAAGAGCTGATCGAGGCGCGCCTGCAGATCTTCCACGGTCTCCCCCGGCGCGGTCAAGCCCTGCCAGGCGGCCAGGTAGAGAGGCAGGCGCTCGATCGCCAGGGCCTTGAAGACCGGCCGGCGGGCCGCACGCGCCATGCGCAGCAGGATCTCCAGGTTTTCACGCTCGCAGACTTGAGTTTCGTTGGCATGCTCGCTCAGGAGGTCGATGGCAACGGCCTGATCCTCGGCCAATCCGGAGAGCAGATCATTCAGCGTGGAAGCGCTTATCCCCAGCGCCTCCTGAATAACGCGCAGTTCCAGCGGCCCATAGAAGCTGAGCCACTGGAGCAGGATATCGGCCAGAAGGGCCTCGTCGATTTGAGTTTTTGTCTCCGGGCTGTCGGACTCCAGCCCGAAGGCCTGAGTGATGCGGCCACGATCTTCCAGGGCGCAGACGACCGGTCGCCCTGCTCCCGGCAATGTGAGCGTCACGAGTTTATCATGAATCGGGGCGGTTGCTTGCACTGCGTCCGGGCCGTGGTCGCGCGTAACCGCCTCCAGCAGGGCCTGCCACTCCGGCTCTGGAATGAGCAGGCGTTCCTTGACCCAGTCCAGCAGATCAATGCTAAAGCGCGGGGCATAGCCCGGGGCCGTGCGCTTGAGCTTGTCCTCCAAGGCTGTGACCAGGCTTTCCGGGATGCGCGGCCGCAGGCTGCTGGACGAGACAATTTCCTTAAGCAGCTCCCGGCTCAACGATGAGGCCTTGCCGGAACTCGGGGTGTCGTCGCTGTACATGAAGGTGTTGGTCTGCTTCCAGATCAGGCCCTCGGCCAAGGGCGAGGCTAACGTGGTGCGCGCCTCGCTCAAGGCTATGCCGCCGGTGCGGATCTCATCCAGGAGCGTGGCAAGGTTCGCCAGATCGAATTCATCCTTGAGGCAGGTGCGCCAGGTCTCTAAGAGGATCGGGAAATCCGGATACTTAAGCACGGCCTCCATGAGCTGCTTGGCGCGCAAGCGATTAAGCCACAGCGGCAGGCGCCGCTTGAAGTCCGCGCGCGGCAGGAGCAGGGCGCGACCGGCGTTTTCCCGAAACCGGGCGCCGAAGAAGCCGCTTGATTCCAGACTGCTTCGCAAGAGCCGCTCCAAGTTCTCCGGGCTCACCAGAGCAAAGATCTCGGCGGCGCTTACGGGAAAAGGCAGGATGAGGAGGATGCCCTCATTGCTGGTAATGGTCTCGATCAACGTGTGGAATTTCTCCTCCCAGGCCGCCTGCAGGGCCAGACTGAACGGCTTGTTGACGCGGCCGCCCCAGAGGGTGTGGAGGATCACCTGGTGCTTGTCCGATGCCTGCGCTGCCTCGCCAAGGTATTCGACGATGATGTGCCGGCGGTGCGGCAGCTCAGATCCGGTGGCGTGGCGCTGGCGCCCCAGGAATTCGATCAGCTCCACGGCCGCGGTCTGATCCAGACAATAGTTTCGTTTCAGTTCCGCGCCCAGGTCAGGGTCATCCAGGCGGGCGGTATACTCCTGAAGGAAGATGAGGATCTTGTGCGCGAAGTGGAAGTCACGGTTCTGGTCTTCGGCCCGCCAAAAGGGCAGGATGCCGGGTTTGGCCGCACTCGGGGCCACCTCGACGTCATTGGAGGTGATGCGCTGGATGCGCCAGACCTGGGCTCCTAAGGGGAAGGTATCGCCGATGCGGCGCTCCCAGACGAACTCCTCGTCCAGTTCGCCGATCTTGGCGCGCGTGCCTTCCAGGCGCAGGTCGAAGTAGCCCCGCTCGGGGATCGTGCCGCCGGAGAGGTAGATCAGGCGCTGAGCGCCTTCTTTGGCCTGCACCGTGCCCTCCACCTTGTCGAGCGATATGCGGGGCTTCAGCTCGCGCAGGCGTGTATCCGCGTAGCGGCCCGCCAGCATGTCCAGCACCAGGTCGAACTGAGAGCGCTTCAGCTCGTGGTAAGGCTCGCAGGTGCGGATGAAGGCGAAGAGTTCGTCAATGTCCCAGCACTCGCGCCCGGCCATGGAGAGGATGACCTGGGCCAGGACGTCCAGCGGCGCCGTAATGGGCTTCATGGATTCGATATCCTGCTCCATCACGGCCCTGGCCAGCACGGCGGCGGTAAGGAAATCCAGGCCGTGGGTGGGGTAGATGAGGCCGCGGCTGATGCCGCCCACCCGGTGTCCGGCGCGGCCGATACGCTGGATCGCCGCGGCGATGGAAGGTGGCGTCTGGACCAGGATCACCTTCTCAAGCTCGCCGATGTCGATGCCCAGCTCGAGCGAGCTGGTGGCCACGATGGCCTTAAGCTCCCCTTTTTTGAGCTTTTGTTCCACGGCCAGACGGATCTCGCGCGCCAGGGAGCCATGGTGCGCATAGGCCAGCTCGGTCGGCTCGTCTGCATTGATCAGACGCGTGAGCCGTTCGGCCGTACGGCGGCTGTTGACGAAGAGCAGGGTCGCGGCGCTCGCCTTGATGATCGGCCGGAAGGCGGCGGCCAGCGCGGGCCAGCGGGAATCATCCACCATCTGCTCGCGCGCCTCGGGCGGAAAGCTCACGCGGATATCCAGGCGCTTCTCATCCGCACCCTGGATAACGACGACGCTGCGTTTCTCATACCCGCCGTCTTGCCCGGTGAGGCGGTACCCGGCCATAAAGTCGGCCACGGCGGACAGCGGCTTGACCGTGGCGGAGAGCGCCAGGCGCTGAAACTCACCTGCCAGGCGCGTCAGGCGTTCCACAGCCGTAATCAAATGGGTGCCGCGCTTGGTGGCCGTCACGGCATGGATCTCATCCAGGATAACGGTGACGATCCCGCCCAGCATGGCCTCGCCGCTCGCGGAGCTCAAGAGGATATTGAGGCTCTCGGGCGTGGTGATGAGGATCTCGGGCGGGTGTTTGGACATCTTCCGGCGCTCATCGGCCGGGGTGTCGCCGCTGCGCGTGAGCACGCCGATATGGGGAAAAGGTTCGCCCGCGGCCTTGAAGGCCAAGGCCAGCTCGCCCAGGGGCGCGATGAGGTTCCGGCGGATGTCGTTCCCCAATGCTTTCAAGGGCGATACATACAGCACGCGGGGCCGGCCCGTGGCCCAGACGCCGGTGATGAGCTGGTTGAGGGCCCATAAAAAGGCCGTCAGCGTCTTGCCGCTGCCCGTGGGCGCCGTGACCAGACAATGCCGGCCTTGGGCGATGATCGGCCAGGCCTTGGCCTGGATGTCGGTCGGCCGGCCCAGACGCTTGACAAACCAAGCCTGCACCAGGGGGTGGAACGGCTCCAGGGCTCTATCGGGGTTCTGCATGACTGGGGCATATTATATACGGCGCGGCAGCACGGCGCAATGGATGGACAAGGCTTGGCTCGTGGGGTCATTTGGCGGGCGGGACCTTTATTCCTTGACTCCACTGGCAGGGAGTGAATAATGGTGCCAGAACGATCTTTAAAAAAAGAAAATTTTTCGTTACCGTATGAGAAGTTCTTTATGGTCGGTGGCGTTTGGATGGCGGTCATGCAGGTCAAGCCCCTGCCCGCGCGTTCTTATAACCATGCGGCTTGTAGCGTATCCGACTTGGAGTTTGATGAATACGTATCTCGGATTAATAAAGAGGGAGCCGTACCTGTGCGTTCTGTCGATGACCTGATCAAGGCATGCATGAACAATGAACCTCCCAAGCCAATGGTATTAGGTATCGGAGGGAGTCCCCGAAAGGGCGGGAATTCGGATATTCTATTACACTATCTGCTCAAAGAAATTATTGAAAACCGAATCCCCGCCAATGCCCTTCATTTGCGGGATTTTCACTATCAAGGGTGTATCGGGTGCGAGCAGTGCCGGAAGGATCGCATCTGTACCGGATTGCATGATGGAATGTCTCTTATCTATCCATCCATCCTTGCATCTCAGGGGCTGGTCCTCGTATCTCCCGCTCACAACTATAATGTTACGTCATGGATGAAGGCCTTCATAGACCGTCTGTACTGTTTTTATGACTTTGATGACAAGCGCCCCCGAGGTTGGTCGAGCCGCCTGGCCGGTCAAGGGCGCAAGGCCGTGTTAGTTGCGATCTGCGAGCAGGAAAATGAGCGTGATAGGGGATTCACGCTGGATGCCATGCGTCTTCCCCTGGAAGCCTTGGGATATGAAATCATCGCAGAATTGCCAGTCTACGGCATGTTCGACCGCGCAAAGGTGAAAGAGCGCCATGATATTTTACGGAAAGCCTCACGAATGGGCTCAGACCTGTCTCAAGCCCTTTTGCGATAAATTCACCTTTGAATCCATTACGCCCGCGTGGTTCGAGTTTTCTGGCCGAAGCAGGTGCGAGCGGTACAAGGCCTGAGGCGCGCCACCGCCCATGAGCAAGGCCCGCGCGATCAGCAACCCAGTGGCACGGCGTTTTTCCCTATGATGCATCGGTACTCTATGTACCTACGATATTTCGCAAGGCCTCGTGAATCATCGGGTAGTGAAAGCCGAAACCCTGCTCCTGCAAGGCGCGGGGGATGACGCGCTGGCCCTTGAGCAGGACGCTGCCGAATTCGCCCAGGATGAGCCTGATCATGAACCCCGGGGCGGGCAGGATCGCGGGGCGCTTGAGGACCTTGCCGATCGCCCGGGCCAGGTCACGGTTGCGCACCGGCTGCGGCGCGCACAGGTTGATCGGCCCGGCCGCCGATTGGTGCCCGATCAGAAAGGCGAAGGCGCGGGCCAGGTCGTGCAGGTGCACCCAGGAAAACCACTGCCGCCCGCTTGCCAGTGGGCCGCCCAGGCCCAGCCGGAACAGGGGGATCATCTGACCCAGCGCCCCGCCTGCTTTGCCCAGCACGATGCCGAAGCGGGTGATGATTACGCGCGCGCCTTTATCCCGGGCGCGTAGGGCCTCCTGCTCCCAATCATGGGCCAGGCGGGCCAGGAAGTCCGTGCCGGCCGGCGCGTCCTCGGCCAGCTCCTCATCGCCCGTAAAGCCGTAATACCCCACGGCCGAGGTGCTCAAAAAGGCGACCTGCTTGTCGGCCCTGCCGTCCAGGGCTTCCACCAGATTGCGGGTGGTCTGAATGCGGCTCTGGCGTAAGATCTCTTTGTACGCCCTGTTCCAGCGGTGAAAGATCGACGCGCCGGCCAGGTTGATGATCACGTCATGATCGCGGACCTTTTCCTGCCAGGGCCCCTGGACCGTAGGATTGCCCGGCAGATAGGCAATGCCCTCTCCGGGGGAGGCGCCGGCCGTATCGAACGAGGAGGTCAGGATGGTGACCTCATGTCCTTCTCCGGCCAGGTACCCGGACAGATAGGTGCCGACAAAACCCGTGCCGCCGGTCATAAAGATCCGCATGCTTCAGCCCTCCCTTGGTGTTATAGCATATCCGCGCCGCGCTCCAGCAAGAGCGCGCGCAGGACCATACGATGACAACGCCCCTCGTCGGCGCAGTAGCAGCCCACGGAGAAGTTGCAGGTATGCGAGAGCGCGGCCAGCAGGTCCAGGATGCGACTGTTTTCGGGCGTGGACATCTCGGCGCGGTACTTCCGACCGAAGGTCTTCCATTGCGCTGCGTTCTTGGCATTCCGCCCCATCTTCATGGTCTGAGGACTGGGCGCAAGGTTCGGAAACCACACATCATACCAGTTCCCGGAGGCGTAATCGCTCTTCTTCACCCCGCGGGGCACACGCCTAACCGTGCCGATGCGGATGCCTTCATCGGGTAATCGCGGGGTTCCAAGACGAACGATGCGAACCGCCATGACCCTCTTGTATCATACCGGCCACCCGATCGGCAATGATTCATGCGGGTCATTGCTCCGCCTATGATGCTTACCCTTTCACCTTTGACCTGCCTGATCTATGAAAAACTGTTCCAGGCGTTCGATGAGCGGGCTTAAGGTGGCGCGGTCCAGGGCCGAGACGAGCACGCCGTGGTAGCGCGCGGTCAATGTAAGGGCCAGTTCCTTCTCGCAGCGGTCGGCCTTGTTGAAGACCCTGAGACGGTGTTTATCCTTGAGGCCCAGGATGGCCAGGATGTCATCCACGGCCTGCATGCGGTAGTCGATATGGGGATCGGAGACATCGATGACCTCCAATAAGAGATCGGCGTCGGAAAGTTCTTCCAAGGTGGCCATGAAGGCGGCCTTGAGGTCGTCGGGCAGGTCGCGGATGAATCCCACGGTATCGGTGATGATGACCTCGATCTCGCGCGGGAAGCGCAGGCGCTTGCTGGAAGGGTCCAGCGTGGCGAACGGCATGTCCGCGGCCAGTACCCGGCTCTTGGTCAGGGTATTGAGCAACGTGGATTTGCCGGTATTGGTGTAGCCGATGATGGAGATGACCGGGATATGACGGCTGCTGCGTCTGCGGCGTGTCAGCGCCCGTTTGGCGCTGATGCGCCGTGTTTCCTTTTCCAGACGGGCCATGCGCTCCTTGGCGCGCCGGCGGTCGATCTCCAGCTTGGTCTCTCCGGGGCCTTTGGTGCCGATGCCGCCGGCGAGCCTGCTCAAAGCCGGGTTCTTGCCCACCAGGCGCGGCATGTTGTACTTGAGCTGGGCCAGCTCGACCTGGATCTTGCCTTCCATGGTGCGGGCGCGTTTGGCGAAGATGTCCAGGATGACCTGGGTGCGGTCGATGACGCGCATATCCACCAGGTCGGAGATGGAGCGCGCCTGGGAAGGGGAAAGCTCGTGGTCGAAGACGATCAGGTTGGCGTCCATGGCCAGGGCCTTGATATAGATCTCCTGGAGCTTGCCCTTGCCCAGCACGTAGCGCGGGTCGGGTTGGGGCCGGCGCTGGATGACGGTGTCAAGCACGGCGATACCGGCCGATTGCGCCAGGCTTCTCAGCTCGGCCAAGTTGATCTCGATGGCGGCGTTGCCGGGCTGTCCGGTGGCCACCAGGATGGCGCGATCGCCCGCGCTGACGGCCTTGGCGCGGTGCATGCGGCCGATGGAATCCTCCAAGTCGCTGATGAAGCGCTCGAAGGGGATCTCGACACGGTAGGTGGGTATCGGATCCAGGAGCTTCCAGACCAGGGTATCCGGGCCGTCAGGGGTCAGGTGCGCGCCATGCGCCAGACCCGGTTCGCCTCCCTCTAAGACGGTGACGGCATAGATCAGGTCCAGTCTGAGACGCGCCAGATCAGTGAGATCTTCGGAGGAAAGGCCGGTATCGCCGAAATGGGTGTGGATGAGGCGCAGTCCCTGCAGACGGCCGTGATGGCTGCGGCGGCGGTCAAGGGGCGGGATGGACAGGGAGCTGGCGTCTCCGGCGATGACATACTCCACGGCGCCGCCGCGGTCGATCAGCACCCCGATCTGCACGCCGGCGGCATGCGACAGACGCGCGAGCTCCGTGCACAGCTCATGGGTTACGGCGGCATCGGGTGGAAGCCTGCGGCGGTAAAGCCTTTCCAGCGCATGAACCAAAGAGGCCTTGAGTCCCCGTGTGCGGCCGTAGATGGTCTGGATCGCCGTGTCTCCTCTCTCTTTAGGCCTTTTCCAGCAGGGAGGAATGCAGTACGACCTTGGCCTGGTTGCTTACCATCTCGATCAGGATCTTTACCCGGCCTTCATCCGAGTCCCAGGATTCGAACACGCCCTGCAGGTCTTTCATGGGACCGGCCTTGACGCGCACCACATCGCCACTCTTGAACTCGACCGGCTTCTTGATGATGCCCTCGTCGCTGTCTTCCAGGGAGCGCAGGCCTATAATGAAATCTTCGTCGATGGGCACGGGCGTATAGTTGTCGAGCAGGATGCGCCTCACGCCGCGGCACCACCTGACCTTGTGGAGCTCTTCCTCGCTGGGGCTCACGTTGACGAACAGGTAGTTGGGAAAAAGCGGGTAGCGTTTCAGGGTCTTCTTACGGGCGTGGAAGACATAACGCTGCATGTAGGGCTGATAGATATCGAGGCCCTGCTGTTTCAGGACCGAGGAGGCCACGCCTTCCTCGCGGGGGTTGGTCTGTACCACGTACCAATGTTTCATACCGAGCCTTCTATAGCGCACTGCCGGGCGCGAGTCAATTCTCGGTGCGCCTTAAAAGGATGGCGTACGCCTTTCTTGGCGTGGCGGTGTGCGCTCTCGGTCCATGATGGTTCACTTGCGTGCGAAGGTCGAGACGCGCATTAACGTGATCCCCTCAGCTTTAAATTTGGGGACCTCGCGCGCCAGGACCGCGATGGTCTCCGGGTACGGGTGGCAGATGGCGATGGCGCTGGCGTGCTTGCGGGCGATGTTTTTGAGCTTGGCCAGCTGGCCCATGATGTAGGCATCGTTCTGTTCGTTGTCCAGAAATATGTCACGGGCGTTGTGGGGCAATCCTACCTCGCGCGCGACGCTGACGGCCACCGAGTCGCTGGTGGTCAGGCTGTCGATGAAGAAGAGCCGATGTCGCTTGAGCTCCTGCATGACCTGGAGCATGATGGCCCGGTCCGGGGTTGTCTCGGAGCCCATGTGATTGTTCGCGCCCACGATATAGGGCACGGCGCGCAAATCCATGCTCAGGATGGTCTTGATATGCGCCGGGGTCATGTCTTTATAGATCGCGCCCTCGCCGGGATCTTTGCCGCCGTTGCCCTGCATGGGCAGGTGCAGGAGCAGCTCGCGGCCCTTGGCGTGTAGGTACTGGGCCACCTCGCGTGAAGCGGGCCTTAAGGGCATGATCGAAAAGGTGAGATCACCCTCGATGGCGGCCAACTGCCGGGCCGGCTGCATCTCCGTCCCCATGTCGTCCACGATGATGGCCAGCCGCCCGGGCTTGAGCGGGACCGGAACAGGCGGAGGAATGCGGGCAACGGTCTCTTCCTTTTCGGCCTGGATGAACTCGATGATCCAGGTCCGCTCGTCGACCTTGATCGCCACATGCCGGACATCCTTGATCTCGACGCGGCCATAAGGCTTCAAGGGCGCGAATGCTGATGCGAGCTGGTTGCGGGTATATGTCTTCTCGATCTTGACCTGGAAGGTCTGTTCGTAGATCTCGACCTGGTCTTTATGAATTCCCAGGTCGAACAGGCAGCCTTTGATCATAAGCCTGATATCGGCTTGGGACCTTTGGGCCTCCGTCGGGGCCGTGGGCCCCGGCGGAGGGGACGTGCGTCGCTCCAGAAACCAGGCCAGACCAGCCAGGATGAGGATGACGACGCCGATAATGACGATTATCGGCACCTTGCGATTCGCCTTAGCCTTGCTCATGCGGGATTCTTATGCTTATCGAACACCTGCCAACTCTTGAGAAGGTCCAAGGCATACTTGAGCTGGTAGTCCTCGCGCAGCATGTCGGCGGGTTTAACCCCCTTTTTCAGGTCAATTTTTTCCTCGGGCGCGAGCTCCTCCGTCTCCTTGCCGGCCGGTTCGAGGTGCTGCTTGAGATCCTTTTCACGCAAGAATTTCTGGCTGCCGCCGTTCTCCGGCAGCACCTGTTCCACGATGATATCCGGGGTAATACCCTTGGCCTGGATGGATTGGCCCGAAGGCGTCAGGTAGCGCGCCACGGTGAGCTTGAGCGCCGAGCCGTCGGACAGGGGGATCACGGTCTGGACCGAGGCCTTGCCGAAACTCTTGGTGCCCAGAATCACGGCCCGTTTGTTGTCCTGCAGGGCGCCGGCCACGATCTCGGCCGCGCTGGCCGTACCGCCGTTGATGAGCGCCACGATGGGGAAGCCCTCGAACGTGCCCGCTTTATGCGCCATGGACACCTTGCGGTCTTCGGGCAGGCGGCCTTCGGTCGAAACGATCTTGCCTTCGCTGAGGAATAGGTCGCTCACCTTGATGGCCTGATCCAGGAGCCCGCCCGGGTCGTAGCGCAAATCCAGGACAAGTCCTTTGAGGTTCGGCGCCATCTCGGTCATGGCCTTCTGGATCACATCGGTGGTATCCGCCTGGAACTGCCGCACCCTGATATAACCGTAACCGGGCTCAAGGACCATGGACTTGACGCTTTCGATGTGGATGATGGCGCGCGTAATGGTGACGTCGAAGGCCTTTTCCTTAAGACCGCGCTGGATGGTGATGGTGACCTTGGTGCCTTTGGGGCCGCGCAGCAGCTTCACGGCTTCGTCCAAGGTCATATCCAGCGTGGGTTTGTCTTCAATCTTGATGATCATGTCGCCGGGCTGGATCTTGGCCTCAAAGGCCGGGGTGCCTTCAATGGGCGTAATGACCGTCAACACCCCTTCGCGCAGGCCCAGCTCGATGCCCAGGCCGCCGAAGCTGCCGGTGGTGGTGACCTGCATCTCCTTATAGTCTTCCTTGGTAAGGTAGGTGGAGTGGGGGTCCAAGGCCGAGGTCATGCCTTTGATCGCACCGTCGATGAGCTTATCGGCCGGCACCTCTTCCACGTAGTATTTCTGGATCTTATCCAGACAGTCGGTGAATTTTTCCAGTTGGGGATAAATCTTGAGGGTATCCGCATTGAGCACCACGCTCCTGTTCAGCGCGAACATGCACACCACACCGATCAACACAATCACGACGGGCCAGAATGCCTTGCTTCTTTTCATATCGTCTCCCCAAATGAGTTACGGGCCTATATAGCACAACGGTGGACAATATAAAATAGTTCCGATAATAGCACCGTCACGCACGGCAGGTTGTCTTGCGCATCAAGGCGGGCTTTGCGCCTTTTTCCCGTTTACCAACCAGAGGCTGGGATCCTGGGGTTTGCCGTGCAGGCGGATTTCAAAATGCAGCAGGGGGGCCTGCGTCCCGGATAGCGCGATGGTTTCCCGGCTTTGCACCGCTTCGCCCGCCTTCTTCAAGCCTCGGCCGAGATTGCCGTAGATCGAATAGTAACCGCCGCCGTGGTCCACGATCACGGTAGTGCCGAAGCGGTCGATGGCTCCCACGTAGGCGACCTTGCCCTTGAAGATGCTTTTGACCGGGGCGGCGGCGGCGGTGCGGATATCTATGCCCTGGGAGATCTGAACCACGCCGTTATCTCGAAAGCGCCCGAAGCGGCGTACGACACGTCCGTCCACCGGCCACGGCAGGGAGCCTTTGTTCCGGGCGATCCCCGTATAGGCTTCCTGCTCCTTCTTTTTGCGGGCCTGGATACGCTCCATAAGCCGCTCGATCTCCTGTTGGTAAGACAGGGTCTCCTGCTTCAACGCGGCCAATAATACCTTTTTTTTCCCTTTTTCCGTTTCGAGTTCCCGCATGCGCGCGGCCAGCTGCTCCAGGTCCTGGTTCAGGGCCCTGGTCTGGTCCTTTAAGCCCTGTTGGGCGGCCTTCTTCATGCGAGAAACGCGCTGGTAATAGTCCAGGGTTTCACGGTCCCTGGCCACGGCCGCCGACAGATAACCGGTCAGCTCGGTGTGGGCCAGGGTAAGATCTAGGGTATCGATGAGGGCGCCCTTGTAAAAACCGATGGCCTTATGTTTAAAATGTTCGCGTGTATCGGCCAGGGAGCTGTCGTATTCCCTGATGCGTGCGCCGTAGTCATTCAGAAGTCGGGTACGGTTGTCGATATCGGCTTGGCGTTGATCCAGGTCTTTCTGGATGGCGGCGATGCGTCCATCGATCACGCGCAGGCCATCCTCCACCGAGCGGCGCTTGGCATCCGTGACCTTCACCTTCTGGCCGAGTTCCTTGAGCCGCTGTTCTTCGGGCGCCGCCAGGAGCTGGGCCGAGAGCGCCAGCACCAGGAGGGTCGCCGCAAAAACGTGCCTACTCATCGCCTCAGAGCCAATCCGACACCCGTCAGGCTCAAAAGCATGCACAGCACGATCACCACCGCGGCCTGCCACAGGTTGAAGGCGCCCATGACGCCTTGAAGGATCGAGATATGCGCGCGCAGGGCCTCGACCAGATATCCCGCCAAAAGGCAGCCCAGCACGGCGCCGGCGATGCACAGACCCAGGGCCTCCATGACATGAGGTGTATACAGGAACAGCCGGTCGGCGCCTAAGAGCGTCAGGATTTCGATCTCGTCGCGACGTCCTTCCAGGGACACGCGCACGGTGAGAAATACGATCAGCCCCAGGCAGAGGATCAGGCCCGCGGCGAAGATGATGCCCGTCGTCATTATCCCGCGGTATGAACCCGCCAGATGCCCCATGAGCCCCTGGTTGTAACGGACATCCTCGATCGCGGCCAGATGTCCGATGCGGACCGCCAGCGTTTGCGCCTGGTCCATATGGTTCGGATCGAGGCGCACCTCGAAGGCATCGGGCAGCTCGTCCGCTTCGAGATCGGCCACGAGAGGGTTGTCGGCCCCCAGCCAGTGCCGCATACGTTTTAGCCCCTCGGCGCGCGGTATGAAAATGATCCGTTCGATGCCGGGCAGGCTCGCCAGGTCCTGCCTCAGCCGCTCGATCGCTTCCGTGGTCGGACGGCCCTTGATATAGACCATCATGGAGCTGGCCGAGACCGGCACGAGCGAGGCCGTGCGCGCCAGGTCGACGGCATACACGCTCAGCGCCAACAGGGTTCCGGCCAAGCTGCAGGCCAGGAGGGTCAGAAAGACGGATAAGGGCCGCAGGGTCAGGGCGCGCTTCAGATGTCGTGCGATATAGGGTATCGGGAACACTTAAGCGTCCTCGATCATGCCGTGATTAAGTCGGATGAGCGACGTCCCTTCGTTGAGGAAATCCTTGCCGTGACTGGCGATGATGACCGTCATGCCGCGTTTGTGCATCCGGAAGATAAGATTCATGACCACCTGGGCGGACATCTGGTCCATGCTGGCCACGGGCTCGTCGGCCAGGATGATTTCCGGTGTGTGCACGACCGCGCGCGCCAGGGCCAACCGCTGTCGTTCTCCGCCGGAAAGGTCGGCCGCCCGTTCATACATGCGATGCTGGAGGCCGACCCATTCCAGAACCTTCCATACCCGCGAGCGCACATAGCTGCGCGGTTTGCCCGCCATTTCCAGGACCACGGCCGCGTTTTCATAGGCGCTCCAGCCTTCCACGAGTTTGAAGTCCTGGAAGGCGAACCCCATATGCCGCCTGAGGCCCTGCAGCGTGGCATGGCTCGCGCGCGCCGGATTGATCCCGGCCACCTCGACGCTCCCGCTGGTCGGTCGCTCAAGGCCGTAGATAAGATTGAGCAGGGTGGTCTTGCCGGCGCCGCTGGGGCCCTGGATGCAGCAGCACTCCCCCTTTTCGATGCGCAGGCTGACCCCGGACAGGGCCGTGACCCCGCCATCGTATACCTTGGCGGCATTCTCGATGGCAATCATGGCGTTAAGCCTGCTTTGGGCACATTATTTTACACGGATACCTATGCGAAGAAACCCTGGATCTCGGTCAAGAGATTGATATCGGCCGAGATATAATCCATGGCCTTGGCCAGGGCGGGATGCTGCGACTGGATGTCGGCGTACTCAAGCAGCAGCAGCTGGAGCTCACGGATCTCCTTTTCCACCAGGCTTAAGACCTTGGCCAAGTGCGCATCGCTCAACTCGATCACGTCCTGCGGCCCGAGAGCCCCCCCTCCATGCCCGGGGGCCTGTATGACCTGGAGCAGCTCTTCGGCGCTGATGCCAAGCCCTTGCGAGAGCTTATCGACGACCTTGCGACTGGGCCGTTTGGGCGGTTCATGTTCGTATTGCAGGATGGTCTTGGCGGAAACACCGCACGCTTTGGAAAGTGTTTCCAAGGTTAACCCCTTTGCTTTTCGTATTTCCTTGATACTGTTCACTATGAACCTCCCCATTTCGTTAGTTATTCCAAAATGGCGGTAAACTAACCCATAAGTCAATAGTTTTTTTACCCGCCCCATGGTGTTTCCCGGGTTTTTATCGGTACTTTAGTCCACCATTGCCTACCGGCACGTTCGCATCCGGTAATAGGCATTGATCACCACCCTGCGGATAGTGTAGCCTGAAATGGCGTGTGAGCGCATGAAAGGAGGGATGTACGCATGGCGAAAAAGGACAAACCCGTCAAGGTTCTGGTGCTGTTGGGCAGCCCGAGGAAGCACGGCAACAGCGCGCTCTTAGCCGGGGCGATCGCCAAGGGCGCCAAGGCCCAAGGCGCCGAGGTGGAGACGGTCTTTATTCAAGGCCTGAAAATCGAGGCCTGCACGTCCTGCTACCATTGCCAGAAGAAGGGCGGCAAGGGATGCTCCATCCGTGACGACATGCAGGGCCTCTACAAGAAGCTGATCGAAGCCCGGGCCTGGGTTATCGCCAGCCCGGTCTACTGGTTTACCATGTCGGCCCAGACCAAGCTGTGGATGGACCGCTTATTCGCCCTGCCGGCCTATGCCAAGCACCCCTTTGCCGGCAAGCGCATCGCGGTGGCCATGAGCTACGGCGGCGCCGACCCCTTTGACTCGGGCTGCATCAATGCCTTGCGCACCTTCCAGGACGCCTTCAGCTACACGGAATCGACCTTGGTGGGCATGGTGTACGGCAGTGCCATGGATGCGGGCGAGATCAAATCCAACAAGACCCTCATGAAGGAAGCCGAAGAGCTCGGCAGAAAAATGGTCGCTGACTAAAGAGCTTAAAGCTCATTCCAGTTTGCATTCAAGATGACACCGCGAAGGCCAGGAGGAGGCGACGCAGGTGTACATATTTAGTACTCCGAGTCGCCGACGACGCAGCCGACACAATTTCGCAGGAAAGCGAAATTGGACGCGCCTTGCGTACGCCCGAAGGGCGAGGGGCACGGATGCCCCGAGTCAAAGGTGCCGCTTGAATGCAAGCTGGAATGCTAGGCGAAGCCGAGCTTCTCCAGCGCATCCTCGCCGAAGCCGAAAAAGTGCCCCAGCTCGTGAATGACGGTGATGCGGATCTCTTCGAGTAAATCGGCCTCATCCGCGCACATATCGGATAAGGGGGTGCGGAAAAGGGTGATCTGGTCCGGGAGATATTCCCTATCACCGGTATGGCGTTCCGGCAGCGACACGCCCTCAAAGAGACCGAGGAGATCCGCCTGCCCTTCGTTATACCAATCGCACTGCTCCCTGCTCGGCCGATCGGCGGTTACCACGAGGATATGCTCGGCCTTGCGGCGCATCTCGGGTGAAAGCGCCGCCATGACCTCGGCGGTGATATCCTTGACGAGCGCTTCGAAGCGATGTCGGCTGATATGCATAGTCTTTAGCGCCCCCCCGCGGCAATGAAAGCGCACCCCCGCGCCACCCGGCGGGTTTCATCGCCGGCGGCGGCCGCATAGGCCTTGATAAAGGTCAGCTTGAGCGTCCGTCCCACCGCTACGGGCAGGCTCAGATCAAGCTGGGTCAGGGCCGCCAAGCTTTCCCCGGGAGTCAAAGCGCGCCTTTGCGTTATGGAAGCCGACGGCAAGAAAATAAATCGCAGCGGATCCTGTCCCACCTTGATACGCGAACAGACAAGCTCGGCATGCCGGATATTTTTGGCGTGCAGGCCTCCGATTGTCCTGCCCAGCGCGTCTGCGCAGCGCCGCTTCTGCGGGAAGTCCATGACCGTGAAGTTTCGCCGCAGCCATGCTTCCAGATCGGGGCCATCGTGAGCGGACGTAGTGGCCAGCACGCTGCGGCGATCCTTGTAGACAATGGCGGCCACGGGCTCGTCGCAGGGGACCATATTGAAAAACAGGGTCAGCAGACCCTTCCATTCGCGTATGGCCTGCGGTGTGGTGAACCAGCCCGGGCGGGGAAAAGTATGCAGGGTAATGGTTTGCTCCCCGACAAGCATCTGTTCAGGCTTATCCGCGGGAGTAATCCGGTCGGTCAAGGCCGGGATATCGACGGCAAAGCGCCGGTTTATCAGGGCCGTATAGTTACCGGCGCGCTCCCGCCTTGAAAAACTCCCTTCAGCAAGCGAGCGGCGGATCCAGCGCCCCACCCTCCGGGCATGCAGCTCGGCCGCGCGCGACTTGATGCGTCCGATCAGCCGCGCCTCTTGGCCTGGCCTGCCAAGCTTTCGAAGCGCGGCGGCCAAATCCTTTTCCGTCAGCCCGTAACCGCTGTGCACCTGGCTGATGAGCTCGATGATGTGACGCGGCCTGACCCGGGCCAGGGGTTTGATCTCATAGGCATCGATCAGCACCGGCCGGCTTTCCTTATCCAGGAGGACATTGCCCGCATGCAGGTCGCTATAGAAAAACCTGTTCTGCAGAAGCTCTACGGCCATGTCCAGCAGGATGGACGCTTGCGCGGGGCGGTCCAGATCCCAGAGCGGGCGCACCGGATGGACGGCCTCGGTGACCAGTGCCGAAGCCCCTTTGCATCTCAGATGCGCAGCCACGCCGGGCACGCGGATGCCTGAGCATCGCAGGCGCTCGAGCATGCGCGCCTCATGCAGGGTGCGCGGGCGCAGGCGGTTGACGAGTTTTTGTAATGGCGTGACCGGATCATAGATCTTGATATAAAAGGCCGGAACCCCATCCTTGACAAGCCGGTAGACACTGCGGATGGACGCGGCGGAACGGTGCGCCAGAGGCTCCCAGCGGTAGTCCCGGTACCGGTCTTTAAAATTGTCCAGGGCTTGCGTGCCCATGCTCTCGCTTCCCCCCCGTAAAGGATCCGTCGAGCCGCTTGATGTCAGCCGGCTGTACTACCCAGAAGTCCGACGCAGGCATCCCACACCCGGTCCACGCCCAATATGCGCAGGCAATCGTATTCCCGGCAGCTCGGTTTGACATAGCACGGCATGCAGGCCAGCTCCTCGCGCACCACCCGGCTCCGACGGTTCTGGGGCCCGACATAGAAGGGGTCCGTGGGGCCGAACAGGCCCACTACCGGGAGATCAAGGGCACTGGCCAGATGCATGACCCCCGAGTCGATGCCCACGAACAGGGCCGCCTGTTTGAGCACGGCCACCAAATCCTTCAGGCTCAACCGCCCGGATAGATCGATAACCCCGCCTTGATCTGAGCCAAACCGGGCGCGCCCCAGTTCCATGATGCGCTCGTCGCAGGCCCGGCTGTCCGCGCCGCCCACCAGTACGGCGGAGAGATCGTAGTGTTTTTGAAGCCGCATGATCAGGTCCGCGAACTTGTCCTCGTCCCAGGCCTTGATCAGCCGGCGGCTGGAAGCCCCGGCCGAGATGACGGCATACCGCTTAGGAAGCCCGGCCGGCGGCTGGACCTCTCTGACATGCAGCAGCCCCACATAATTGTCCTGCGCGATGGGTATGCCCAGGGCCTTGAGAAGCTTGGCGTTGTTGTACCAGCTGTTGTGGCCCTCGATCTGCTCCTTGACATCCAGGCCTACGTCCCAGGGAAAATTGGCGAACCCGGCCTTGAGCTTGGCCTTGCCGAGCGTTGTCAGCATGAGTGCTTCCTCGGAACGCGCCAGGCAGATCAGCAGGTCCGGCGCCTGGCGGCGCAGATCGCGCATGAGCCCAAGCTGCGCGCGCAAGCCCTCCTTTTTTGGCAGGCAGCGATCGACATAGGGCGAGTCCTCGAGGAGCTCGACGAGGCCCGGTTTGAGAATCGAAACAATCTCGGCCCGGGGATACTTTTCTCGCAGGGAGGCAAGCAGCGGCAGGGCAAAAATCAGGTCGCCGATCTGGTTGAGGTGGATAACCCCGATGCGGCGCGCATCGCTCATCATAGAAAGAAATTGTTGTCCACCACCGGCTCGATGGCGGACACATCCGCATCGGACGCGATGGCATGCTCGATCCACCAGTTCATATGGTTGTAGAAGCAGGCCACCACGCGGCACTCATCCTCGGCATTGAAGTTCCTGATCGAGCCTTCCAGATTGGCCATGGTCTTCTCGAACGCCGCTGCTCCGGCATAGCCTTCCGGACCGGCGATACGGCCCTTTTCCACCCCGCGCAAGGCCGGACAGTGGAAGACCCCGGAAGGAGTCAGCACGGTGCGGAAAAACTGCGCATGACAGACCCTGGGCTGAGTTTTAAGCTCGGGAAGCCGCTTTTCCAGCAGGGCCTGCAGGTTGACGCTTTCCAGGATCTTCATACGGCCGTCCGCTGCCATCTTGGCCTGAGCCAGGCCTTCCTGGATGGCGGCGATGATCTCATCCTCGGACAAGCCGCCGGGCTTGGCCAGCAAGGATTCCTTGTGCGAATCCTCCAGCCTGATCAGGCAGGGTTTGAAGGACACGTAATCAAAACCGTGGTCTTTTGCCTGCCGCACCGCTTCGGACATCTCGGCGATATTGGGACAGAGTTCAAGAGCGCCGATCTCGATCCCCTTCCATACGATCACGAAGGAGTATCCCAGCGAGATGCGTGGATTTGCGTGCTTGAGCTCGGAGGCGGACTGCAGGATGCCGGCCAGCCTTACGTTTCCGCGCGGCCGGTGGGACTTGGCAAAGGTGTCTTCATGCCCGGCATCCAGAGAGAGCCGCACCCAGTCGCCCTCTTCCAGGAGGTCGGCCACATGGGCCACCTTCGACAGCTTGGAGCCGTTGGTGACGATGCCCACCTGGATACGCCTTTCCTTGAGGAGGCGGACGATCTTCTCGAAGTCCTTGTGCAGGGTGGGCTCGCCCCCGCCGATCAGGATCACGGACAAGAGGCCATGATCCGCCATGGTCTCAATGCTTGCCCGGATCGTCTCAAAGTCCAGGGTTCGGGTGGTATTGATGATATTCGAATCCACGCAGTGCGGACAGGCGAAGTTGCAGGCCGAGGTCAGGTCAAGGTTGATGGACAGGGGCCCGCGGAGGGGCAGCGTGGCGTTTCCTCCTTGGCGGAGCTGGCGCTGCCAGGTGATATAGTCGCGCAGGCCCCCGATGACCGAGTTTTGCCGCAGCTTGGCGCTGAAATCATGCTCTTTGTGGCTCAGTTTTTCCATAGCGTCCCTGTGAGCCTGATAGCAGCATCGTGGATCTGTTGCAAGAGCATGGTTGTGCGCGCGATATGTTCCGCGGCGATGCGCGGGGTTCTCTTTGCGGCCAGGCTGTCGATGAAGTCCTTGACCGAAAGCTCGAGCGGGTCAGGTATGGCCAGGCTTTTCCCTCGGCAGGTCAAGGACATGGCATAGGCGGCAGGGTCGATACGGCGCGCGGCGATGCGGCCGTCGAACCCGAAGGACAGGGTACGCGGCTGGCAGAGCTCCTGAACCAACGTAATCGTTACCGCGCAGCGCGTGCGATCGGTAGAATAGGTAAAGCCGATCAGGTACGCATCGCCCTCGCGTTTGAAGCTCAGCGCCTTGATCACGCCGTTGCCCAGGGCGTCGTAAAGGAGGCTTAAGCCATGCGGCAGGGAATCCGGGATCATGACCGGACCGGAGACGGCCGGGGACAGGCGCATGGTAAACGTGCGCGCCTTGTCCGGCGCCACCTTCCCGCAAAGCTTGACATAAAAGGGCAGCACGAACGGCCACTGGGAGTTCATGGCGATCGTGAGGCCTTTCGTATGCGCGCGGCGCAAAACGCTCACCAGCCAGGCGGTGAGGTCCGGGGTCTCCGGCGCGGCGAACGGTTTGTCGCAGAAGATGTGTACTCCGGCCGCCAAACACTGTTCGATATAGGCGGCGTGCGTAGCGGTGGGCGAGGCGATCGCTACCGCATCCGGCCGAGACTTTTCGATCATCTCCTTGAATGAGGAGTGGGCAGCGGCCCGGATCCCATACGGCTCCAGCTCGGCCGCGGCCCGGGTGGACGATGCGTCGCTACGTCCCAGCACGGCGACCACCGGCATGCCATGCCTCTGGAAATACCTGGCTATATAGGGTCCGATCCCGTTGACGGATCTCCCCGCGCCGATGACGGCAATGTTCATGGGCGCTCATTACCACAGATCATGCCGACGCTCTATTCTTTTGCGGTATAGACGATGAACGTGCCGTCCCTGCTCTGGGTATTGAATGCGAAATTCATGACAAGCTGCCCTTTCCGGGCATTGAGCAGACCGCCCTCGCCCATCTGCATGAAGGTGGACTGCCAGCCCTTGGCTTTCAGGGTCTCCTCATACTTCTTGACCGCTCCGCCATCGAAATTCTTCAAGTAAATAGTGAATTTCTGCGTACCTCCAAGATTGTCTTTTATCACATTTTCGACCGTGCCGGCCTTAAACCGCGCGACATCCGCGAACATGTCCGAGGGCCAGTCCGTGGTCTGCGTGATCTCGGCCTTGAAGCCTTCGCCTTTTATCGCGATGTTTTCTCCCTGGATGTTCACATCCACATCCTTGCCGGTGCCCTGCTCGAGCATCTTCTCGGCCAGGGCCTCGGCCGCCTTTTCCTCGGAGGTCTTTTTGCCGCACGCCGTTACCAGCAACAGACACAAGACACAAACGCCGATGGAAACCATCAAACATGACCTTCGAACCATACGGATGCCTCCTTCACGCAAAGCTCTGCTCTTAAATGAATATCGATAGTGCGGTTGTAACTGCCAAAGGCAGCATCTCCTCATCCCTCACCGTTGTCAATATCGATTCCGTACTCACGCCGGGTTGTTGTACATCTTCTCGATCTGATCGCGATACTTCTCGTTCACCACGCGGCGCTTGACCTTGAGGGTGGGGGTAAGCTCGCCGGAAGCGATATCGAAGGGCTTATCCAGGATGGTGAAGTACTTGATCTGCTCGTAGCGCGCTAGGGTCTCGTTGACCTGGTCGACCTCCTTGGTGATCAGGGCCCGGATAGCGGGGTGGTTCACGAGTTCGAAGGGGTTGGCGTAGGTTAAGCCCTTGTCCTTGGCGTAGCGCTTGAGGCTGTCGAAGTCCGGTATGATCAAGGCGGTCAGGTATTTGCGACCGTCGCCGAGCAGGCAGGCCTGGTCGATGAAGGGCCGCTCGATCAGGGCCACCTCGATGGGATGCGGGGCCACATTCTTGCCGCCCGAGGTCACGAAGAGCTCTTTTTTGCGGTCCGTGATCTTAAGGAAGCCGTCCGCATCGACCTGGCCGATATCGCCGGTCTTGAAGAAACCGTCCGGCGTGAAGGCCTCGGCCGTGTCCTCGGGGCGTTTCCAGTAACCTTTGAAGACCTGCGGACCCTTGATCATGATCTCGCCGTCAGGGGCGATCTTCTCAATCGTCCAGGGCACGGGGCGGCCGACAAAACCGGGTTTAACCTTCAGCCGATAGATGAGGGTATTGTAGCACAGCGTCAGCAGCAGGGACGAGATCGGGTTCATATACGGCGACTGGCCTAACGCCTGCCTGGCCACCATGAGGGTCACGGTCAGTTCCATGATGAAGTCGTACAGGACCTTGAAAACGCCCGTAGGCGGCTTGTCCAGACAAATTTCCGGCGCGTTCAAATGGTTGATGGCCGTGGTCTCGGTCAGGCCGTAGCCCTCGATCAGCTGGATGCCCAGCGCGCGGTAGAAGACGCAGATCTCGGAGGAGAGCTTTCCGCCCCCGGAGCAGGCCATGACCACCCGGTCCATGCTCATCTCCTTCTTGAGGCGGTCGAAGACCAGCATGTTGGCCAGGCCGAAGAGCATGAGCTTATGCGGCGGCATGCGTTTGCCCGTGGCCATGCATTCCACATAGATCTTGCCCTGTGCCATGGCCCAGCGGTAGATGGCCTGGTAGCGCGGTTTGGAGCGCTTGAGCACGGAATGCACGATCTCGTAGGTCTTTTCGTACAGGCGCGGGATGGAGTTGATCACATTGGGCCTGACCTCGCGCAGGTCACGGGCGATGGTTTGGTAGCTTTCGGCGAAGACCAGCTCGCCGCCCATCTTGAGGCCCACGGTATGATAGTCGCTCATGCGGCCGTAGACATGGCAGAGCGGCAGGTGCACCAGGGCCTTGAGATGCAGCTCGCGCCTGCCTGTACGCTCCATGATCTCGGAGGCCGAGCACTGGTGCAGGGACGCCACCCAATTGGCCTGCGTCAGGATGACGCCCTTCTGCTTGCCGGTGGTGCCCGAGGTGTAGATGATGGAGGCGATATCGTCGGGGATCACGCGCTGGATGCCTTCCTCGACCGTGTCGCGGCTGACCTTACCTTTGCCCAGATCCATGACCTGGGCAAAGGTATAGAGACCCTCGATCTTTTCGCCGTCCCAGGGGCTCATGCATACGATCAAGGGCATGTCCTTGCCCTGGCTGACCTTGATCACCAGGCGCGCCTTTTCAGGCGTGGATACGATCACCAGGCGCGACTCGCTGTCATCGAGCATATAACCGAGCTCTTCTTCCGAGACCGTGGGGTACAAGGGCACGCCGACGGCGCCGCTGGCCTGGACGGCCTGGTCGGCGATGATCCAGCGCGGCCGGCTTTCGGAGTAGATGGCCACGCGTTCGCCGCGTTTGATGCCTAAGGCGATGATACCGCGCGCCAGCGCAATGACCTCTTCGCGCGTCTGCCCCCAGGTCCGGGAGGTAAACCGATCGATCGGCCGGCCGTCGGCGTCGAACCTCCCGGTCAGGAACGGGAAGTCATCACGAAAGCGCACGGCCTGGGAGTGAAAAAAACCGCAGAGTGTATCGGTCCGATAACCCATAATCCCCTCCTCCTTTGCATCGATAACTGCACAAGGACCCGCCGCAGCGGCGACGGATCTTCTACATTTGTTGAGAACGCCCGTTCAAAGCGCCCAATCGGTCAAGCAACATTACGATGATGCCTCTAAAGCTTGGTTTTTTGTATAAGCGCCAGCGCGTTTTCCTCGAGCACCT
>JBDKSM010000166.1:0-5730 GCA_039680665.1 Syntrophaceae bacterium | reverse complement strand
CATCCATCCCTGCGGCCGGGTGGTGGCCGAGATGGACGAGCTGGTCGATGGCCACCTCGGCGTATCGCAGGGCGGCCTTATCGACGCCTTCAAGGAAGAGGGCATCATGCTGGAAGGCATCTTCATCCCGCCCGCCATCATGGCCATGGCCCTGCCCGGCGTGGGCGAGGAACACAAGTACCTGACCAAACACTACCGCCACCTGGCCTCCTTTGGCGTCCTGGTCTGTGATACTACCCGGGGGCGGGTGCTGCCAGGCATGTTCGGCTACCCCTATCTGGCCTTCTATTCGCTGAATCAGGAAGACGCCGAAAAGCTCCACAAGGGCATCGGTTACACGGCCGACATTTTCTTCGCCGCCGGCGCCAAACGGGTCTTCACCGGCTGCTACACCATGCCGACGCTGAATAATAAGGAAGACCTCAAGGCCTTCAAACGCCTAGAGGTCAAACCATGGTATTTCGAGGTCATGGCCTTTCATCCCCTGGGAACCTGCCGCATGGGTAATGACCCGCGCAGCTCGGTTGTGGACCTCAACCTTGAGGCCCATGACCTCAAGGGCCTGTTCATACCGGACGGCAGCCCTTTCCCCACCTCGCTGGGCGTGAACCCGCAGGTCACCATCATGACCTTCGCCACGCGCACGGCTGACTACATCGCCACGAATATCCACCGTTATTAGGAGGGAGTATGAAAAAGATCGTATCACTGTGTCTGTGTCTCATCCTGGCCTCTACGTTGGCCTTCGGCCAGGAGAAACTGAATCTCAAGCTCGACCAGAAGACTTTGGAGGCAGGCAAGCTCCAGACCTTCACTTACGAATATAAGGTGGAAGGTCAAGGCAAAAAGAAACGCGGCGTGGGGGTCATCCTGATCGATGCCCCGCCGGCCGTGGTATGGGAATATCTCCTCAAATGGGACAGCATGGGCGAATTCGTTCCCGGACTGGATTACTACAAGACTATCCAGACCATAAAACCCATCGCCAAGGGCGCGGTGGGCGAATCCTTGATCGAGGGCAAGCTCAAATTCCCCATGCTGACCGTGAAGTACACCCTGGATATCACCTTTGATGAGCCCAACCTGCGCCAGGACTGGCGTCTCATAACACCGGCCGAAGTGGACGAGTATGCCAGAAAGGGGCTCAAGATCACGCGCTCCACGAGCGGAATCAAGAACATCGAAGGCTTCGAATACCTCGAGCCGTATGCGAACGGCAGCAAAACGGTCTACTACTACGCCCCGATCGTCGAATCCTCGGTGCCGATGCCGGCCTTCATCGAACGGCCCCTGTTAAACAGCACCTTGCCCGGGTATGTCGAGAGCGTCAAGAAACGGGTGGAATCCGGAGGAACCTATAAGAAATAATCAGCCTCTTGCGCTGACTCGGCTGAGCATCAGGAACAGCTCGGCAAAGGCGATCTTGAGATTGAGGTTCTGTTTGATGCCGCGCCGGACGGCCTGGAGCGCCTCCAGGAGGCGCTCCACCTGGGGGAAGGAAATCTCCTTGAGCGCCATGGTTTTCAGTTCGGCGTGAATAACGTCTTCGCCGCCTAAGGCCAGCACCATGATGTCTCGGATAAACGACTCGGCCACCGAGACCCACAGGGGCGCATCCGCGTCGGGTGAAATGCTTTTCGATACCGGTTCCAGGGGATCCCCGCCTCTGAGAATCGCCAGGATTGCGCTGCGCATGGCGAGTATGCGCGTGCTGTCTTCCGGGCCTAAACCGCCGACCGTCCCGGATGTGAAGCGCAGGATGGCGGGGTCCAGAGCTAAAGACGCCTGCGTGGAATCAATGGGGCGAAAAAGGATCTCTTGACAGCGTGACCGGATGGTCGGCAGGAGCAGACGGGGTTTATGACTGACAAGGATGAAGATAGTGGTCTGCGACGGCTCCTCCAGGGTCTTGAGCAAGGCATTGGCCCCGGCCTCGCCCAGCTGCTCGGCCGGCTCCACCAGGACGATGCGATAACGCGCCTCGAACGGCTTCAGGCTTAAGTCTTCCAACACCCCGCGCACCTCTTCAACCTTGATCAGACCGCCATGAGAGCTCAGCCTGACCAGGTCGGGGTGAGTTCCGCTCTGGACTTTCACGCACGAGCGGCACTCCCCGCAAGCATCACCGGGAGAGTTCAGGCAGTTGAGGGCCTTGAAAAACTCAAGCGCCACGGTGGTCTTGCCCACGCCCTTGAGCCCCGAGAACAGAAGGGCATGCGGGATCCGGCCGGACTGGATCCAAGCTTTAAGGGTTTCGATCTCGCGTACATGCCCCAGGATATCCTTCCACATGATGCCATGGGTATAGCATGCCCCGCCAGGCTCGACAAGGAGGCAGGCGTCAGTATCTGGAATCCAGAAATCAGGAGTCACAATAGAGGACTATGCGCTTGTTTTCAGGATCGTATCTGATCAGTATTCTGTGTCCTGACTTCTGACTCCTGAATTCTGACTTTACCGCCCATTCTTTTCACAGCTTGACGAAGCCCTATATTTTCGGATAGCCTACGCCAATATCATCGATAGGCTAGGTTTATCGAAGGGGAGGATTCATGAGGCGATACAGTACGGAAAACCTGAGAGATATCATCCTGATTTCGCATGCCGGTGCGGGCAAGACCTCGCTGGGCGAGGCCATGCTGTTCAACGCCAAGGCCACCAGCCGGCTCGGCAAGGTGCTGGAAGGAAATTCGGTACTCGATTTCGAACCCGAAGAACAGAAACGTCAGTCGAGCGTTTTCTCGGCCATGCATAACTTCAAATGGAAGAATAAAGGCGTGCTGCTCCTGGATACTCCCGGAGACGCGAACTTCTCGTCCGAGGCCATCCTGGGGCTCAAATCATCCGATAACGCCATTTTCGTGATTGATGCCATCGATTCCATCAAGCCCCATACCGAGAACCTCTGGGACATGGCCATCAGCGACGGCTTGACGCGCACCTGTTTCGTCAACAAGATGGACCGCGAACGCGCGAATTTCGATCAGGTGATCTCCGACATTGCTGAAATCTTCGAGATCAAGGCCCTGCCCTTGACCATACCCATCGGCAAGGAAGAAGCCTTCCAGGGCGTGGTGGATGTGCTCAAGAAAAAGGCCTATATCTTTGAAAAGAACGGC
The DNA here is from genome assembly GCA_039680665.1 of Syntrophaceae bacterium. Classification (GTDB taxonomy): domain Bacteria; phylum Desulfobacterota; class Desulfomonilia; order UBA1062; family UBA1062; genus JAKQBR01. The sequence continues at coordinate 2,611 of JBDKSM010000166.1, read as the reverse complement.
TCCGGGAGCTTCAAAGAGGCTGACGTGCCGGCCGATATGGCGGACCAGCTGGAGGAGGTCTACGCCAAGGTCATCGAGGATCTGGCCGAGGTCGATGATGCCTTGATGGAAAAATATCTCGAAGGGGGCGAACTCTCAAGCGCCGAGCTCGCCTCCGCGCTGACCACGGGTATTCTCAAAGGAAACTTTCTGCCGGTCTTCGCCGGCTCCGCCCTGCTCAATATGGGCGTGCAGCCGCTCATGGAATTCATCGTGGGATCCCTGCCCAGCCCCAAGGACCGCGGCATGCCCGAACTCAAGGCGGCTGACGGCAAAACTAAGCCGATCAAGCCCGAGGAGAACGAACCCTTCGTGGGCTATGTCTTTAAGACCATGAGCGACCCGTATACCGGCAAGCTCAGCATGATCAGGTGCCTTTCGGGCACCTTGAACCCGGACTCGTCCGTCTACAACGCCTCGCGCTCGGTCAAGGAGCGCGTCGGTTCGATCATCACCCTGGAGGGCAAGACCACCAAACCCCTCGAACAGGTTGGTCCGGGAGATATCTTTGCCGTGGCCAAGCTCAAGGAGACCAAGACCGGCGACACCCTCTTGAGCGATTCCCTGGACATGACCCTGCCGAGCCCGGCCTTCCCCGAGGCCAGCATGAACATGGCCATCTCGCCCAAGGCCAAGGGTGACGAGGACAAGATCATGCCGGGTCTGCAGAAACTCATGGAAGAAGACCCGGTGCTCAAGGTCTACCGCGACGAGCAGACCGGCGAGTTCATCATCTCCGGCCTGGGCCAGCTGCACATCGAGCTGACCGTGGACCGACTCAAGCGGCGTTACAATGTCGAGGTCGAACTCAAACCGCCCAAGGTGCCCTACAAGGAGACCATCACGGCCACCGCCAAGGTGCAGGGCAAGTACAAGAAGCAGACCGGCGGCCACGGCCAGTACGGCGACGTGCAGATCGAGGTTTCGCCCAAGGAACGTGGCGAGGGCTTCGAGTTCGAAAACGCCATCGTGGGCGGCGTGATCCCGCGCCAGTATATCCCGGCCGTGGAAAAAGGCATCGTGGAAGCCATGAAGGAAGGTCCTCTGACCGGCAATCCGGTGGTGGATTTCAAGGTTTCCCTGTTCTACGGATCGTACCATGAGGTTGACTCGTCGGAAATGGCCTTTAAAATCGCCGGCAGCATGGCCTTCAAGAAGGCCATGGAAGAATGCCGCCCCATTCTCCTGGAACCGATCATGAACATCACCATCATGGTGCCGGAGGAATGCATGGGCGACGTCATGGGAGACCTCAACAGCCGGCGGGGCAAGATCGAGGGTATGACCGCCAAGGGCAAGTACCAGGAGCTCAAGGCCTCCATTCCCCAGTCCGAGGTCCTGATGTACGCCCCTGACCTGACCTCCATGACCTCGGGCCGCGGTACCTTCTCATTGACCTTCTCGCATTATGAGCCGGTGCCCTACAATATCCAGGAAAAACTGGTGGCCGAGGCCAAGGTAGCCAAGGAAGGGAAATAGTACCGCATGACCCGGTTATAACCTTGCGCGTGCGAAGAGCTGCTGAAAAAGGATGACGGCCATGGATGAAGAAGACAAACCGGACCACGGCCCGCTTATCAGGAGCTTGTTCCAGGAGATCCAGGACATGAGCGTCTCGGACAAGCTTGACTTCGCGCGCAAGTGTTCCAAGGAGGCCCGCACTATCCTGATCCGGGATTCCAATAAGCTTGTCCAGATGGCGGTCGTCAGCTCGCCCAAGATCACCGACAGCGAGGTGCTTATGATCGCCAACAGCCGTCAGGTCGATGAGGAAGTCCTTAGATTCATCGCCAACAATCGCGAATGGATGAAAAACTATCAGGTCAAGGTGGCCCTGATGAACAACTCCAAAACACCGCTGGCCCTGGCTATGAAGTTCGTTTCCTCCCTCCAGCAACGCGACTTGGCCGCACTGTCCAAGAGCAAATCCGTAGCGCGCGCCCTGGTGATCGCCGCTCAGCGGCGCTTGAAGGAAATCAAGGTATGATACCGGCCGGCGTACTTACCTTGAGCGATAAGGGCGCGCAGGGTCTGCGCGAAGACTTAAGCGGCGCCGTTATCCAGGAGATCCTCACCCAGCACGGTATCGCCACCCGGCAGTATGCCGTCATACCCGATGACGAACCGACCATCGCCGACACCTTACGGCAATGGTGCGACAATCTCAACCTGGCACTGATCGTCACCACCGGCGGCACCGGCCTGTCCCCTCGAGATGTCACACCGGAAGCGACCCTGGCCGTGATCGAAAAACGCGTGCCCGGCATGGAAGAGGTCATGCGCGCCGAAAGCCTTAGGAAAACGCCGCACGCCATGATCTCACGGGCCGTGGTCGGCGTGCGCGGGTCTACCTTGATCATCAACCTGCCTGGCAGTCCACGCGCGGTCAGAGAATGCCTGAACGCCGTCATACCGGCTCTGGGTCATGCGCTGGAGAAGTTAGGGGGAGATACGCGTGATTGCGCGCAATAATATTTTCTTTAAATTACTATTAATAAAATATCTCCTAATAACCGATTTAAAAAACAATGACTTCTCCGATGAAGCTAGAGGGGGCTAATGTATGAGGCTT
>JBDKSM010000165.1:0-17939 GCA_039680665.1 Syntrophaceae bacterium | reverse complement strand
TGCCGATCCCCCAGCGCACATAGGCGTGCATGGCGGCGGAAAGTTTTTCGAGGGGATCGGCGGACGACTGGCAGACCGCCCGGAACTCCTGAACCAAATCGCTGAAGCCCTTGATCAGCACCATCAGATAGAGCTCGTCCTTATTGGAATAGTAGTTATAGATGGTCTTGGCCGTGAAACCCAGACGTCGGGCGAGCTTGCGCATGCTCAAATTCGCATAGCCTTCCGTATTGATGATGGCCAGGGCCTCGTTCAAGATGCGCTCGCGCACTGCTTCTACAACCTCCGGTGTGGCCGGCGCCTTGGGCATGTCAGCTCCCTGAAACCCTGCCTGGCTTAGAAGACAGGGCCGATTTTTCTTATATCATGCTACGGCATTCCCGAAACCGTTGTCAATGCCCGTCAGGTGCAAAATAATGTCAATAATAGTGCTAAAAATCCCTTATTTGCCTACCGACTTATAATGATAGTTGCTCTGCTTGGAATCGTGGTAAAAAAGGAGGAAATGGAGCGTGAAGGCAGCAACATGGTGGTATATCGTACGGCCATTCGTCATCCTGGACGCCGTGGTCTGGGTCCTGATCGTCCCTTCCCTGGTCGCTATACTGAGCAGCTTGATACCATCCCTCAAACATGAGGTGCCGCTCTTGAGCCTGCTCCTGGGACTCACCGCTCCGCTGCAACTGGGGATCGGTCTCTGGATAAGAGTGCACTACATAAAACCGGCCGTCCAATACCTGGAAGGCCACGCAATGGATGAAGCCGCCCTGGCCCTGGCTGTACGGCAGGCCTCGCGCCTGCCGCTCATTGATGTCCTGGTGTTCTATTTTCTGCGTTGCACGCTCTTGTCCTTGCTGCCGGTCATGGTCGGACTGGTCTTCATGGACAAGGTCACCATGGCCCAGGCCGTCTTCGGGGCATGCCTGGTGTCCTTGATCGTGGCCAGCTTCACTCCCTATTACTACCTGGCCGGGGAAAATAATCTCGTCCCATTCTACGCGCGCGTGGGTGCGCACAAAAGCTTCGGTCAGACCGAGCACGTCCTGCGCCTGTCCATGAAGAACAAGATCCTGATGTCCATCCTCCTGACCAGCGTGCCGGCCGCCATATGCTACCTGGCCGTGATTATCTATACGGATTACGCCAATATCTCCCGGCAGGGAGTCTATCTGGGACTCACCCTGCTCATGGCCCAGATGCTGATCCTGTCCTTCTTAAACAGCGCGCTTTTAACCCGCGGGTTCTCCCGTTCGGTGGGGCACATGTCGAATATGCTCAGCGACATGGCGGCCGGACAGGGCGACCTGACCCGGCGGCTTACCGTGGCCGGAGTCGATGAAGTCGGACGGCTGGCCTTTTCCTTCAATGCCTTCGTGGACAACCTTGATGCCATCATCCGCGTCGTGAAAGGCGCCACCGAGCAGATCTATCAGACCGTCGGCGAGGTGCACACCGGGTCGCAGGGCATCTCGGAAACCACCCAGGAGCAGGCCTCCTCCATCCAGCAGGTCGCGGCCTCGGTGGAAGAGATGCATTCCTCCATCGCTCAAGCCACGGACCTGGCGCACGAGGGTCGTGAAGCCTCCCAGAGCCTGACCAAGCTGGTGGAAGCTGAATACGCGGACTTCAATGCCCTGCTGCAGGCCATGCAGGCGATCTCCCGGGCCTCCCACAAGATCAGCGATATCGTATCCACGGTCAACGAGGTGGCCTTCCAGACCAACCTCCTGGCGCTCAATGCCGCCGTGGAGGCGGCCCGGGCCGGCGAACAGGGCAAGGGCTTCGCCGTGGTGGCCGATGAGGTCAGGGCCCTGGCCGTCCGGTCAGGCAATGCCTCGCGCGAGATCAGCGACCTTATCACCGATACCGTTGGGCGCATCCGCGAAGGTGATGCCATGATGCAGAAGACCATGCAGCGCTTCCAGGGCCTCAAGGACACCATCGACGCGGTCTCGAAGGTCATGGAAACTATCAGCGCCTCCGCGCAGGAACAGAACCAGGGCATCACCGAGCTCTCGCAGGCCATCACCCAGATCGACACCGCCACGCAGCACAACGCCGCCACGGTGGAAGAACTGGCCGGCACGGCCCAAGTCATGAACGACGAGGCCCAGATCCTGGCCGAGAACGTGGAACGTTTCAAGGTATCGGAGGGAGACGCCGCGGCATGAGCCGCTGACCAAGCGCCGCTTAGCCAAGGCGGATGACATGCCGCATGCTCGTGCATGGCCGGCGGACAAGGTCAACCGTCATCCTCTTGAGTGGTAATAACCATCACGAAGCGTTAAAAGCTGAGGATACTGTTTCATCTGATCAGGCTTCGCAGCCGTTGGCTCTCAGGCTGCATCAAGTTGATTCGTCTTCATCCTTAATTAATTGGATATTACTATTTGACATGTTATCTTTTTCAATATAAAGTTATGGTACGTTTAAAGTAATGTTCGATTCGTTCTGAATGGGCATCCTTGGTAATTCAATATCAGGTTCACATTGAGCACATCAAAAAAACTCGAGGAGGGGATCTATGACAAATGTATCCATGAAACGAGGCTTATTGATCTGTACGGTTCTATTGTTAGTTGTGCAGGGTGTTGCGGCCGCGGATGTCACCCGATCACCGTTTACCGACTTTCTGCTCAAGCCCGGCCTGTATGGCGTAGGGGTAACCACCGTCCCCTTGGTGGATACGTCGCGTGGCACACCCGCGGCTGGGGGATGCGAGGCTCTGCCGACGCGTACGCTTACCACTGAGGTGTGGTACCCCGCCCAGAATCCATCACTGATGGAAGCACGCGATGCACTTCCCGCCAGAAGCCTGTTCGGCTTTCCTCTGATCGTGCATGCGCATGGGCTTACCAGCGACAGATCGGAGTTTTCCTCTGTTGCGGCCCACCTGGCGTCTCACGGCTATGTCGTGGCCGCGCCGGATTTCCCTCTCACCAATGGGGCCAGAATCGCAACTTGTCAGCCCACCGTAGCCGAGGTGTCAGCCGATGTAGCCTCTCAGGCGACTGACGTCATTTTTGTTTCCCAGGCCTTGGTTTCACCTCTGATAAAGGCGATTGCACCCACGGTGCCGAAGATCGATTCCAACCGCATCGGCCTGAGCGGTTACTCGCTGGGCGGCACGACCGTGATATTGGCAGGCAACTATTCTACGATCAAGGCCGTGGCATTGTCGGCGCCCGAGACCTGCGCCCTTTTCGGCTCCGGCATTCTCCCGGCCATGGCGCTCACCAAGCCATCCTTCATCATGCACGGAACCACGGACATCGTGGTTCACTTCGACATGAACGCCCAGCCGTTGTTCGATGCCAATGCCGAGCCCAAGTACCTCGTCGCAATAGAAAATGGCTCGCACGGAGGGTTCGTCGCCAAGGCACCCCTCATAGAAGCCGCATATCCGGGCTATGCGCTCGATACCATTATCTGTAATCTACTGGCTGCATATTCCGGAGGCCCCTGCTATACCTGTGTTCCTCCTTATCTCTTAAGTCCACAGATGCTGTCGTCACGCCAGCACGATCTGACCAAGGCCGGTTATCTGGCTTTCTTTAACGGATACCTGCGCTACTCGCTGCTTGACCGCCTGTATGTAAAGTACATCATGGACTATGAAAACGCGGAGTTGGATGTCACCTACGCCGGCCATTAGACAAAAGACCGGCGGCACGGCTTGGGCTTACGAATCGCACCACGAGTTGATAATCGAGCGCCTTTAAAACCGGGCTGAGAAAGAGATCCGGCGCCGCACCCGGCATGAGATCCCTGATGTCATGCCGGGTGCGGCATTCAACCGTATCCCCAAAATTTTCTCACCGAGATTACAAACCGGACCAGCAACCGCTTTCCCATAATGTGGGCAGCGCATGCATTGAGGCTCGGAGTTTTCAAGAATTCCATCCCCGGCTTGCTATCAGACCGCAAGGATGATAATATCCTTAATATATTATGTATCTGCTATCGACCATTGCTCTGGAGGGGATATGAGGATTTCTCGTATGCGGACAAGATCCGGGGTGTATCACCGGTTTCTGAAGACCTTTCTGGTTGCCGTGCTCTGCCTCTGTGTCACGGGCTGCGGCACACTCATGAACCGGCATTTCAGACCCACGTTGGACCCGCCGAGGGGCGGCATAATCCTCCCCGGGCTCGAACAACCGGTCACCATCAGCCGCGATGCCTACGGCATCCCGTACATTCAAGCCCGGGACATGGAAGACATGGCCATGGCCGTGGGGTATATGCACGCCTCGGACCGGCTGACCCAGATGACGGGCATCAAGCTCATCTCCCAGGGCAGGCTATCCGAAATGGCCGGTCCGGATGTGCTCGACCTGGACATCTACATGCGCACCATCAACCTCAAGCGCGCCGGGGAGGACCTGTACCGGAACCTCTCCCCCGAAAACAAGGCCTTGCTGGCCCGCTATGCCGACGGCGTCAATGCCTATGTAGCCCGGCACAAAGACCGCCTGCCGCCGGGCTTGGCCCTGGCGGGCTATACACCGGAACCATGGCAGGCGACCGATTCCAGCACGATTTTCGCCCTGGTCAACCTGTCGCTGTCGTTCAATCTGCATGAGGAGATCGCCGCGTTGTCCGTGGCGCAGAAGATCGGCGCTGACAAAACCGCCTGGCTCATGCCCATCTACCCCGACGAGCCGCTACCCTTCGACGAGGCGGCTAAACTTAAAGACCTTGATCTCGCGCAGGCCTCTCAAAGCGTATCCGGCCTATCGGATCTGCAGCCTCTGCTCGCCTTGCTGGGCCTGCGCGGCTTGGCCGCTTCGAACAACTGGGCCATAAGCAAAGACCTGACCGCCGGCAAGGCCAGCATCCTGTGCAACGACATGCATCTCATGCTGAGCATGCCCTCCCTGTGGAACATGGGGCACATCAAATGCGGCACGTACGACGTGGCGGGCATGAGCGTGGCCGGCGTGCCCGCCGTCGTGGCCGGCGGCAACGGCTCGGTTGCCTGGGGCATGACCATGGTCATGGCGGATAACCAGGACATCTTCCTGGAAAAGCTTCAGCTCCGCCAGGGCAGGCTGCATTACCTGTACAAGGGTTCCTGGCTTCCTACGGCCGAACGCCATGAGACATTCAAGATAAAAGGCCAAACCCCGGTCACCGTCACGGTGCATGAAACCGTGCACGGGCCGCTCCTGAACGACATCTTGCGCAAGGCGCCCTTGCATGCGTTCCAGGCCAGGCAGATCGAGGCGCCGTACGGTTTGGCCTTGAGCTGGGCCGTGGCCGACCGGGATGACGACAGCATGAACGCCTTCTTCGCGTTGAGCTCTGCCCGCTCGGTGGACCAGGCCATGCCCGTGATAAGGCGCATCCGGGCAATCCCGCTGAACATGGTGTTCGCGGACAAGGACAACATCGCCTGGCAGGTGATCGGCAACTATCCGGTGAGGGCCAAAGGGCGCGGGCTGTTGCCGTCACCGGGCTGGACCGGCGAATATGACTGGCACGGCCTCCTAAATGTTGCCTTGCTGCCCGGCAGCAAGAACCCTCCCATCGGCTTCATCGGCACGGCCAACAACCGCACCGTGCCCAAAGATTTTCCCTACCTGCTCTCGTCGTCCTGGTACTGGCCGGAGCGCGCCGAGCGCATCCACCAGATGGCGTCGGCCACCGACCAGCATACCACCAAGACCTGCATGGACATGCAGCTCGATGTCGTTTCCCTGTTCGTGCCCAAACTCAAGGCCGCCATGCTGAGCGGCACCTTGTCGGACGGCATCCGCACTGAAATCGCCGGCTGGAAGGACCAGGACAGGAAGCACGACGCCGAGACGGCCCTGGGCATGCTCAAGGAATTCAGCGGCGACATGCGGGCCGGTTCCAAGGAGGCCGCGCTGATCAGCGCCTTTTACGAATGCGCCACCAAGGACATCTTTCTGGACGAGCTTGGGCCGGAAGATTCACCGGCCTGGCAGGCCTTCCTGGTCCTGAACAACGAAAGCTACAGCGCCACCTGCGACCATCTGCTGGTGCGCGGCGACGAGAGCCCGTTCTGGGACGATGTGCGCACCCCGCCAAAGGAAACCAAGGCGCAGATCCTGGCGCGCTCCCTGGCTGATGCCGCGGCCCTGCTGCGATCGCGCCTGGGCGGCGATCCCGGGAAATGGAGCTGGGGCGCCCTGCATACCTATGTCTGGGAGACCGACACCTCCAAGCTGGCGCCGCACATGGGCTGGATCAAACGCACCGGTCTCAAGGCCTTATGGCCGTATCTCAACCGCGGCCCGTATCCGGCGCCCGGCGACCTCTTCACCTTGAACGTCTCGGCCTATACCATGGGGCATGATTTCGACACCTGGCTGATCCCATCCATGCGCATGATCGTGGACTTCAGCCGGGAAGAACCCATGCAGTGCGTGAACAGCTCGGGCCAGTCGGACAACCCTTCCAGCCCGCACTATGACGACGGCATCCAGGCCTGGCTGGGCGGCCAGTACATCCCCTTCCCCTTTAAGGACGCGGCCGTCAAGGCCCGGTACAAGGATGTCCTGGTGCTGCGTCCGTCTTCGGCGGCCATGCCGTAACAGGGATTCCGGCTTGTCCGGTTCATGATCAGAAGGCGGAACCAATCTTCGGCGGCATGTTCCTGTCCGGAAGGAAAGCGGCCGTAGAGATCATTAAAAGGCTCGCGGAGCAGGCGGCGTTTCGAAGCCACCCACCAATATCATGACAGGCGTTGATTCTGCTGTACGATTTCCTTACCCGCCTTCAGGGTTCAAGGCCCTGTATACCGCAGCGGAGAGTTCTCTGGCCACCATGGGCTTCATCACCATCTCCCGGATGCCGGCATCCCGAATCCTTTCCGGCGAGATACCCAGAGAAAATCCGGTGCACAGGACAATGGGGATGGTCGGTCTCAGTTTCCGTATTTGTTCGGCGAGTTCGAGTCCCGTCATCTTGGGCATGGTCATGTCGGTCAGGACCAGATCATACGCCTCCGGGTGGGCGGTGAATAACGCGATCGCCTCGCCGGGACTGGTCGTTGAGGTGATCTGGTACCCAAGCTGCTCAAGTATCCCGCGGCCCGAGACTATAACGCCCTCTTCATCGTCCACGAAAAGAATTCTCCCGCTGCCTGTCTGCATCATGGTATTCAGGACATGGATTTCAACCGTTGCTCCTTCGTACAGGGGGAAAAGAATGTTGAACGTGGTGCCTCGGCCGGGCTCGCTATACACGGAAATGGCCCCACCCATATCCTTTACGATACCGTGGACCACGGAGAGACCCATACCGGTGCCCTCGCCACGTTCCTTGGTGGTGAAGAACGGGTCGAAGATGCGATGGATGATTTCCTTGGGGATGCCATGTCCGGTATCGGTTACACTCAAACGCAGGTATCGGCCGCGCTGCAATCCCTTGTAATCCAGGTCCGCCGCATCATCCAGTTCCACCATGGTCAGGTGAATATCGAGCGTGCCGCCTTTTTCCCGCATGGCATGCGCGGCGTTGGTGCAAAGGTTCATGAGAATCCGATGGATCTGTACCGGATCAGCCATTACCAGGCTGCCGGAGACCGTAAGATCATACTTGAACTCTATGGTGGTGGGCAGCGAGGCCCTGAGGAATCTGAGCGTTTCCTTGATCAAGGGTGATATCTCCAGGGGCTCGCGCTTGATCTCGGCCTGGCGGCTGAACATCAATATCTGCTTTACCAGATCCCTGGCCCTTATCCCGGCCTTCAAAACTTCTTCAAGTTCATGCTCGTTATCTTCACCCGCCAGGGCCTTGAGCTTGGCAAGCTCGGTGAAGCCCAAAACAGATGAGAGAATATTGTTGAAGTCATGCGCGATACCACCGGCCAAGGTACCAATGGATTCCATTTTCTGCGCCTGGGACAATTGGACTTGAAGCCTCTGTTTTTCCTCCTCGGCCTTCTTACGCTCGCTGATATCGAGGATAACGCCAACCATTCCGGCGATATTTCCACTGGAATCCAAGAAGGTGGTCTTGTTGAAGATTACATCCTTTTCTGATCCGTCAGCCGCCTTCACTTTCCATTCATACGTCTGATGCCCCCCCTGTTCAAGCAGCTCTTTGTCCTTGTCCGCGTACCTCGCGGTAATCTCAAAGGGTCCCATGTCATTGACATGCTTGCCGATGATGCTTTCCCTGGAGCTGCCCCAAAAATCCTCGAAGGCACGGTTACAACCAAGATACCTTCCAGAGACATCCTTATAGAAAATCGGGCTGGGAATGGTGTCCAGAAGGGTTGAGACGAACTCCATCTGGTTCATCAGACGCTCTTCGGCCCGCTTGCGCTCGGTGATATCCACAAAAACCGCCGCGAACTGCCCGTGCTTGGGTGAATATGCCGATACCTCGAAATACTTATTCAGGATTTCTGAAAAGTTCTCGAAGTGCTTGGGGTTGCCCGTCAGGGCGACCTGGCCGTAAAGATCTACCCAGTATGACTCGATGTCCGGCATGATCTCGCGTACGGTCCGGCCGATCACGGTTTCGGCCTTCAGACCGGTCAGTTGCTCGAAGGCCGGGTTGACCTGAAGAAAGCGGTAATCCCTCGGCTCGCCCCGTTCATCACAAATAATTTCGTGCAGGGCGAAGCCGGTGACCATGGACTGAAAGAGCTGACGGTACCGCTCCTCGGATTCACTGAGGGCCGCGTCGGCCTTTTTCCTGGACGTAATATCCCGTGATACTATAACCCCGGTCAGGGTTCCCTGCATATCGATGAGCCGGCCCTCGGATTCAAGCCAGATGTAGCCCCGGGAGGGATGGAGGTAGCGATACTCGGCCCTTACGATAACCCTGTCCTGAACGCCTTTGTCGAAAGCCGCCACCACGCCCGCCAGGTCATCGGGGTGGATGAACTCGAATATACTCGTACCGAGAACTTCCTCTCCCCGCTCAAGCACCCGCTTGTGCGAAGGGGATATGACCGTGTAACGGCCCGCGATGTCGGTGGTGAAAACGATGTCCGTGATGTTGTCCGTGATAAGGCGGTAGCGCTCCTCACTCTCGCGCAGCAACTGCTCGGAGAGCTTGCGCTCGGTGATATCCCGGAAATCCCATATCCGCCCGACATCACCACCTTCACTAACGACCGGGCATGAAAAACATTCAAAAATCCGCCCATCCTTGAATCTGATCTCATCCAGGCCCTCTTGTGAGCTCTGACAAAGTTCCTTGATTTTCGATAGAAAAACTTCCGGGTCTTCCGTTTGTTCGAGAATGATGGCCACCAGGTTTTCTTCATCCTGCTTGTCAAGGAGATCCTGGGGGATATGCCACATCCTGGCGAGCCGGGCGTTGGATTGGGCTATCTTGCCGGCTTTGTTTACGACCAGGATCCCGTCGGCGGTTGCATTGAAGGTGGCATTCAGAAGATTCTCATTCTCTCGTAAGGCCTCGGCGACCCGCCGCTGTTCCGACATGGCCCGCACCAGTTCCAGGTTGCTGTAACTCAGCTCGGAAACCAAAACCGAGAGCTTGGTCAGGAAATTCATGAAGGCCTTGACTCTCTCACGAGTGAAGCGTGGCACGCAACGCAGCGCGCTCAGGTATGCTTCGCGGTCGAACCCGTACCGGTCGGCCTGAGCGATAAAGGCCTCTTCATCGATGGTCTCATCCTCGTAAAAAAACTGGCCGGTATAGATGTTGCCGACATGCTTGTCCCCGATAAACAGAGGTGTGGCCACATCCCAGAGCTGATTCTTGCACTTATAGGCCACAAATTCGCCCTGCCGTAGATTCCGAGCCAGGAAAAGATCGCTCTCGGTGCAAGCCATGGCTGTCTGAGGATGGACGCGGTGGAAGTGGGTGCAGATGTCCTGCCAGCCGATGGCGATCAGCACATGACCTTTGAGATCAAGGATCGCCAGTGTCATGTTGGTGAGTTCATAAAAATCATCCATAAGCGTCTGAAGGGAGGGGACATCGATGATGGTACTCAACTCCAGCGCGTCGATATCCATGGCGGACGATTCCATGACCGTATGTTTGACGCCAGGGAATTCAACAACCTCCGATCGTGCCTTTCCTATCTGCCTGTACCAGGACAATGAATCCTCTAATTCAGTAATCCGTCGGCGGGCTTCATCCAGTTCTTCAATGAGCTGTGCTTTTGTTTTACGCTGATCTTTCATATCGGGCTCCAATCGGTGTGGTTGGCCTTTTGCCCAAGAAACATCTCCGGCCAGATTACCTATCCCGGCGGCACTCAGATTACCCACGAGAAGGCTGTAGGTGTCGTCCCGGAAGACAGCCTGTACTATTCCTCGGTCGGTTTTAATGTATAATAGTTATCAGGACATCAAGATCAATATGTGGAGGAGATGACAAGATCGTTGAGACTATGCCTGTGCTGAGAGGGGCACGGTCTAAAGCCGGGCCTCGACGGCGGCACGGACGGCTTCGAAAACCGCGTGTTTGGGCTCTCTGGTATCGATGATGCGGTGCCGGGGTTCGGTGGCGATGTGTAAGAAACCTTCCCGCAGGCGGCGGTGATAGTCCAGATCCTGGCGCTCGAAGCGGTCGTCCGGGGTGTAGCGCCTGGCGGCCAAGGCAGGTGCGAGGTCGAGCACAAAGGTGAGGTCGGGAACACGCCAGGTGTCCGTGGCCTGCATGATCTTACGTACGCGTTCGACGCTTAAGCCCCCGGTGAGGCCCTGATAGACAAGGGTGGAATCGATGAAGCGGTCGATGATGACGATGCGGCCGGAATTGAGGGCGGGCTCGATGATGGTCGTAATGTTCTCACGGCGGCTGGCCAGGATCAAGAGAAGCTCGGTCAAGGGGTCCATGGTCTCATGCAGGACCAGCGGCCGGATCTTTTCTGATAGAGTTGAACCGCCCGGTTCGCGTAAGCGTACCACCGGGCGGTTCTTCGATTCCAAGTACTGCTTGAGCAGGGCGGCTTGGGTGGTCTTGCCCGCACCCTCGCCGCCCTCGAAGGTTATGATCACTTCTTCTTGTTGAGCAGGGCGGCCTGGGCCGCGGCCAGCCTCGCGATCGGTACGCGGAAGGGCGAGCAGCTCACGTAGTTCATACCCACGCGGTGGCAGAAGTCGATCGAGGCCGGGTCGCCGCCGTGCTCGCCGCAGATGCCGACCTTGAGGTCTTCGCGCGTTTTGCGGCCCTTGGCCACGCCGATGCGGATCAGCTCGCCCACGCCGGTCTGGTCGAGGCTCATGAAGGGGTCTTTGGGCAGGATCTTCTTGTTCACGTAGTCAGGCAGGAACTTGCCCGCGTCGTCGCGCGACAGGCCGAAGGTGGTCTGGGTCAGGTCGTTGGTTCCGAAGGAGAAGAACTCGGCCTGCTCGGCGATCTCGTCCGCGGTCACGGCCGCGCGTGGCAACTCGATCATGGTGCCGACCTTGTACTTGAGCTTCTGGCCGTACTGTTTAAGGACCTCTTCACAGACGCGCACGGTCATTTCACGCAGCATCTCGAGCTCCTTGACATGGCCCACCAGCGGGATCATGATCTCGGGCTCGACCTCCACGCCGGCCTTGGCGGCCTCGCAAGCGGCTTCCATGATGGCGTAGACCTGCATCTCGTAGATCTCCGGGAAGGTTATCCCTAAGCGGCACCCGCGGTGGCCCAGCATGGGGTTGGCCTCGTGCAGGTTGTCGCGCTTGGCCCTCAGCACGTCCACCTTGGTCTTCATGTCCTTGGCCACTTCGGCCAGTTCATCCTCGGTATGCGGCAGGAACTCGTGCAGCGGCGGGTCGAGCAAGCGGATGGTGACCGGCAGGCCGTCCATCTCGGTGAAGATGGCCTTGAAGTCGCTCTTCTGCATGGGCTTGATCTTGGCCAAGGCCTTTCTCCGGCCCTTTTCGTCATTGGCCAAGATCATCTCGCGCACGGCCACGATGCGTTTGCCTTCGAAGAACATGTGCTCGGTGCGGCACAGGCCGATGCCTTCGGCGCCGAACTCGCGCGCCGTCTTGGCGTCCTTGGGGGTGTCGGCGTTGGTGCGCACGCCTAATTTTCGGATATCGTCGGCCCACTCCATGACCGTGCCGAAGGCGCCGGTCAAAGACGGGGACACGGTACCGACCTTGCCCAGGATGACCTCACCCTTGGAGCCGTCCAGGCTTAAGTAATCGCCTTTCTTGACCGTCTGGCCGCCCAAGCTGAACTTCTGTTTGGCGTAATCGATGTTGAGGTCGCTCACACCCGAGACGCAGCACTTGCCCATGCCGCGCGCCACGACCGCCGCATGCGAGGTCATGCCGCCGCGCGCGGTCAGGACGCCCTGCGAGACGTTCATACCGTGGATATCCTCGGGCGAGGTTTCCAGGCGCACCAGGATGACCTTCTCGCCCTTTTGGGCCTCATGCTCGGCATCCTCGGCCGAAAAGACCACCTTGCCCACGGCCGCGCCGGGCGAGGCCGGCAGGCCCTTGCCGATGACGTTCTTCTTGGCCTTGGGGTCGATCATGGGGTGCAGGAGCTGGTTGATCTGGTCCGGATCCACGCGCATCACGGCCTCTTCCTTGGTGATCAGGCCTTCCTCCACCATATCGACCGCGATCTTGACGGCCGCGGCCGCGGTGCGTTTGCCGGTGCGGGTCTGGAGCATCCACAGGCTACCTTCCTGGATGGTAAACTCAATGTCCTGCATGTCCTTGTAGTGCTTTTCCAGGGTGGTGTAGATCTCAACCAGCTGCTTGTACTGGTCGTTCATGGCCTCTTCCAGGGAGACATGCGCTTTCTCGCGCTTGCCCTTGATATTGATGGGCATGGGGGTACGGATGCCGGCCACCACATCTTCACCCTGGGCGTTGATCAGGAATTCGCCGTAGAAGACATGCTCACCCGTGGAGGGGTCGCGGGTAAAGGCCACGCCCGTGGCCGAGGTGGGACCCATGTTGCCGAAGACCATGGCCTGGACGTTGACGGCCGTGCCCCAGGCGTCCGGGATGCTGTTGAGCTTGCGGTAGGTAATGGCGCGCGGGGTGTTCCAGGATTTGAACACGGCCTCGATACCGCCCCAGATCTGGTCCATGGGGTCGGTCGGGACGGGCTTGCCCACGAGCTCTTCCACCTTCTCCTTCATGAGGCCCACCAGCTTTTTGAGATCGGCGGCCGTCAGGTCGGTATCCAGCTTGACGCCCTTTTTCTTCTTCATCTTTTCGAGCTCTTCCTCGAGCACGTGCGAATCGGCGCCCATGACCACGTCGGAGTACATCTGGATGAAACGGCGGTAGCAGTCGTAGGCAAAACGCTCATTGCCGCTCATCTTGACCAGGCCTAAGACGGTTTCATCGTTAAGGCCCAGGTTCAGGACCGTGTCCATCATACCCGGCATGGACGCGCGGGCGCCTGAGCGCACGGAGAAGAGCAGCGGCGCTTCGGGATCGCCGAAGGTGAGCGACATAGCCTTTTCCACCTTGCGTAAGGCATCCTTGACCTGGGTCTTGACGTCCTTGGGGATGCCGCCCGACTCGTAGTAGACTGAGCACACCTCGGTGGATATCGTGAAACCGGGGGGTACGGGAATGCCCAGATTGGTCATTTCGGCCAGGTTGGCCCCTTTGCCGCCCAGCAGGGCCTTCATGTCGGCGCTGCCCTCGGCCTTGGTCGCGCGGCCGCCAAAGAGATATACATACTTTTTCGACATATCGGTCTCCTTCTCCTCAAAGCTATTCAGTGGTCCGTATAATCAGATCCTTATCGATAACGAAATACCTGAAGGCAATCAAGTAAAAAATCTTTGCCTGCCGGGTGCGCTAATCGAAGAGCTCCCGGACCAGCACGTCGGGGTGCCCGCGGTACTGATCCACATCCGCTCCCATGCTCTTCAGCGCCATCACGGCATAGCGCGCGATGCGCTCCTGATCGGTCATGCGCCGGATCTTAGCCTCCAGTCCGACAAGCTTGAGCCGTCCGGCGAGCTCAAGGACCGCCTTGCGGACATATTCGGATTCATCGTCCAGGAAGCTCTTGAGCATGGGTTCGGCTTCATCACCCAGCACGCTACAGGCCCGCACCAGGTAGGGCCGCAAGGCGGTTTTGCGCTTGAGCGAGGCGATGACCTCCTTAAGTTCATCCTTCGTGAGCATACTCAAGGCCTTGGCCGAGACGATCAGCGGCCCCTTCTTGATGAGGTCAAAGAGGATGGTCCGCTCCTTCTGCTTAATCGGTACGGTTTGCATGACAAACAGCTTCGAGGCGGTGTCAAGATCGGCAATGGTGCGCCAGTTCATCATCATACGCTCCTTGCGGCAATGTCCCGCGCGGCAATGACGCCGGCGCAGCTGGCCTGGATGAGACCACGCGTGATGCCGGCTCCGTCGCCTACGGCATACAGGCCGTCCACCTGGGTCTGGAGGTTGCGGTCCAGACGCACCCGGTTGGAGTAGAACTTCACCTCCAGGCCGTAGAGCAGGGTATGCCCGGAGTTGACCCCGGGCGCCACGCGGTCGAGACCGGCAAGCATCTCGATGATATTGGTCAGGATACGGTACGGGATGCAGTAGCTCAGGTCGCCGGGGATGGCCTCCTTCAACGTGGGGGTGGTGGTGCATTTTTCCAGCCGGCTCTGAGTGGTGCGCCGGCCGGAGAGCAGGTCGCCCAGGCGCTGGACGATAACGCCCTTGCCGAGCATGTTGGCCAGGGTGGCCACGTAGCGGCCGTAGCCGATGGCGTCGTCAAAAGGCTCGGTGAAGTTGGCGCTGACCAGGATGGCGAAGTTGGTGTTCTCGGTGCGCTTATTGGCCCAGGAGTGGCCGTTGACGGTCACGATATCACCCAACGTTTCGCGCACGACCTCGCCGTAGGGGTTCATGCAGAAGGTCCGCACGCGGTCGTCGAAGGTCTTGGAAAAATAGATGAACTTGGTCTCGTAGGCGATCTTGGTGAGATGCTCCATGAGCACGGCCGGGAGCTCCACACGCACGCCGAGGTCGACCGGATTGGTCCAGGTCTGAAGCCCCAGGGCCTTGGCCTGGTCCGCCATCCAGCGGGCGCCCACCCGCCCCGGCGCGGCGATCACATAGCGGGCTTCGATCAGGCGACCGTCTTCCAGCTTCACACCGCTGATACGGTCCCCGTCCCTGACGAGTTCGCTGGCCCGGGTATTGAAGATCATCTCTACCGTGCCGGAGAGCTCGTCGCGCATCTCCTTTAAGATGGTGTAGCAGTTCTCGGTGCCCAGATGGCGGATGCGCGTGGGCACGTACACCAGCCCGGCCAGACGCGCCTTGGCCGAGATGCCCTGGGCGTCGTCCGGGCTCAGGTTATAGACCCCTTTCTGGGGGGCATGGCTGGAATACACGCCATCCACGTAATCCAACAGTCCGGCGAGCTCGGACTCCGGTATAATACCGCCGATCTGGCCGCCGACATCGGTGGAGATGGTCAGCTTGCCGTCCGAGTAGGCCCCGGCACCGCCCCAACCGATGAGCATGTCCTTGCCGGAGCGGCTGCGGGAGGTGATATCACTGCCCTGCTCGATCATGACAATAGTCAGACCGGGCGCCATTTTGGCCAGTTCCAGGGCCGCGAAAATCCCGGCCGGTCCTGCCCCCACGATGACTACATCAACCATAGGTACCCCTCCTCCGGCCAACCATGACCAGGCCGATAACACAGGCCAGAACATTGGCCGCCCAGGCCGCCAGCAGGGGACGGATATAACCGGATGCCCCCGCCGTCGTCATGCCGGCTTGCAGACCCCAGTACGCGAGCCCCAGCACCAGACCGACCGCCACCCCCCGCGCAATACCGCCCGTGCGGGGAAAACGCATCCCGAACGGCAGCACCAGGAGGCTCATGATCAAGGGCGCGCAGGCAAAACTGATACGGCTGTAATACGAGGTTTCGAGCGCCCGGGAGTGGATGCCTTGCGCCTCGAGCCGCTTCAAATACTGTCTCAGAGCGACAATTGTCAGGACGTCCGGCTTCGGGCTGACGGTGACAAGATCGGCCGGCACCCTGGTGAGCGGCAAGCGGTTCAAGCTCCGATCCTCGCGCAGGCGCGGACCATCCAGCAAAACCGTGCGCATGCCCTGAGCCAGCCATTGACGCCCGTCCCAGTGAGCCTCCCGGGCTTCGATCACGGAAGTGAGTCTGCCGTCCTTGATGCGGTAGCAGGTGATATTGCGCATGATGCCTTCCTTGACATCGATATGTTCGGCGAAATAGACGGCGTCCCCGGATTGAAACCGGCATCCGCTCTGCGAGAACGATCCGGTAACGCCTTTGCGACGGATCTCGATATCTTCGATGCGATCCGCCTGCTTCTGGGCCAGGGGGGAGACGGTGAACGCCAGGAGGCCCATCAGCACGGTGGCCAGGAAACCCACCAGGAGGTAGGGCCGGTAGATGCGGCGGTCGGATACTCCCGAGGCCTGCATGGCGATGGTCTCGACATGCCTTGAAAAAAGGGCCTGCGTGGCAAGGATGCCCAGACAGACGGAAAAAGGTAGGACCATGGTAATGATCGGCGGGATTCCCAAGACCACGAACAGGAATATGGAGCCGCCCTGGGCCTCGAATTCCGAGAACATGGACACATTGCCGAAGAACTGCGCCAGCACGACGAGGGCCACCAAGCTTACCATGGAGCCCAACCACATGAAGCAGGCCTTGCGGAAGATATAGCGGTCAAGGGTATTCATGCGTTCCCGGCCTCGCTCAAGCCTGACCGACGCCATAGCCACAGGCCGGCCAGGATCATGCAGAAAACGAGGTCAGGCAACCAGGCTCCGACCAGCGGATCGAGTTTCTCGCTACGCACCAGGCGGTCGGCCAGCAGAAATACCAGGTAGTATCCGAATATCGTGGCGATGCCCACCACGAAACCGGTGAACTTGGGGGAACGCGGCTTCTGAACCCCGAAGGCCACGCCCATGACGCCGAGGATCAGGTTCAGGATCGGAAAGGCGAAACGGTTGTGATACTCCTTGATCCACTTCACCTCGGGCTCTTGCGCGATCATGGCCTTGAGCTCGGGCTGGGTGGCGATCTCCCAGCTTCGGATGCCGATCTGCCGGCCGAAATTGACGTTCAGGAAGAATGTATACTCTTTGAAGGTCAGGTAACGCACGATCGGCCCCTGGGCGGTGTAGAAACTCCCGTTGAGGAGCTTCAACATGACGCGGTCACCCACGACCTCGATGGTGCCGCGCTCGGCTGTAATGATATGGTGATCCTTGCCCTTGTTCTCGATGAAGATCCCCTGGATTCGCCGTTTAGCGGGATTAACCGATTGCACATAGATCGCCAGGCCCTTGAAGGACTCATCGAAATCACGCTCCTGGAGAAATGCATACATGCGCCTGGGCGCTTCCGTAATCAGCCTGGTTTGGATACGTTGCATGGAAAGGGGACCCCAGTATAATGATATCGCGAGATTGACGAGCATGCAGATCACGGCGAATTCAATGGCGGGCCGATACAGGCTCGCCTTCGTCACCCCGCAGGCCTGCATGGCGATCACCTCGGAATCGCTCGACAGGCGCTCCAGGGCGAAGAGGATACTGAACAACAACGCCACGGGAATGATATAGCGGCCCATGGGCACCAGGGCCAACAGGACCAGGTCAAAGTCCTTCAACGTCAGGAATCTGCCCATCTGGATCCATTCCACGATGATCATGACGCCGGAAAGAACCGCCAAGGCGGCCGCGAAGGCCTTGATGATATGGGCGGCAATGTACCTGCGTATGAGCATAGATGCGGGCACTATACCTGCTAAAATACGGATTGTCCAGACAAGCGAGGCCCTGAGCCCCGCCGGCGCGGATCATGGCGCGATGCCCTGCCCATGATGTCCGCGAAGTTATGCCCTGAAATCACGCAAGCGTGACCATGATCACGATACCGTAATCCATGTAACCGGTTGCGGGCGGGTGGGTGTTGCGTATCTCTTTGATTATAGTAGCGATATTACCCATGCAGCCTTCTGGCACCGGCCTTGCCTTATATCC
>JBDKSM010000164.1:0-32028 GCA_039680665.1 Syntrophaceae bacterium | reverse complement strand
CAAACCACCCGAAGGCACACAGGATCACCGTGGCCCCGGTGGCGGTACGGGCCCAGTCCTGGGCCGAAATGACCAGCCCGGCCACGGCCGAGGTCTCGGCCACCACCAGCGCCCACCAGAACATGGCTCCGGCCGAGCGCGCCAGGTTGCGGCCGGCCGCGGCCGGCACGATCAGGAGGGCCGTGACTAAGAGCACGCCCACGGACCAGACCGCGAAGATCACCACCAGCGCCAGGAGCGCGGCGAAGAGGTACTGATACACGGCCACCGGCACGCGGTGCGCCTTGGCCAACGTGGAATTGAGCCCGATATAGATGAGGCGGTTGTAGCCCCAGGCCTGGAAGGCCGTCAGCGCCGCGAAGAGCGCCAGGAGACCCATGATCTGGGTGTCGCTGATGGTCAGGATATCGCCGTAGAGGAAACGCTGGATGTCGCGCGCCACATTCTGCTCGCGGCTGACCACGGCCAGTCCGAAGGCCACTACGGCCGCGAAGATGACGCCGATGACCGTGTCGGACGACAGGGTGCTGAAGCGCTGCAGGGCCGCAATGGCCAGCCCCACCAGCACGCCGAAGGCCAGCATCGACAGCTGTGGATTTAAGGACGCGATAAGGCCTAAGGCCACGCCGGCAAAGGCCGAGTGGCTGATGGCGTCCGAAAAGAAGGCCATGCGGAAGTTCACCACCTGCACCCCCATGGCGGCCGCCAGGGGGGCCAGCAGGATCATGCCCACCAAGGCCTGTTGCATGAAACGGGCCTGCAGGCACTCGAAGGGCAGGATCAGCGGGATCAGATCGTAGAGTGAGGCAAGCTCAGTCATGACCCTTCTCCGCGTGTCCCGCCACGCACGTACAGGGCTCGACCGGCGCGTGCGTGTGGAAAAGCCCCATGTGGGGGCCGAACACGGCCGACAGGCTTTGATTGGTCAGGACCTCGCGCGGCGGACCCTGGGCCACGACCCTGCGGTTCAGGCCGATGACGTGCGTGGCATGGTGCGTCACCGTGCCGAGGTCATGGCTGACCATGAGCTGCGTGAAGGAGCGTTCGCGCCTTAAATGTTCCAGGACCTCGCAGAAGACCTGCCCGCCCTCAAGATCGACCCCGGCGGCGGGCTCGTCCAGCACGAGCAGGTCCGGGTCCTGCTGCAAGGCCAGGGCCAGGAGTACGCGTTGCAGCTCGCCTCCCGACAGCGCGCCTAAGCGGCGACCGGCCAGGTGCGCGGCCTTCACCGATCCCAGGAGATCCAAGGCCTGCTCACGCCTGGCTTTTCGAACCCCGAACCACAGCGGCAGGCGCTGAGCGCCCATGGCCAAGAACTCGATCACGGACAGCGGCATGGCCCGGTCGAACATCAGGCGTTGCGGCACATAGCCGATGCGATTGCATCCACGGCCGGCCCGGCATACGAGACGGATGTGCCCCTGGTAGGGCACTTCGCCCAGTAGGGCCATCAGCAGCGTGGTCTTGCCGGCTCCGTTGGGACCCACCACGGCGGTGCATCCGCCGCGCGGCACGCTGGCGGATACCTGTTCGAGGATGCTCACCCCTTCCAGGGTTACCGAGACGTCCTCAAACACCACGGCCGCGTCCGCATACATGGGCAGTTTAGCGTGTTCCAAGCGTCACCTTGAGCGTCGCCATGTTGCGGCGCATGATCTTTTCATAATAATCCAGTCCGGCCTGGGGCGGGCCGCTGGCTACGGGATCGAGCACGGCCGCCGGAATGCCGGCCTCGCGGGCGATTGTGCGGGCGATGTCATCCGGGTATTGCGGCTCGGTGAAGACCGCGCCGGCTTTTGTGCGCCGGATCGTCTTGACGAGCGCCAGGGCTTGCGCGGCCGAGGGTTCCTGGCCGCCATGCGCCTCCACGACCGCCACCAGCGTAAGCCCCATGTCGCGCGCCAGGTAATCGAAGACGCCGTGCTGGGTCACGATGCGGGGGTTGGCCAGCGTCCGCCCGAGCGCGCGTATCTCATCGGCCAGGTCGTTCAGGCGCGCGGCATAGGCTGCGGCGTTGCGGTTATACAGGGCCGCGCCGGCGGGGTCGAGGCGCCCCAGACCCTTGGCGATGGTAAGCGTCAGTTGCGCGGCCATGCGCGGGCTGGCGAAGAGGTGCGGATTATAGGCGGCATGGTCGACGTGTCCGGGCTCTGAGGCGTTGGTATAGCGCAGGAGGTCTTTGATCCCCGCCGAGCTGTCAAGGACCTGTATCTTAGGATTGGCCTTTTTCAGCGGTGCGCCCAGGAACTCCTCCATGCCCAGGCCGTTGATGATCAGGATGTCCGCCTGCGCCAGTTTGCGCATGTCCTGGGGCGTCAAGGCGTAGTCGTGCGGACAGCCGAGTTGGGCCGGCAGCATCAGCTCGAGGTGCAGGGAGGCGCGGTTCTGGGTGATGTTGCGTGTGATCTGATACAGGGGAAAGGTCGTGCAGAGCACGTTGAGCGGCTTGTCCGACGCCTGGACAGCGGCCGGGACGAGCAGTATGGCCATGGCGTAAGTAAATGCCAACCCCCACAGGAAACATCGCTTTTGCGTGGACATACTCCCCCCCTCCTTTTTTGCGAATGTGCTTGCATTATAAACCCATGCACGGACAGGGGTCAATGCTTAATGCAATCGCATTTGCAATAACACACACTTCGCGCTATAATCTTTGTAATGAAACGCAATACGACCCAACGAATGGCGATTGAGGAAATATTCAAGCAGGCGGACCACCCGCTGGGGGTACAGGAAATCCTTGAGGTCGGGAAGGGGCGCGTGCCCTCCTTGAACCTGGCCACGGTCTATCGCAATCTGAAGCTGCTTTTGGCCGAGGGCCGACTGAATATCGTCTCTCATCCCGTGCTGGGAATTTTGTATGAACGCGCGGGCAAGGCTCATCACCACCACTTTCACTGCCGTATCTGCGACCGGGTCTTCGAATTGCCGGGCTGCCCGCTCAAGGAGACCGTGCCCTGTCCGCCGGGGTTTGTCGCCGAGGCGCATGAGGTCTACCTCTTCGGAGTATGCGCCGTATGCGGAGCCAGAACGGCCTGAACCCGGACGAGTGAAACTTGAGGGTTGTGCTTCTCTTTAACTCCCGCTTTTCAAGCTATGATGCTGTCTCATGAGCAGGATGAGCGGCAGCAGCAGCGCGATCATGATCGTGAGCAGGAAAAAGACATCGTTGAAGCCCAGCATGGAGGCCTGCCGCAGCAGATGGGAATAGATAACGCCCAGGCTGCCTTGGCCGGCCTGGGTCGGGTCGATGCCGCCGGAGGCCAGGGCGTTGGCGCCCTGCTGGGCCTGGAAGGCATAGATCGGATCGAAGGGCGATAATTTCTCCACCAGGCGGGCCTGATGGAATTGGGTGCGGCGGTTGAGCAACGTGGAAGTGATGGCAACCCCGAAGCTGCCGCCCAGGTTACGGACCAGGTTGAAAATGGAGGTGGCGTTGGGCAGCTTTTCCTTTTCGATGTCGGAGAGCGTCAAGGTGGTCAGCGGGATGAAGGTCAGGGCCATGCCTATGCCCATGACCACGCGCGGCCACATTACGGTGGTGAAGTCGACGCCCAGGGTGAAACACGACATCAGGTAGGTGGAGTAGGCCAGGACCAAGATGCCGGGTATGATGAGAGCCTTCGGGTGATAGTGGGACAGCAGCCGGCCCACGATGGGCATGATCAAGAGATTGGCCAGGCCGCCCGGGGCCAGGGCGAAGCCCGAGAGGGTGGCCGTGTACCCCATGAGGGTTTGGAGGTAGATGGGCAGGAGCACGAGACCGCCGAAGAGGTTGACACTGAAGAAGAAGAGCGCCAGATTACCTAGGCCGAAGGAGTAGTCTTTGAAGACCCGTATGTTCACGATCGGCTGATCCGCGAACGATTCCACGATCACCAAGGCCAAGAGCGCTGCGCCGGAGATGATTGCCATCGCGAGCATCTCCTGCGAGGCAAACCAGTCCAGGCGCTCCCCGCGGTCCAGCATCATCTGCAGGCCGCCTACGCCCAAGGACAGGAGGATCAGGCCCCAGTAATCGATGCGCATGCGGGTGCGCTGCATGTAGGATGGGTCGTGGATGAAGAGCATGGACATGATCACGGACACGACCCCGATGGGTATATTGATGAAGAAGATCCAGTGCCAGGAAAGGTTGTCCGTGATCCAGCCGCCCAGCACGGGTCCGACGATGGGGCCGAACATGATGCCGATACCGAACAGCGCCATGGCCATGCCGTGCTGCTTGGGCGGGAAGGTCTCGAGCAGGATGGACTGCGATATGGGCTGCAGCGAGCCGCCGGAAAGGCCCTGCAGGATACGGAAAACGACCAAGCTCTGGATGCTCCAGGCGCTGCCGCACAGGAATGAACTGATGGTGAAGAACGTCACCGAGAAGATCAGAAGGCGCTTGCGTCCGAAGAAACGGCTCAGCCACCCCGTCATGGGGATGATGATGGCATTGGCCGCCAGATACGAGGTGATGGACCAGGTGGCCTCGTCGATGCCGGCCGAGAGAGAACCGCGGATGTGGTTTAAGGAGACGTTGACCACTGCGGTGTCGATGATCACCATGAGCGTGGGCAGCATCACGGTCAAGGCGACCATCCATTTATTCACCCTGACTTCCATAGCGGCTAAGGTTCTTTAACGGTCTCGCACGGCAATGGTGGGGATGACCGACATCCCCAGGCGCAGGACATGGTCGGGGTCCGTGCCCTTGTCGAGTATGATCTTGACCGGTATGCGCTGCACCACCTTGACATAGTTGCCGGTGGCGTTTTCGGGCGGGAAGAGCGCAAAGGCCGCGCCCGTGCCGGCCATGATGCTCTGGACCCGGCCGCTGAATTTCCTGCCCGGGAAGGTATCGACCACGATGCTGACCTTCTGGCCGGGCCGCACCTTGGAGAGCTGGGTCTCTTTGTAGTTGGCCACGATCCAGACATCATTGAGGGAGACCACGGCCATCAGGGGCTGACCGGCCTGCACCTGGTTGCCCACCTCGACGCTACGTTTGGTGATGAATCCGTCGGCCGGGGCGTAGATCCTGGTGTAGCTCTGCTTGAGCTGTTCGGCGCTTAAGCTCGCCCGGCGCTGGGCGATTACCGCGTGCTGGGATTCGAAGGCGGCCTGGGTCTGCTCCACGGCGGCCGTTTGGACCTCCAGAGCCGCCTGGGCTTGTTTCAGTTGCTCTCGGGCGGCATCTCTTTGGGAGCTGGCTACGTCATAGGCGGTCTGCGCCTTCTCCAGGCGATCGCGGGGGATGATCGAGTTTTGAAAGAGGCGCTTGGCCCTGGCCAGGTCCTGGCTGGCCTGGATTAGATTGGCCTCCTGCAGCTTCAGGCCGGCCTGGGCGCTCGCGATCCGGTAGTGGATCTCTTTGAGCTGCTTGCCGGCCAGGGCGATCCTGGCCTTGGCCTCGTTCAACTTGGACTCCTCGGTGGCGAGCATGGCCTGGGCGTCCCTGACCCTGACATCGTAGTCGCGCGCATCGATTTCAAGCAGCAGATCACCCTGCTTCACCAACTGATTGTCCTGTACCGGAAGAGTCATGACGGTGCCCGGCACCTTGGATGCGATCGTATACACCCGCCCGCTGACGTAGGCGTCGTCGGTGGAGATATAGAAATGCGTATGACGGACATATCCGTATACGCCGACACCCACCAGAGCGACGATCAAGAAGAACACCCCGATGATGACGCCTCGTTGCCGGACGTTTTCCGGCGCCGGAACATTCGGATTCATACCCAACCTCCCATACGATACGAATGTGATGTATTACCCTTAAACGGGACCCCTATGCAAGGCTATTCCTGGCCATAGCCGTGAACGCGGACTCCTAAAGTGCGATGAAATATTATTTGACATCCGGGGGCATATCCCGTACTTTTTATTCGTCCGACCTGCACTTCGGGCGACTGGGGAAAAGGGGAGGCTATGGAGTGAATGGATTGACGTTACATCCCCGCGTGCGCGGAATCTGTGTTTTGGCGTGCGTGCTCCTGGTCACGAGTTGCACGGATCGCGAAGTCGGGAAATACAAACCCAAAACCGGCCGCATGGTCATCCCCCCGCAATTCGAAGAGGTCGGCGATTTCAGCCAGGGCTTGGCCGCCGTACGGGTCGGCTACAACTGGGGGTATATCGATAAGACCGGTAAATTCATCATTGAACCGAAGTTCTGGGAGGCACGGCGTTTTTCCGAAGGCCTGGCCGCCGCCCGGAAAAACAACCAGTGGGGCTTTATCGATACGAGCGGCATATTTATCATCCCGCCGCAGTTCCTCGCGGTCCAGGACTTTTCAGAAGGTCTGGCCGGGGTCAAGAAAGACAAAAATTTTGGATATATCGACAAAATTGGGCGCTATGTTTTCAAACCGCAATTCCCCGGTGCCGGCAGCTTTTCCGAAGGCCTGGCGGCCGTGAACGTCGGCGGCTTGCTGGGCGGCAAATGGGGCTTCATCAACAAAACGGGTGCCTATGCCATACCACCCGGCTTTGACCTGGCCGGACATTTCTCGGACGGTCTGGCCCTGGTCAACATGGGCGGCCTGGTGGGAGGCAAATGGGGCTATATCGACAAGACCGGCGCCTATGCCGTCGAACCGCAATACGCCTTTGCCTACAGCTTCCATGATGGTTTGGCCGCGTTCTTAGACGGCAGCAAGAGCGGGTTCATCAACAAAAAAGGCAAAGTAATCATGAAACCCACCTATGTCAGCATCGGTGAGTTCTCGGAAGGCGTCCTGGCCGTGCAGAACGGGGACCGGTGGGGTTTTGTCAACCGCAAAGGCAATTTTGTCATCAAACCCCAATACAGTCAAGCCTGGAGCTATTGCGAGGGGTTGGCCGCCGTGAGGATCGGCAAGAAATGGGGTTTCATTGAATAGGAGGTTAGGTGCATGAAAGCTCTCATTATGGGTGGGGGGATGTCCGGTCTGGCGACCGCTATCAATCTTCTGGATCTGGGTTTCGAGGTCGAACTGATCGAGGCGGATGAAATCCTGGGCGGCCGCGCCAGCTCATGGAAGGACGAAGACGGCGACATGATCGACAACGCCCTGCACGTCTTTTTCCCGTACTATGTCAACCTGCTGCGTTTCTTTGACAAGATGGGCATCGCGGACAATATCCTGTGGAAGAAATCCGAGTTCGCCTACATGCTCCCCGGAGGCAAGCCGGCCATCATGGGCTTTTCCGACCTTCCGGCCCCTCTGCATGCCGCGGCGGCCTTCCTGCCCATGCTGAGGGACTATAAGGCCATACCGCGCTGGAAGATGATCTTCGGCGGTTTGGTCTTGACCAAGGCCTTGTTGTATTCCCAGTCAACCATCGACCGCCTTGACGATATCTCGTTCAGCCAATGGGCCGAACGGCTGGCCCCGCGAGGGTGCTTGAAACAGATGGAGCCGGGCGTCAACGGGTTGACCTTTACGCCTTCGTCCATGATATCGGCCAAGGTCATGCTCAACTGGATGCGCAAGGTCTTTGCCTCGACCGGCACCGCCAAGGTAGGTTTCGCGAACGGCGGCCTGGGGGATATCTGGGTGGATACCTGCCTAGACTACATCCGGCAGAAGGGGGGCAAGGTCGAATTGAAAAAGACGGTCAGCGCCATCACTGTCAAGAACGGCAAGATCGACAGCGTGACCGTGAACGGCAGGCAGAAACGCAAGGCCGATATCTATGTCTCGGCCATTGGGCCTTTCGCCATGCGCAAGGTCCTGCCGCCGGAGGCCTACCGTTATGCCTACTTCCAGGACCTCATGCATTTCACCATGGCGCCGTCCTTATCCCTGCAGGTATGGTTCGACCGCTCCTTGACCGATATCGAGACCACCATCTTCTCCAATGACTGCATCTTCAATACCTATGCCGACCTGGCCAACGTGCTGCCGCATATTTTCAAAGGCGGCACCATGTTCGAGATGGTGCTCTCCCCGGCGGATCATATCCTGGGGCTGCCCGATGAGGTGATCTTCGATACGGCCATCGGCCAGATAAGGGAGCTTTTCCCGGCGGCGCGCGATGCCAACGTACGCAAGTGGAAGGTTGTGCGCGAACGCCAGGGTGTCTACCGGGCCCTGCCGGGCATGGAAAAGCATAGGCCGTACCAGCGTTCGCCGTATGTGAACCTCTATCTCACGGGCGATTATACCAAGACGCATGTGAGCTCGGGCGGTATGGAAGCAGCCATCTGGAACGCCAACCGCTGCGCCGAGATCATCGCCGAGGACAAGCTCGGCAAGCAGGTCACCCTCAATACGGAGTTCCAGCCGGACAAGGGCCTGATCCCTTATATCAAGATAGGCCTGGGCGCGGTGCTGATCTGGTCCGGATTCAAGCTGCTGCGCTACTTGAGACGCTAGCACCCGGCCATCCCGATCCGCCATCGGGATGGCCGATTCCTTTTTAGTCCTTGAACAATTTCAGGTAGACGCCGTACCCTTCTTGCTCAAGCTCTTCCTTGGGTATGAAGCGCAACGCCGCCGAATTGATGCAATAGCGCCGTCCGGTGGGCTTGGGCCCGTCGGGAAAGACATGCCCGAGGTGCGAACCGGCCCGGCGGCTCTTGACCTCGATGCGGTGCATGCCGTGGCCCTCATCCGGGTATTCGACGATGCTGGCGGCCCGGACGGGACGCACAAAGCTCGGCCAGCCGGTGCCGGAATCGAACTTGTCCGTGGAGCTGAAAAGCGGCTCGCCCGAGACGATATCCACGTAGAGGCCCTGGCGCTTGTTGTCCCAGTAAGCATTGTCGAAAGGCGGTTCCGTGGCGCACAACTGCGTCACGCGGTAGGCATCGGGTGATAGCTTCTGTTTGAGCTCGGCCTTATCGGCTCCGCGACCGCACCCGGACGGGCATGGCCCGGGATTGTCCGCGTCCCAGAGGCGTGCGAGCAATCGGTCGCGCCCTGAAGCCGCGCGGTAGGCGCGGTAGTGCGCCGGTTGTTTACGGTAATACTCCTGGTGGTAGTCCTCGGCGGCGTAGAAATTGAGCAAGGGCTTAATTACGGTGGCGATCGGAGAGCCGAAGCGGCCGGAGCGTTCCAGCGCCTGCTTGGATGCCTCGGCCAAGGTCCGCTGTTCCTCGTCATGCGTGAAGACGGCCGTACGATACTGGTCTCCGCGGTCAACGAACTGGCCACCCTCATCGGTCGGGTCGATATGGCGCCAGAAAACGTCCAAGAGTTCGGCATAGCTGATGAGCGCCGGGTCATAGTGCACCTGCACCGCCTCGACATGGCCGGTCGAACCGGAGCAGACCTCGTCGTAGCTCGGTTCGATGTTCTTTCCGCCGCTGTAGCCGGATATGACCTTGATCACGCCGGGCAGTTTGGCGAAGTCTCTTTCCATACACCAGAAACAGCCGCCGGCAAAGGTGGCCAAGCGCTTGGTTTTCTTATCGTCCGTCATAGACATCATCCCCTTTTAAGATCATTTATAGGTGCAGGTCCGGTAAATTTCCATAGGCTGAACACAAACCGGATAGTATCTTGACTTGTACCGTGCGGACCATTACAAATGGACCGGTCTGCCACATCACAATGATCCAGGCATTATTAGCGCAACAGGAGGAGGTCATATGAAAAAGTTCACGGTTTTGTTCTGCTTTTTGATCTTGTTTGTCGGTGTCGGTTCAGCCCGGGCCGATGTAGCGGTCGAGCGCTATATTAAGTCGGACGGCATAGGCGGCATGGGCGCTTTCGAGGGCACGACGCAGGAGCGTCTTCAGGGTCTCAAGAAGAGCGAGGAGACGGCCACCAAATTCACGGGCGCCATCATGTCAAGGCTGGCTTCGGGATCTCAGCAGATCGTCATCACCCGCATCGATAAAGGCGTGGTGTGGAACCTTGATCCCAAAAAGCAAGCCTATACGGAAACCCCCATCGAAACCTTCAAATCGGGAGAACAGGCCGGGAAGGAGCGGACCACCGCCACGGAAAAACCCAAGGTGCGGGTGACCGGGAGTGATTTCACGGTCAAGAAGACCGGGGCCAGCGAAACCATCAATGGTTTTGCATGCCAGGAGTATCTCCTGACCTGGATGATCGAGATGGAAGATCTCGAGACCAAGGCCAAGATGAAGAACACCATGCTGACCAACCTCTGGACCACCCCTGAGACAGCCGCCATCAAGAAGCTTCAGGCCGAAGAGGCGGCTTTCGCCAAGGCCTATCTGAAGAAGATCGGTATGACCATGACGCAATCCGAGATGAAGCAATTCGGCGTCGAGGCCCTCATGGCCATGCACGGGGCATCGGCCAAAGACATGGAGAAGGCCTTCGTGCGCGTCAAGACCGAAATGGCCAAAATGAAAGGTTACCCGATCCGCACCGTGATCACCTGGGAGGCCCAGGAACAGGGCTCTCAGACGGCAGCCGCGGCTCATAAATCTGAACCCATAGAGGCTCCTAACGTCTCGGGCGGCTTGAGCGGCTTGATCAGCGGTATCATGGGCACGGTTGTCAAGAAGGCCGTCGGCGAGCCCAAACCGGCCGGAGATGGCCCGTTTTTTTCGAGTGTGACCGAGATCAAGGGCATCAGCACCGAGCCGATCGCCGGCTCGGCCTTCGATATCCCGTCCGGCTACACCAAGAAAGATCAATGAGAAGGACCGTCAAGTCGTTCGCCGACAAGGTGGTGTATGTCACCGGCGGGTCAAGCGGCATAGGGCTGGCCACGGCGCGGCTCTTCGCCATGCGTGGGGCGCATGTCGTGATCTGCGCCCGTGACGCCGCCAAGCTTGAGCAGGCCTTGGGCTCCATCCTTCAGGCCCGCCTCAGCGACCGGCAGCGCATCCACGCCGTCACCGTGGATGTGACGGATGAGGCCGATGTGCTCAAGAAGATGGCGGCGGCCGTAGGTGAGTCGGGGGCGCCGGATATCCTCGTCCACAGCGCGGGCCGTGGGCACGCCGACCACTTCGAGAACATCACGGCCGCCACCTTCGATGCCATCATCAAGACCAATGTGTACGGCACACGCCATGTGATTGCGGCCGCCCTGCCGTATATGAAAGCCAAGGGCGGACACATGGTGATCTTGTCCTCGGCCGGAGGGCTTCTGGGTATGTTCGGGTACACGGCTTACGGCACCTCGAAATTCGCCCTGGTCGGTTTTGCCGAATGTCTGCGGGCCGAACTCAAACGCTACGGCATCAAGGTCTGTGTGGTCTGCCCGCCCGAGGTCGATACCCCGTTGGTGGCCGACGAGGGACGCACCATACCGCCCGAGGCGCATGCGGTCAAGCACCTGGCCGGGGTGCTGAAGCCGGCCTATGTGGCCGAAACCATTCTGCGGGGCGTGGAGAAGGGGCGGTTCCTCATCATCCCCGGTTTTCTGGCCAAGAGCCTGTATTACCTGCAATGCTATCTGCCGGGCAGGCTCACCCGTCTGGCGCCCGACCTGGTGGTGGGCATCACCCGTTACTTTTCGAAGGACTAGGCCGTACGCGTCCGGTGCGCCGTGCGGTTGACACCGCCGCCGTCCAGCCGCTAAGATGCGCCGATTATTGTAAGGAGGGAGACCATGGATGCCAAAGCCAAGGCGGTACTGGAGGCGATGAAGAAGGCCGGAGCCCCCATGCGGCCGGGGGATGTGGCCAAGGTCCTGCAGATGGACAAGGGGGAGGTGGCCAAGATCATCGATCAGCTTAAAAAAGACGGCCTGGTGACCTCTCCCAAGCGCTGTTTCTATGCCCCTGATCTGAGTAAGTAAGCCTAAACCGGCTGTCTATTGGCGGTCGGCGGCTCAGGAAATGACCGATATGAAGAAAACTCTGTGCGTGGCGATCACTCTTGTCTTGCTGTGCTTCCAGACCGCCTGGGCCGATGTCCATATCCTGACCATCAACGACTTCCACGGCTGGGTCGAGGCGACCGGTTCAAGCCCCGGCATGGCCAAGCTGGCGACGTTCATCAAAGGCTATAAACTCCAGAATCCCGATACCATCGTGGTTTCCGGGGGCGACAATTATCAGGGCGAGGCCCTCTCGAATCTGAGCCGCGGCGATCTCGTCAACGCGCTCTTCGGCCTGATCGGTCTACAGTTCTCCGCCGTGGGGAATCATGAGTTCGATTGGGGTACCGAGCACTTCGCGCGCTGGAACGCTTCGGGCGTGCAGTACCTGGCGGCCAATATTATTGACCAAAAGACCGGTCGGCCGCCGGCCTGGGTCAAGCCCTATGCGATCGTTCAAGCAGGTGGGAAGAGAATCGCCTTCATCGGCCTATCGACCCGCGAGACTCCGGGATCCACGGCCGCCAAGCACCTCAAGGGGCTCAAGTTCGAGAACGCGGCCAAGGCGGCAAAGCGCTGGATCAGGTATCTTGAACAGGGTCGGGACGAACTCGGCAGACCCGACGCCGTCATCCTGCTCACCCATGTTCCTTCTTTTCAGGATAGTGTCAGCGGCATTATCTTCGGCGATGAATTATCCGAGTTGACGCGGCTCAAGGGAGTCGACGCCGTCATCACGGGACATTACCATAAACTCGTGTCCGGCCGTCATAATGGCGTCCCGGTGGTTCAGGCCGGCTGCTTCGGCAAGGCGGTGGGGGTTCTGCGCCTTAAGCTTGAAGGACAGCGGAGCGCCGCGGTCACTGCGAAGGTGATCGAATTGAAGGGCCTGCAGGACTCCCTGCAAGCCGACGCCGGTGTCCTGATGGTCACGGATGCTTACCGCAAGCGATTAAGCGGTCTCATCGACCGCAGGGTCTGCCGCCTGAAAAGCGACCTGCCCTTCGAGCGTAGCCGCGTCGAGAGGCTGACGCCGCTGGGTTACCTCATATGCAAGGCCGTGCAAACCCAGACCGGGGCGCAGGTGGCCCTAGTCAACAACGGCGCCATCCGGCGCGGCCTGAAGGCCGGGGACGTAACCTACGGGCACATCATGGGGGTGTTCCCCTTTGACGATTATGTCGTCACCATGCGTTTGTCCGGGAAGGACCTGCGCAGTCTGATCATGGCCGCCGGCGAGGGCAAGGGCATGAGATCCTGCCAGTTTGCCGGGGTACGGCTGCTGGTCCGGCCCGGGTTGGGCGGCAGCCATGAAATAATCGCCGTGGAGCTGGAGAATGGGGCGGCCATCGCGGATGATGCGTACTACACGGTGGCGGTGCCGGATTATATCTTCGAGGGCGGGGACGGGCACAACTTTGCCGCGGCGCATGATACCCGCTATGTTTATGTACAGCTGCGCGACATGCTGGTCGAGTACCTAGAAGCGCGCAAGCTCATCGAGGCCCCGGATATCTCCACGGTTTACCGTAAGATCCACGGGTAGAAGCACCCATGGCCCGGGTATATCCTTTTAGGATGTCGGTTACGTAACGGCCGTGATTTTCTCTGGAGTTTCGATGTCGGTCTCGCTGGTTACGCGGCAGCGGCCTGTGCGCTTGGATTGGTACAAGGCCTTGTCGGCCCGTTGGATGAGGTTCTCCAGCGATTCATCCTTGCGATAGCGTGCCACGCCGAATGACAGGTGGACCGGACCGATGAATTGGCTGGTGTCCTTGCGCTTCCAATTCAGGTTCTTGAAGTAGGTGCAGATTTTGTCCGCCAGGATCAGGGCGCCGGTCAGCGGGGTATCGGGGAGCAGGATCACGAACTCTTCTCCGCCGTAGCGCACCACATGATCACGTCCCTTGATGCTGTCCTTGAGCACCTCGGCCGTGGTCTTGAGCACCTTGTCGCCCATGAGATGACCGTAGGTATCGTTGATGCGTTTGAAATGATCGATGTCGGCCATGATCAGGCACAGGTCGCCGCTGTTTTCATCCACCTGCCTGACTTCCTCGGCGAATACATTGATCAGGAAGCGCCGGTTCTTGATGCCGGTCAGGAGATCGGTGGTGGCCTGTTCCCGGATTTGTTCGATATTTTTGCTGAGTTTTTCCACCTCATCGGTGGAGGCTTGCAGTCGTTCCTGGAGCTTGGCCCCCGAGAGCACGATGCTTTTGCTCTCGGAGAGGATACCGTCCACCACCCTGGCGACCGACTCAAGGTCGAGGTCTTCCTTGAGATCCTGGGAATAGCGCTTGATCACGTCGCCGAAATTCTTGAACTGCCCCTCGGCATCGGCGATGTGATGGAGGATCTTGACCAGGATGGCGCGAAGCTCGCGGCGGATCTTGTCCATGATCATCTTTTCGTCGATGGCGATATATTTTTCATAGAGCCTGGTTATAAGCTCGGGGGTGATGCACTTGGATTCGGAAAGGAGCGTGTCGATATCAACCCTCAAGTTCTCGTTTTTACCCGAGACGTACTCGTACCAGACCGAATAATTAGTGGGGTCGTAAGGGATCTGGAACCGCCCCATGTGCGAGATGGCCATACGAAGGTATTCGCTTGATTGTTCTAAGCTGTCACAATAATGCATTGGACTACCCTCCCAAGCAAAGTTCAAATGTGTGCTGTATATCGTCAGGTGCGAATAATATCTTGAATGCATGGTAGAGGGCTTAACTTATGGTGATAAATTGACGAGTAGGGCTGTATGTCGAGCGAGGATATCAATTGGAGCGAAAAGCGTAGGTACGAACGCTATTCGGTCAAACTGGATGTGTTGCTCAAGGTGTTGATCACACTCAAGGAAGGGACTAAAATCAGCCGCGAGCTCATGAGCATCAAGGCCCTGGGCCAGACCAACAACATCAGCATCGGCGGACTGTCGCTGCAACTGACCGCGTCGGCCATGGAAGACAAGCGGACCATTCCTTCCTCATATATCAGGCTGATGGCCGGGCGTCCCATCGAGATCGAGATCTATGGCAAGAACCTCGTGGTCTGGGGCGATGTGCTCAGATCCAACGGTGATACCCTTGAACTGGGCGTGGTCATCACCAAGGTTTCGGACGTTAAGCGTTGGAAGACATTGTGTACCGAACATCAAGAGGGTTTAAGCATCTTCCCCGACAGCCTTCAGGTCCGCCGTAAACGCCGTTCGGGCGACTGAACCATCACCCAGTACCCCATCCGGAGTCCGGTTGACAGGTGTTTGAGGCTGGTGGTACGTTGCACTTACTTGGGGCTTGAATTTTCAAGTGTGTAAAGGGGAAGGGCGTGGGCAGAAAACCACGGCAAATTCAAGGTGGCGATACCAACACCAGAGACCGATTGCTGAACGCCGCCTTCAAGGAGTTCGATGAAAAAGGGTATTATCTGACCAACGGTGATACCATTACCAAGCGGGCCGGGTTGGGGCACGGAACGTTTTATATCTATTTCAAGAACAAGAATGAGGTTCTCCTAGAACTGCTGCGACGTTCGACCACGGCCATTCCCTATACGGCGTATCGTAACGACCCCCAGTATCTCATGCGTCATACCGGCAGTCCGGCTCAGTTCGAAGCGGCCGTCATGGAGATGGTCAATCCTCTGTCCGAAATCCCCGGACTGCTCAAGGCTCTTTTCCAGGGCATGTTGCAGGATCAGGAGATTATCGTCTTTGGGATGCAGATCGGACGGGATCTGGCCCGTATGTTCAAGCTCATTATCGTAGCCAAGCAGAAGACGGGTGCCCTGCGAGGCTGCGATGCCCGGACCCTGTCCGAAATCATGGCGGTATGTCTGGCGTGCTCGATATTGATGACGGCCTCGCAGATCATCATGTGCAGCCCCGAGGTCCTGATCCACAATCTGTGCGGCATCATTACGCCGGTGCTCTTTCCGGATAAGCATGGCAAGAAGCCCACCCGGCTCCGGATGCCCGGTTTGGAAAATGATAAAAAGATCAGGCGCGAACTCCTGAAGGCCGCCCAAGAGGAATTCATCGCGCATGGTTATTTTGAGACCAAGATCGCCCATATTATGCAAAAGTCAGGCTACAGCAGGCGGACCTTTTATCACTATTACAAAAGCAAGGATGAGCTCTTGAAGGCGCTCTTCTTTGATATGTTGGGGAGCTTGTATCCGCAAGCCAATATGCAGATCGGTTTCATAGAAGCTATCGATGCTACGTCCATTGAGGATTTGGTGCGCATCCTGGACCAGATCATGCAGACCTTTGATACCCCCACGAATTGGGCTTTTCTGCAGGGATTCTTCAATAGCCCGGACCTGACGCAGGTCTATACCGATATTTTTGCGCTCTTTAGTGATCCTATCATGAAAAAGCTGGTCGCTTTGCAGGCCCAGGGGCAATGTGTCGGGATGGACCCCAAAGTGACATCGTATATCATCGTGGCGACGGTCAGCTATACGGCCTTCCTGCGCACGGCCGGATTCATCGGCGGCACCATGCATAAATGCTCCGTAAATCTAGCCTGGTTCCTCTTTTACTTCATGAACCATAAACCGTCCGGAAACTGATACCCGAGTCCTCCGGGTTCTGTAGCCGAGATCCTGCGGACACCCACCTATTGTCAGCGCCTCTCTTCGTGGTAAAAAACCATGTGTTGGATTGAAGCCCAATCCTCATTGGGGATGCGGCTATACGGTACCCCCCACAGTCTTTTTCATCACGAAAGACATGAAGAGCATGAAGAAAATCAGAAACACAGAAGCTTGTTAGCCGAGCTGATTGGGGTGGGGATCATTGCGGCCCCATGGTGACTAGCTGTGCATATTAAAATCATTTAAACCATTGTATGGGAGACGATTGCGCGTGTCACGAAAGATTAAAAATAATCATAGTATGGCTGAATCATGATTATAAAGTGCTTGACAGGTGCCTGCGTGTAATATACGAAAGTGACTAACTGTGAATAGATTGAATGTTTCTTTTGTTGTTTATCTACCGCTAAAGGAGGAATTTAGATGGAAGCGCAATCACGTGTCTTATGGGATTTTCTTCGGTTGTCATACCAACGGGGTCTGATGGATGACTTGATGGCGCTGGGGGATCTGATGGATCCGAGCATGGATTTTGTCGATGCCCTGGAGTCGTTCGAGGAGGCGGTCATGGCCATGGATCTTAAGCCCTTGACAGCGGTCTGGCAGGAACAGCTCCAACCCGTAGTCAAGTCCATGACCAATCCCCAAGCCATCGACGCCCTGCGGGTTATCCTGCAGACGCTGCGGCCCTACTTGCCGAAGCTTATCACAGGAGGCGGCCAGGCGTACTTGCTCCAGATCGTGCAGACGTTCGCGACTCTCAAGCCCCACCTCGCGGTACTGTTGCGTGAACTGGGTCCGCTCGCCACCCCTTTAGTGCAAAAGTTCGTACGCGAAGATTCGGGCAAGCTTCTCGGTCGTGCTCTGAACGCCATGAGCGGGGCTATCCTCAAAAGCCATGCCCGCGATCCGGAGTTGGTCGAGGGCATTTTTACAGATCTTTTCCGCACCCTGTACACCAAGCAGTTCGGCGGGGCCATGGAGATCGTGCTGGGCGGCTTGCTTGATCAGCGGCCCAAGGTTGTGCGTTGGACATTGGGAACGACTTTCACACGGATCAAGAAGCGCTTCGCGCGTTCATAAGGGAAATGAGCATGAGTACGACTAAAAGCATTGCATGGGAAAAGATTGTCGGCGCGTCAGGGGTTGTCACGGATAAGAAAATTCTGAGTGGATTCAGTAGTGATGCCGGTTTCACCAAGGGCGAGCAGCCCCGCAGCCTGGTCAGACCACGCAAACCGGAGGAAGTCCAGGAGATTGTACGGCTGGCCTATCAAAAGGGTGTAGCGTTGGTCCCCCGTTCGTCGACCGGTCCGCGCTTCCGGGGCGACAGCATGCCGGATGTTCCGGAGAGCGTTATCGTGGACTTATCGGGTATGGATGAGATCCTGCGCATGGATGTACGCAACAAGGTGGCCATGATCCAACCCGGCGTAACCTTCGGGGTCTTGCAGGAAGCCTGCGCCAAGGTGGGTTTGCGGGTACCCGTGCCGCTTTTGCCGCGCAGTACCAAATCAGTCATGGGCAGCTACCTGGAGCGCGAACCGCATACCATCCCCAAGTATCATTGGGACATGTCGGATCCTATCTGCTGTCTTGAAATGGTGTTCGGCACCGGCGATCTCTTCCGCACCGGCTCGGCGGCCGGACCCGGCACCCTGGAACAGCAATGGGCCGCGGGCCAAGCCCAGAAGACCCCCATGGGTCCTTCCCAGACGGATTTCATGAAGATCATGCAGGGCTCCCAGGGCACCATGGGCATTGCGACCTGGGCTACCATCAAACTGGAGGTGTTGCCCAAGGCGCAGAAGGGCTTCTTCGTAACCGCCGCACACCTGGAAGATCTTGTGGATTTTACCTATTCACTCCAGCGCGCGAAATTGCCCGACGAATGCCTGATCCTCAATCATGTGGCTTTTGCCTCCATCATAGCGGCCAATGTCCAGGAACGCGACAAACTGGTCAAAGCCTTGCCGGAGTGGATCCTCTTCTATGCCGTGGCCGGCTATGATCACTTCCCCCTGGAACGCATCGAGTATTGCACGCAGGACATCGCCGAAATCGCCAAAGCCTGTCATCTGCAGAGCGTCGAGCAAACCGCCGGTATCTCTGCCCGTAAGTTGCTTGGTCTCCTATCCAAGCCCAGCGAGGAACCCTACTGGAAGATCAGGCACCAGGGAGGGTGCCAGGATATCTTTTTCCTTAATACGCTGGACCGCGCGCCGTCATTTGTGGCCGCATTCAAGGCTGAGTGTAAACAACAGACCTTCCCCGCCGGAGATTGCGGAGTGTACATCCAGCCCATCCAGCAGGGCCGCAACGTACATATCGAGTTCGACCTCATGTACAACCCTCAAGACGCCCTCGTCGTACAGCGGGTCAAGAACCTGTACCAAAGCGCAAGCTCGAGCATGTCCACTCTGGGGGGCTTTTTCTCCCGGCCCTATGGCCTCTGGAGCGATCTGGCCTACCGCAAGTGTCCCGATACGGTGCAGGCCTTGAACAAGGTAAAGAATATTCTCGATCCGGGCCGGATCATGAATCCAGGCAAACTGTGCTTTGGGAAAGGAGCTTGAGCTATGACCTTACAGGAACTGAAACCGGATATGGAAGGCTGTGCGCGCTGCTCGCACTGCAAGTGGGTGCCGCATCTCCAGATCAAGAGTTGGCGTTATGCCAAGGTCTGTCCCTCCGTGGACCGCTACCATTTCCACAGTTATTCCGGGGGCGGCAAGATGAATATGGGCAACTCGTACCTGGACGGCCGCAGCGAACTAAACGATACCGTGGCCCAAGTGATCTACCGCTGCCAGCTCTGCGGCGCCTGCCAGGTCTCGTGCCAGTGCTACCGCGACGATATCGATCTGGCGGATGTCCTGTTAGCCATACGCAGTACCTGCGTGGAGCAGGGCTTTGTGCTGCCCGAGCACCTTGAGATGATCGAGAGCATGAAGCGCGAAGACAATACCATGTATATGCTCAAGGCCGACCGGGGCAGGTGGTCCGACGGCCTGGACCTGATCGATATCAACCGGGAAAAAGCGGATGTGCTGTTCCATGCCGGCTGTCGCTATTCCTATGATGAGGATCTGCGCGACATCGTGCGCTCCGCGGCCACGCTCATGAAGTCTTCCGGCGTACGCCTCGGGATTGCCGGCAAGGATGAGGCCTGCTGCGGCGGTCGGGCCTATGAGATCGGGTATCAGGGCGAGATGAAGAACTATGCCGAAGACATGGCCAGCCGGGTCAAGGCCTCGGGGGCGCATACGTTAGTCACCCCCTGTTCGGACTGCTACTATACCTTTAAATATCTCTATCCCAAGAACGGTCTTGATCTGGGCGTGAAAGTCCTGCACACCACCGAGTACACGGATCAGCTCATCAAGCAAGGCCGTCTCCGTCCGCAGGTTGAGATCCCGCTCAAGGTGACCTATCATGATCCCTGTCACCTTGGTCGCCGGGGTGAGATCTACAAGGGCGGTTGGGAGGGCGACAACAAGCTTGCGCGTCCCTCGCGCCTGAAACAGACCGGTAAGCTGGGCATCTTCGATGCCCCGCGCGATATCCTCAAATCCATCCCGGGCATCGAGCTAACCGAGATGGAACGTATCCGTGAATTCAGCTGGTGCTGCGGCGCCGGCGGCGGGGTGCTGGAGGCTGAGCCGGAATTCGCCATTTGGACCGCCAAAGAACGGTTGGAAGAGGCCGCCGCTACCGGGGCTTCAGTTCTGGTAACGGCCTGCCCGTGGTGTGAACGGGTCTTCAAGGATGCGGTTAAGGAAAGCGGCTCGCTGCTCAAAATCCTGGATGTGATGGAGCTCCTGAGCCAATCTCTGAATGGAGGCTCTCATGCTGCCGGCTAAGGTATACAAGGAACTGGAAGATGCCTTGGGCGGCGCGGAATACGTCACCCAGGAACCGGCCCTGCTGGACAGCTATGCCTGGCAGCCGGCGCTCAACATCACGCATGAGGCCTGGATTCCCAGGCCCGAGGCCGTGGTCGTGCCCCGCACGACCGAGGAGGTCCAGGCCATCGTTAGGATCTGCAGTCGCAATGGATTAAAGGTTAAGGCCTTCAGTATGGGCTGGGCCGCCTGGGGCGGCCCCGGCGGCCCCGGGGTGGTGCAGATCGATCTCAGGCGCATGAATCGCATCATCGAGATCGATGAAAAGAATATGTATGCCGTGGTCGAGCCGTATGTCTGCGGCTCACAGCTCCAGTCCGAGCTGATCAAACGCGGACTCAACTGCCATATCATCGGCGCGGGCCCGAACTGCGCCCAGCTGGCCAGCGTGACCTCGGGCTGGGGCTATGGCTGGACCGGGCTGATGACCGGATTTTCCGGCCGCAATCCCCTGGGCGTGGAGTGGGTGCTGCCCGACGGCGAGGTGCTTAGGCTGGGCGCGCCGGGTTCAACTGAGAGGTGGTTCACGGGCGACGGGCCGGGCCCGAGCCTGCGCGGTATCATGCGCGGCTGGGGCGGGGCCCAGAGCGGATTAGGCGTCTTCACCAAGGTCGCCATCAAGGTCTATCCCTGGCCGGGCGAGCCGGAGGTCAAACGCGGCAAGGGGACCCTGCTCGACCTCCAGGCCCAGGTGCCTCCCACGCACAAGGTCTTTTTCCTTTTCTCACCCAGTTATGAGAAGTTTGCCGATGTGGCCTACAAGATCGGCAATGCCGAGATCGGGTATGTGCACTGTAAGGGCGCCGTCGGCGCCACCTTCGGGATCTTCGCCCCGCGCGCCTCGGAAAAGATCCTTTCCAATCCGGCCTTGCGCGCCATGATCAAGGCCGCCCAGCACTGCACGCTCTTCATGCTGGCCTGCCATACCGAGCGGGAGCTGGCCTTTCAGGAAAAGGTGCTCAGGCAGATCATGGATGAGACCGACGGTTTCCTGATGGACGCGAGCCATCTGCCCTTCCACGGCATGTTTGCCTGGGGTACGCACCGCTCGATCTTCCCGGCCGTGGCCGCCTTCCGGCCCGGCGGCGATTTCCTGACCAGCATGGGGTCCAACGAGACCTATGACTGCCAGGTCTACGCCGCCAAATTATCCGAATCGATGAAACGTGAATATATCGATGACGGGACCTTTATCGAAGACATGGCCGACTGCACCTGGGGTGGGATCTACGAAGGCACGAGCAATTGGGGGCATCTTGAACAGATCGGCATCTTCAACCGCCGCGAATCCCATAAGGCCGAGGGCCGCTATGCCTTCCTGGACGACACCATGAAACTCACCATCGCCAAAAGCCTGGGGTTCGGTCTGTCTTCGCTGGGTGCCGGTTACTGGAAGCTCTACGGCCCGATCATGTTCAACTACCACCACTGGCAGAGCAAGATCAAACAGGCCTTTGACCCGCAGAATACGGCTGACGCCACCTTCTATATCCCGCCCTATGATGAGGTCTTGAAGACCGAGGCTGAGGAAAAGGGGAAATGGGACAAGATGCGCAGTGATGCCATGACCTTTCGGATCTGAGAGCGCGCTTGTCGTTTTGGACGAAAAAGGAGCAAACGACGATGTTGCCGGATACCGTCTATAAGGCTTTGGAAAATGCGATCGGTGCTGAGTATGTCACCCGTGAGCCGGCCATGCTGGACAGCTATGCCTGGCAGCCGGCCATAAACCTGGAACCGGAGGCCTGGATTCCGCGGCCCGAGGCGGTGGTCATGCCGCAGAGCGTGGAAGAAATTCAGGAGATCGTGCGGATCTGCAATCGCACCGGCTTCAAGTACAAGGCCTTCAGCACGGGCTGGGCGTCCTGGGGCGGCCCCGGTGGCCCCGGGGTGGTGCAGATCGATCTGAGGCGCATGAACCGCATTATTGAGATCGATGAAAAAAACATGTACGCCGTGGT
Source organism: Syntrophaceae bacterium (assembly GCA_039680665.1). Lineage (GTDB taxonomy): Bacteria > Desulfobacterota > Desulfomonilia > UBA1062 > UBA1062 > JAKQBR01. The sequence goes on along the minus strand of JBDKSM010000164.1, from coordinate 9,839 downwards.
CGAGCCGTATGTCAGCGGTGCACAGCTGCAGTCCGAGTTGATCAAGCGCGGACTTAATTGCCATCTGATCGGCGCGGGACCGAACTGTGCGCAGCTGGCCACGGTGACCTCGGGCTGGGGCTATGGCTGGACCGGGCTCTTCACCGGATTTTCCGGCCGCAACCCCCTGGGCGTGGAATGGGTGCTGCCTGATGGAGAGCTCCTCCGGCTCGGCTCCCTGGGCTCGGATAACGCCTGGTTCACGGGCGACGGGCCCGGCCCTAGCCTGCGCGGCATCATGCGCGGATGGGGCGGCGCCCAGGGCGGCCTGGGAGTATTCACCAAGGTCGCCATCAAGATTTATTCATGGCCCGGTGAAAAAGATAACGTCAAGACCGGCACCGGCACCTTGATGGACCTTAAGACCCAAGTGCCCAAGACACACCGGCTCTATTTTCTGTTTTCGCCCAGCTATGAGAAATTCGGGGATTTGGCCTACAAGATCGGCAATGCCGAGATCGGCTATGTACATTGCAAGGCCGCCTTCGGCGCCACCTTTAATTTCATGGCCCCGCGCGCCAGCAAGAAAATCCTGACTAACCCGGTCCTCTATAGCATTATGCGGACCTTCCAGCATGGCACCCTCTTCATGCTCTGCGCTCACACCGACCGTGAGTTGGCCTTCCAGGAGAAGGTGCTGCGCCAGATCGTGGACGAGACCGACTCTATCCTGCTCTGTACCGACAAGCTGCCCTTCAACGGCATGTTTTGGTGGGGTACGCACCGCTCGATCTTCCCGTGCATTGCCGGGTTCAGGCCCGGCGGTGACTTCTTTACCAGCATGGGATCGAACGAGACGTACGACAACCAGATCTATGCCTCGAAACTGACCGAACAGATCAAACGCAAGTACATCGACAACGGGACCTTCTTCGAGGACCTGGCCGACTGCACCTGGGGCGGGATCTACGAAGGGACGAGCAACTGGGGACACATGGAGGAGATCGTCATGTTCGACCGCCGGGACAAGGGGAACTACGAGAGCCGCTTCGAATACATGAGGGAAACCCGTGATCTCACGATCGAAAAGAGTCTGGGCTTTGGGCTTTCCTCACTGGGGTTCGGCGACTACAAAATCTACGGCCCCATGATGTATAACTTCCACCATTGGCAGAGCAAGGTCAAACAGGCCTTTGATCCCAACAATGCCTCGGACGGCAGTTTCTATGTACCACCTTATGATGAGGTGATCGCCGAGGAAACCGCGCAAGGGAAAACAAAACCGGCGGCGTGAGCGGCAGGCAAACCCTGAGGGACGATTCTCAGACCCGTACAAGGAGCGATGAACATGCACACAGACAAACAGGTTCTGGTGTTCATAGAGATGGAGGCTGATCGAATACACCCCCTGGCGCCCGAGTCCTTGGAGGCCGGGAGACAGGTGGCGCAAGGACTGCACGCCGAGCTCGCCGCCGTCATCATGGGGGGGGCTGTTTCGGATGCGGTCCGGGATGTGCGGCATTATGGCGTCGAGCGCGTATATATCGTGGAACACCCCTTGCTGGAGACATATCACGGCGAATATTTTTGCCAGGCCCTGAGTGCAGCCTGCCTGACAGCGACGCCCTCGGTTATCCTCATGGCCAATACGCTTACCGGACTCGATCTTGCCCCGCGATTGGCATGGAATCTGGATGCCGGGCTGGTCACGGATTGCGTGGCCATCGAGGCTTCGGACGGCGAGATCACCTTCACCAAGCCCATATACAGTGGTAACGTCATGGCCGTGTATGCACCGGTTACGATGCCCATGCTGATAACATTGCGGCCGCGGGCTTTCACGCCCCTCTCGCTCTCGGATGCGCCCCAGGGAGAGATCGTGCCCGTAGCCGTCAACCTTGATCAAGCTTCGGTAAAAACAACCGTGGTGGAACGCATCCTGGAGCACGGCGATGGTATCAGGCTGGAAACGGCGGAGCGGATTGTAGCCGGCGGCCGTGGCATCGGAAAGGCCGAGGGATTCTCACTGCTCAAAACCATGGCCGAGACCCTGGGCGCCGCCATCGGCGCCAGCCGGCCGCCCTGCGATTTGGGTTGGGTTTCAGCCAAGGCCCAGGTGGGTCAGACCGGCGAGATCGTGGCCCCCGGTCTCTATATAGCCGTGGGCATCTCCGGTTCCACCCAGCATCTGGCCGGCATGGCGGGCTCGAAAACCATCGTGGCCATCAACAAGGACCCGCAGGCCAATATCTTCAAGGTCGCGGATTACGGCGTGGTGGGAAATTATGAGGATGTAATCCCGGTGTTCACCGAGACCCTTGTGGAAATCCTGACCTAGGAGGGAAGTGTATGCATATCATTGTCTGTATGAAACAGGTCCCTGACCCGGAAGGTCCCCGGGAGGCCTTTGAGATCAATCAAACCAGTGGTCTGGTCGAACCGCGTGGGATCCCGCCGGTATTGAGTCTCTTTGACGAGAACGCGTTGGAAATGGCGCTGCGCATCAAGGATGTGCACCCGGCCGGCGCCATGATCAGCGTGCTGAGCATGGGTAAACGCATCTCGAATGCCGTCATGCTCAAGGCCTTGGCCGCCGGAGCGGATGAGATCGTGAAGGTCGAGGATGAGGCCCTGGATGCCGGGCGTCTCGACAGCTTTGCCACCGCGCACCTTCTGGCCGCCGCCATTCGCAAGACGCCCTTTGACCTGATCATCACGGGTCGGCAGGCCGCGGACTTCAATGACGGTCAGGTCGGCATCGGGCTGGCCCATATCCTTGATCTCCCGGTCATCACCGTGGCGCATGCGGTCACGGTGCAGGGGCGTGAGCTGAGGGCCGAACGCGTGCTGGCGCATGGGTATGAGGTCATGTGCACCCCAATGCCCGCCGTTATCATGGCCAGCAACGAAGTGGGCGAACTGCGCTATCCCTCCATGATCCAGCGCCGGGAAGCCAAGCAAAAACCCGTACACACCTGGAGACTGGCCGATATCGGCCTGGTTACGCCACCCGCGAGGCGCCTGGCCCGTAGACGTCTCTTTGCCCCTGAGCTCAGAGAACGCCGGTGCCGGATTTTCAGTGGAAGCATCCCGGCCGACGCGGGACGCAACCTGGCGCTGCAACTGAAGGAGGATCGAGTGATTTAGAATTCAATAAAATATAAGGGAGGTCACATGCAAAAGTATGATGTCTGTATCGTGGGCGCCGGCCCGGGCGGTTCCATGACCGCTAGGGCGGCGGCACAGGCGGGATTGAACACGGTATTTCTTGAACGGTCTCAGAAGGTGGGAGAAAAGAACGCTTCCGGGTGCGGTTTGGGTCAACATTGGTGGCGGGACTTTCCCGAGATAATGGAACAGGTCGAGCGCTTGCCTTCGTTTCGAGAGATTACGCACTGCTTCTTCAAAGTCACGGACGAAGACGACCGGCTGATTACCTCGCTCGGGACAGGTTGGACCAAGCTCGATGACGACCGCATCGTCTATAAGGGCAAAGGACGCGGCATGACCGGCTGCAGCATATATCGCTGCGACCTGGACCCTCTGCTGGCCGATATGGCCTGTGATGCGGGGGCCGAGCTGCGCACCTCCACCCTGGTCACGGATGTCATCAAGGATAATGGCCGGGTCAAGGGCGTGGTCACGGACAAAGGGGAAAAGATCGCGGCTGATATCGTCATCGCCGCGGATGGCGCACACTCGACCATAGCCATCAAGTCCGGGATACGCAAACGCTTTGCGAAAAAGGACATTACCCTGGTTCCCCAGTTTGATTTCAGCGCTGACCCCGCCAAGATGGACGATGTGATCGGCGCGGCCGAACAGGTATGGTTCGGTCCGTTTTGCGCTGCCTACCAGGTCAATTTCCACGACGGCTTTCACCTGGGCGCCGGACAATGGCTGGATATCTGGAGCGGCAAAAGACCGGTCGAACTACTGACACCAATCTTAAAGATACCGGCCTTTCAGGCCATGTGCCGGGCCATGGATGCCAGGATGCGCGAATTTCAGGTCCATCTGCTGCCCTGGATGCCGCATCCATCAAACGCGGGTAAGACCTATGGCGACGGTGTGCTGCTGGTCGGCGATGCGGGCGGATTTCCCTGTCCCCTGGAGGCCGAAGGGGTATGGCATGCCTGCGTGACCGGGAAGATCGCGGCCGAAGTAGCGGCTCAGGCGATATCGACCGGCAATCCTTCCAGGGACTTTCTCAAGGAATATGAGCGGCGCTGGGAGGAATCTTCGATCGGTGAGGAATACCACTTCGGCAAGCAGTTTGTGGGCCTGTGGCGCGCCACGGCCTTTGACCCGGTCTTTATGAAGACCATGGGGCGCTTCATCGGTGAGATGCAGTCGCTCGCCTTCCCCGGCCCGGTCTTTGATTGGTCCACTAGCCACATGCAGGCCATTAACGATCACTTGGGCCACTTCTTAAGCTTACTGCCGCAGATGTCGGCCGTCGTCCCTCATATTAAACCCCTGGGTCGCGGAATCTCCGACGCCAACCGCGCTACCATCACCGAGCTTATCGTGGGATCAATCAAGAAGAAGGTCCCGATCATTCCTACGTTCGTAACCAGACCGCTGGTGCGTAAAATGCTCGGCAAGGCCGGCCGGCCATAACCGGCTGAATGCAAGCACGCCGTGATGAAGGGAGATAAAATATGATGTCGGATGTAAAAAATATGTCCAATTTTAAGCTCAAAGATTTGATCTTTCGGAATGACGTTGATCCGGGCGATTTCATTACGTACCATGAACAAAAGTGCAACGGCTGCGGCGCATGCGCGACCATCTGTCCCGTGAACCTCTGGAGCATGAGCCAGGCCAGAGGCGGCAAGGCCCGCCTGACATCCAAGTACAAAGAATTATGCATGGAATGCGCGGGGTGCTATGCCATGTGCGAGACTGATGCCATTGATTTCAGATACCCCAACAGCGGGGCGGGGATTATTATCAAACACGGATAAAAAAATTAATAATCCCCTGCGGGGGCGGATTGCGTTTGGTAACTCATCGAAGCTATAAGGCTGCTGGAAGAAGGCGTGGCCACGGAGGAAGATATCGATGCGGCCTGCAAGCTGCGGCTGGGCCACCCCGTGGGCCCCTTTGAGCTGCTGGATCTGACCATGCTCGATCTGAACCTCAAGGTCCATGAGGTACTTCACCAGGCCTATGGAGAGCGCTTCCAGCCGCGTCCGCTCCTGCGCACCATGGTATCCTCCGGGCTAGCCGGGAAGAAGGTGAGTGAAGGTTCTGACAGCTACCCAAGCAAGGAAGGCAGATAATTGCATGGATCTCAATGATGGCGTCACTGATTCATGAGGTGCGCCCGCGAGGTGTCAACACGGCATTGCAACGTTCTGCTGCTACGGCAGCATAAGTGACGCCTGATTTATTCTGGAGTGAAATGATGGGGGGCATATTCCAATCCTATGCATGCATAGAAAACCCATTGTTCATCAACAGCATAACCTTTCTTCCTTTGCGGATACCCCTTTAATACCCGGCAGTGAATGGAATGGATTTCCTATTTTATGGAAGTATAGTTCTTTAACATGTTATAATTCAAGTAGTGGATTGCCCTCTTGTTGCAGGATGCAACAATGTAGGGCTTTATTCACCCCTGTGTCTTACGGTTGTACCGTGCATTATTAGCTTGTGGCATAAATAGTGCAAAGGTCAGGTTGATTATGGAGTATCGCGGCTATCGAAGGGTAAGATAAGTTCACCGCTCTAATGTCCGCTTTCATAAGAAAGCCTGCAGCATTGCAACCGCAGCAAGCTTGAGCTGCATGATATGGCAAAAGGAGTTGAAATAATGTTTAGTAAACGGTCTTGGTGTCTGAAATACATGGGCATGGCAGCATGGCTGACGTGTCTGATCTTGGGATTGAACATGCAGGCCTGGGCCTGCGACATTGCCGTGGTTTCCGGACGAGTTTCCTCCACCGGCCGTCCGTTTATCTGGAAGAATTTCGATAGCTCACAGAATTGGCATCAGCAGGTACAGTATTTCCCGGCCCAGAAAACAGGAACGGACGGTTATCTCATGGTCTACCGTTTCGAGGATGGCATGCGGCTGCTTACCGGTTCGCCCATCACCCCTTCGGCGGGTGTTAATGAGTCAGGTTTCGCCATAGCCATCACCAGTGTCTACGAAGAGTACAACCCCGTGCATACGGCCACGGATCTCAGCACGGAGCTTATGCATGAAGCCCTGGCGAAGTGTCGAACACTCTCGGATTTCGAGCGTTTAGTCAAGTACTGGCATTGGAGCCATTTCGGCTGTGCCGTGAGTTGCAATGCCGCGGTGATCGATGCTCAGGGCGGGGCGGCCATGTATGAGCTGTTTACCGGGTATGTCTCCCTTGGATTCATGCCCATCCGGTATAAGAAATATGACGCCAATACCGGCAAGGTTGTGAATAATGCCGGCAGAGTATTGAAGGCTGGCCAGGGCGATAAGTTCATTGGTTTCCATGTGCGCACAAATTACAATGATTATTGCCCGTGGAATGTCGGGACCGACAGGCGTGCACGGGCTGAGGCGCTGATGACCCAGATGGCCGGTAATAAACGGCTGAATCATCAGAATGTCATGCGCGAGGTGTCCAAGGACGTCGAGGGTAAACAGGTATCGAGTACTTCCAGCCAGACCGATTACAGCACCATGTACTGTATCAGCCGTGCCTGCACTCGTTCCGGTATCGTGGTCGATGGTGTCGCCAACGGCGGTGATCCGCGTTTGAGTGTTTTCTGGTGCGTCCTGGGTGAACCATCCATCGGCTGCTACGTGCCGTATTTTGTCGCAGCCCAAGGTGTCTCCTATCTGGCCTACGCCGACAAGGTCGCGAACGGTGTCATCAGCGATCAGGACGACTCTTCCTTCCTTTGCCTTGCCGAGGATGCCCGCGAGACCTATAACAATCTCATCTACAGCTCCAATCGCGGCACGACGGCTCAAGGGATGTACGATAATTATATCAACAAGGTCGAGCTTGGCTTGGTCCAGAAGTGGACCTTCGCGACTGAGAACACCGTCTTCTCTCAGACCGAAGCGTTTCTGCGCAACCTGAGAGCCGATAGCGGGCTTGTCACCGCGGACAACCTGCGGGACTTCTCGGATTACAGCGCGGAATATACCTACAATAACTATATCGCCGGATCAAGCTCGGCCATGCCCTGGGACTATACCCTGCCCGAATAATAACGGCCGATCAAGTCCATGGCAATGTGTGATAAAGGAAGGAAAACGGATAAGCTTCCGTTCTCCTTCCCGTTTTTTTCAATAGGTGGCTCCGCCATAGGGGCAATTGGAATTCGGAGCTCGGATTATTTCGCCGCATATTTCACGCACCAGTTCCTGCATGGAAATCCTCCTAAAAATTAAAGCCGTGTCTTATAAAGCCGGTATCGGCTGTTTTACTCGACCGGTGATTTTTCGCTATCAAGTTGTTCGGCATGCTCCGTTTTATTGTCAATTCCGGGGAGGGCGCTTAATTGTGTTTTGCCGGTGGCCTTTATTCTCCTGTCCTCGACCGAACAGGCCCGGCGCATTCACGTATCAACGCCTAAGCGCGGTAAGATCCAAAACTGCAGGGAGAACCATAACGCCAGCACGATTAATAGTACCAATGAGTCTTGCATGGGTTAACCTCCACCCTTGAGATCTCTGGTAATTATATCCAGTTGTCTATTCGTATCAGTCCCTGGGACGTTGTCGTATGCCTCTGGCGCCAATATGATCGGTAATTGTAAGGCACATCGCGAACGGATGCATTGACGGTGGTCAACATAATCGTATGTCATGCCCATCTGAGGCAAAAGACATGCTTGATTAGCGAGTTGCTGGCCCAATGCCGTTCTCGGGGATCAGCCTGCCTTCATGGCCTCAAGGGCATTCACTACTTTCTGGTATTTTTCATGGATCATGCGCCGGTCGAATTCCCAGAACTCCTTAAGCATTGTTTCCTGTGCCTGGGGGCTGAAATATTCCATGCAGGGGAAGAAAAAATGTTTGTCCTCCTTCTCGATATGACGAGGATAGAACGTTGTTAAATCAACGAGATGCCGCTCGATGTCCTCGAGTGCCTTGGTATCTCCATGAAGAAAACGTTCCTTGGCTTCCACCAGGCCTTGGGTCATCCTTCTGGCCTGCGTGTGTTCATTTACCAGTTCATCCATGATGGTTTTATGTTCCACTGAGAGGGGTTGTTTGCTGAGATCTTTAAACAGAATATCTTCCTCCTTACCATGGTGCGTCCGGTCGGCATACGTGCGAATAAAATCCACCGCCGTATCGAGGAAGACCTGGTTGATGGTGAGCTCGGCACGAATCTTATGGATCTGTGTATCCAAAGCCTTCATCAGCCTTTCAATCAATCTGTGTTCCCACATCAGGGGGCCGATCGGTTTCATTTTTTCCTCCCTGGACATTACAGGGATACCCTTAAAGAGAGATCAGACTCAAGAGGCATCCCTGTATTAATGTCTCGGTACTAAGCATTAACCCCGCACAAGTAGTACCGGGGCGTTGGCTTTCTTTACAACCTTGTCGGCTACGCTACCGAGCATGAATCGCGATATGCCGGTACGCCCATGCGAAGCCATGACAATCAGGTCGATATCGTTTTGTTGTTGTTCGTTAAGGATTTCATCGTAGGGCACCCCTTTTTTGACGTCGAACGAAATCTCCACTGCATCGGCGTGGTTCATTTTCGAGACCTCTTGTTTCATCTTCTGGGTTGAGGCATTGACGCTCTCATGTTCGAATTGTTCAAATACATCATTCGGCAGACAATAATCAGCTGCGCACTGTTGCACGCCCTTGTCGACTACATGCAGCACATAGACTTTGGAGTGGTACTTTTCAGCAATGTCGATGGCTTCCTGCATGGCCTTATCCGACGACGCCGAAAAATCGGTGGGAACCAGAATCTTTTTGGGTTCAAACATCTTTTTGCCCTCCTTTCAAGCTTTGTAGGAGATGGGCAATATGTCCGTCTTCTGGCCATTTTAATAGAGACCAGGCCCCTGAAAATCAACCCCATTGACCCGTGATTCTCCGGTGGCATTCCACATCCGTTTTCGGTATAGACGGCACATGTCGTCAGACCTCTGTATTAATCGTCTTGTGAATGGAGGGATCATTACGAATTACGCCTGCACCTCGCGTTGCGGTCACTGCCTCTATGGATGTAGTCCAAACCGTGAAAAAGATTATCTTGAGGAGGAGGTCCTGGACGCGATCGTCAAGACGCTTGAGCGTTTGGCCTGTCGGAGTGTGCATATCGGCGGCGGCGAACCTTTTATCGACGTAGGATCTCTCTTGCGGACTGTGAGCGGCATCCGCACGCGAGGGCTCGATATCGAGTACGTCGAGACCAATGCAATGTGGTACCGTGATCCTGAGTCGGCTGTGGATCTGCTCCTTAAGCTCAAAGATGCCGGACTTGCCACCTTGCTCATTTCAATGAGCCCTTTCCATAACGGCTTCATACCCTTCGCCAAGGTAAAGGGTGTAATGCAGGCCTGCCGTCGGGCAGGGATGCGGATCTTCCCGTGGATCATGGATTTCTATGACGATATTGACAGTTTCGACGATACCTGTACGCATTCCCTGCAGGAGTATGTCGATGCCTTCGGACCGCACTATCTGAGGGATATATTAGTCCGCTACTGGATCCATATGGGCGGGCGGGCAGTTGCCACCTATGCCGATATTCTCGGCGCTTATACGGCGGGGCAGATTGTCCGGATCTCTGGCGGCCCGTGCGCGGAACTGGCCGGCGCCAGCCATTTTCATATCGATTTGTATGGCCATTATCTGCCGGGGCTCTGCTCCGGGCTGGCTATCA
>JBDKSM010000163.1:0-5390 GCA_039680665.1 Syntrophaceae bacterium | reverse complement strand
ACCGGCCATGAGGCAGCCGCCCACGGCGGCGATGTCACCTCGCTGGTGCTGGTGCCCACCATCGCTTCAGCCGTCTCCATTCCGGTCATCGCCGCCGGCGGCTTCGCCGACGGTCGCGGACTGGCCGCAGCCCTGGCGTTGGGAGCGGAAGGCATCGCCATGGGCACGCGCTTCATGACCACCAAGGAGAGCCCGTTGCACGATAGTTTCAAGAAGCTCTCGATCGAGAAGGATGTCTACGACACCCTGTATTCCGATCGCTTCGACGGCCTGGGCTGCCGCGTGCTGGATACCGAACCGGCCCGCAAGGCCATCCGCATGGGCTTGAACATCCCCAAGCTCGTCGAGGCCTTTTTCAATTCGCGCGATGTGGCCAAGCAGATGCACCTGCCCTTTATCAAGCTCTTCATCGGCGTCTTGATGATGGGCTGGGAGAACGCCAAGCAGTTGGCCTTCATGGCGAATGCCTTCAAGGCCATCCGCGTCGCCACCGAAAACGGCGACCTGCAGCAGGGCGTCCTGCCCGTGGGTCAGATCACCGGCCTGCTCAAGGACATCCCCACTGTGGCGGATCTCATGGAACGCATGACCAAGGAAGCCGAAGAGGTTCAGAACCGCTTAAGCGGTATCATGCAGGCGTAATCCATCAGGGAGACCCTCGTGAGGCACCGAGGGTCTCCCTAAGATTCTACGAAAACAGTGAACTGGTCTTCTTCAAGTGTGCCAGCGCTTCGTCGTGCATGGTCTTTAAAAGTGTTGCGCAGGGCACGACATCATGGATGAGTCCGATGGACTGTCCCACCATGAGCGGGGCATCTTCGACGTCGCCGCTTTCCCAGGCCGCCTTGATGCGCTGGCCGTTGATGAGCGGTATCAGGGCCTCGAACCCGCCGCCCTTGGCTTCGGCCTCCAGGACTTCCGCGATGATCTTGTTCTTGAGCGCCCGTCCCTGCAGCCCGATGGACTTGCCGAAGATACGCGTCTCGTATTCCTGGCGCTTGATGAGCTCGGCCTTGATATTGGGGTGCACATCGCATTCCGCTGTGGCAATGAAGCGGCTGGCCATCATGACGCCCTGGGCGCCCAGGGTGAGCGCGGCGGCCAGAGAACGCCCGTCGGCGATGCCGCCCACGGTGACCACCGGGATGGTAAGAGCATCCACGATGCGAGGGGTGAGCACCATGGTGGTAACGTCATCATCGAGCGGATGTCCGCCCTCTTCCAGGCCGGCGGCATAGACGCCGTCATATCCCGCCTTCTGGGCATGCAGGGCATGCCGCACGGAACCGACCTTGTGGAAGAGCTTCACGCCGGCCTTCTTGAGCCGCGTGATACCTTCGGGACCGATGACCTTGTCCAGAGGGGTACCCGAGATCTCGATGCCGGCCACGCGTTCTTCCTCGCAGACACGCACGTACATCTTATGGTGTTCGGCCGTGATGCGGATGGACGGCAGGAGGGTCAGTCCGATCATGAAGGGCTTATCCGTACGCCGACGCACTTCATGAATGGCCTGCCGGAAGGCGTCTTCGGATTCGTAGTTGCCGGCCGTGAGGTTGCCCATGCCGCCGGCGGCTGAGATCGCGGCGCACAGAGGCGGCGTCGCCAGCCACATCATGGCGCCGCAGATGATAGGGTACTCAATGCCGAACATCTCGGTTATGGCCGTTTTGATCATATGACCTCCTCTAAGGCGGTGTGTATTTGAAAGATCAAAGTTAAGCTTTCAATAAGACCCTGTCAAGGACAAAGGCATACCCGCATCAGGTCTTTTCCAGGCATTGCTGAAAGAGCGCAAACGCAGCACCAAGCCTGTCCAGCAATCCTGCGGCGCCCTCAAGATCTCCCCGCTTGGCCGCCATTTCCATATCCAAGGCCGCCGTCCTCAGACCCAGCGCCCCGGCATTGTCGGCGGCGCCTTTGAGGCTGTGCGCCTCGCGTTCAAGGCACACCATGTCCTTAACCGCCAGCGCATCATTCACGGCCGCGATCTGGCGGGGCATCTCCCTCAGGCACAGGCTTAAAAGCTCCTTGAGGAAAACATCGTCTCCTCCCAGGCGTTTCAACACTGCGTCGCGGTCGAAAACCTTGTATTCTTCCTGCCTCGCTGTTACAAGGGCGTCGGGTGAAGAAACATGGGTGAAACGTTCAATGGCCTGCATCAATCCATCGAGTTGGATCGGCTTTGAGAGATAGTCATCCATACCCGCCTCCAGGCAGCGTTCCCTATCGCCCTTCATGGCATGGGCCGTCAGGGCAATGATCCGTACGCTATGGTCGAGCACATGGGACTGCGGGCTGCGGATCATCCGGGTGGCTTCGATGCCATCCATGTCCGGCATCTGCACATCCATCAACACCAGGTCGTAGGGAATGGCCTCAAGCGCCTTGATGGCCTCGATGCCATTGGCGACCGCATCGGCGCGGTAACCAAGCTTTTCGAGGAATTTCAACACCACGGTCTGATTGATGGGATTATCCTCGGCCAGAAGGATGCGCAGGCGTCGCTTGCGGTCTTCTATAATCTGGTGACGGGTGATGATGCGACCGCGCCCCTGCTCTGGCGCAGTCTGGCGTCCGACAGCCGCCGCCAGGGTATAGTACAGCGCCTCATGTTTGACGGGCTTGGTGAGGAATGCGCTGAAACCGGCTTGGTCAAAGCGAGCGGCATCACCCCGTTTCCCGATGGAGCTCAGCATAACCAATATCGTGTTCTTAAGGCCATCCTCGGCCTTGATCATCCTTCCCAGATCTTCACCGTCCATATCCGGAAGGCGAGCATCCATGAGAACCAGATGGAACGGATTTCCCTGGAACGCGGTCTGATGCAGTTTCGCAAGGGCTGTCGAAGCATCGGCCGCCTCTTCCCAGCGACACCCCCAGGCGCCCAGCATCGTTGACAAGACCTGCCGGGAAGTGGCATGGCCGTCTGTGATTAAAACCCTCAGGTCATTGAGATCGGCATAGGTTTCGATCGACGGGGCGAGGCAGTCCTGCTTTGTAAAAGGCAGTGAGAACCAGAAGGTGGATCCCTGGCCCAGATCGCTCGCGACCCCGATCTGGCCGCCCATGATTTCGGTCAGGCAACGGCAAATGGAAAGTCCTAATCCCGTCCCTCCGAATCTGCGCGTGGTTGAAGCATCCACCTGGGTAAACGGTTGAAACAGGGTTTCGATCTTTTCCTTTGGGATACCGATTCCGGTATCTTCTACAGCGAACCGTATGATGGCCGTGGATGCATCCTCATGCTCCAGCCCGACCTGCACCGTGACCTCGCCGGCATAGGTGAATTTCACGGCGTTGCCGATCAGATTGGTCAGGATCTGACGCAGACGCCCTGGATCGCCTTCCAATAGGCTTGGAACCTCGGGCTCGATGAGACACGTCAGCTCCAGGCCCTTTTCATGGGCCCGCATGGCCAGCAGCTCGATCGCATCCTCCAGGGTGGTGCGCAGATCGAACCCCAGATTTTCCAGTTCCAGCTTCCCGGCCTCGATCTTGGAAAAGTCGAGGATATCGTTGATGATCGCCAGCAGGCCCTCGGCGCTGGTCCTGACCGTCTCGGCATACTCGCGTTGTTCGGTGGAGAGCTCGGTGTCGAGAAGCAAACCCGTCATACCGATGATCCCGTTCATGGGCGTGCGGATTTCATGGCTCATGTTGGCCAGGAACTCACTCTTGGCGCGATTGGCGACCAGAGCCTCCTCGGCGCGCAAACGTTCGGTGATATCGCGCACAATCATGGTAAAATACCGTTTTCCCTCGGCTTCCCAGGCCGAAAGTGAGAGCTCCATCGGAAATTCGGCCCCGTCTTTCTTGAGCCCCATCATCTCGATCGTGCGTCCGATCTCCGAGGCTTCGCGATCACGGTCGTGGGACTGCATGGAAAGAACGACCCTGTTCAGACCCTCAATATAGTCCCCCTTGAAGCGCGGAGGGATCAAGGCAATCGCATCCCGACCGAGCATCTCTTCCGGTGAATAGCCGAAGATACGACCGGCCATGGTATTCCAGAAGATTACCTTCCGGTCGCTCTGCAGGGATATAAAGGCATCATTGGCGGTCTGGGCCACGGAGCGGAACAGCTCCTCGCTCTCCTTAAGGGCCTTCTCGGTGCGCTTGCGCTCGGTAATGTCACGGGCGATACTGCGAAAGCCCACAGGCTTGCCCATCTCATCCAGGATAAGCGAAATTGACGATTCGATGATGACCCGCGACCCATCCATCCTGGTCAGCTCCCACTCCAGTCCTTTCTTGGGTATCCCGGTCTGGTAGACTTCATGGTAGCCTTCAAACAGCTTACGCTGGGCATCAGCATCGGTATACACCCGGTAGTTGAGCCCTATAACCTCCTCAAGAGTGTATCCCAGAATCCGGGGCACGACGTAGTTGCAGAAGGTGATATTGCCCGACAGTTCCAGCTCATAATACCCTTCCTCGATACCCTGAAGGATATTGCGGTAGCGCTCTTCACTGCGACGTAAATCTTCCTCGGCCTGCTTGCGGGCCGTGATGTCACGCCCGACACCCAGGAGCCCGACGGGTTTCCCCTGGGCATTGCGCACTACGGTGACCGTAACATCGCTCCAGAAGGTCGTACCATCCTTTCTGTAGAATTCCAGTTCATCGCTCCGTGATATCACCAGATCTTTCTGGGCCAATTTCTCGGGGGTCAGGTCTTCGGCAAGAAACTTCAGAACGGTCGGCAGGGAACGCGGGGTCAGGCTCTGCTCCAGAGGCAGTGCTTGTAACTCGGCCAGAGTATACCCCCGCAGACGCTCAACGGAAGGGCTGATATAGGTGACTTTCAGGTTAATATCGCTCAACCATACGGTCTCGGACATGTTTTCCGTGATCATGTGATAGCGCTCGACGCCTTGCAGGAGATCGTCGATATGGCAGGGCGGCATATCGACAGCCACCCGCTGCTGCGCCAAAAAGGCTTGTATGCTTTCAAGCTGGCACGGGTCAGCCTGTATAACGAGCATGACTCTTTTCTGAAGTTCGCTTTGCATAGCCGTGCACATGGAGAGCGATTCAAACTCCACCGGTAAAATCGTATCCTTTCTAGACGCCACCCCTTACCCCCTGAGTAGGCTCTGCATATGTTCAGTATGTTATCGGCTAACACTTTGAAAATCCTGAAATCTTGAACACTTCTTTCACTCTGGTGAAGCACTGAGCAGCGGCTCTCCATCGAGAGCACCTCTCTGTTTCACATCTCCATGCTCAAGTGCTTCTCAAGACAGAGCGATAGGCTCCACGGTCATTAAGGCTTGACAAGCTTCGGCAATCATCATAGATACCTTGCTGTTCCCCGGTAGCTCAACGGTAGAGCGGGTGGCTGTTAACCACTAGGTTGGGAGTTCGAGCCTCTCCCGGGGAGCCAG
>JBDKSM010000162.1:0-26335 GCA_039680665.1 Syntrophaceae bacterium | reverse complement strand
ACAGTCTTATGCACCGACTTACTATAATTTATCACATGCAGATTGGATTCCTTAAAATCTACAATCTTTTCACGCGCAGGATTCCTGATATATGCATCCTTTATGTTCCATTCCTTAGGCACGACCCAGTCAAAAACATTCGTGCCTGAAGGCACTTCATGTATATCGAGAGGGATATGACGACGAAAGCCCTCAAGCGTCGCCCGTAATCCATCCCCTGTGATGCTTCTGCAGATAGGATATAGCTCAGAAATCAGGGCATAAATTTTTCGCCCTGTTTCTTCCTGATCGATTGACTTTATAAGATCAGTGATATTCACGAGCTAGTTCCAGATCGAGGGATGTAATCAGGATAATCCCGATCCCGTTCGGATATGACAAGCACATCTGCGGGCAACTTGATACCAAATGCCGGGTCGTTCCACCTGAACCCACGCGCATAGTCCGGTGCAAAAAACTCCGACATTTGATAGAAGACTTCTGTTTTGTCTTCTAGCGTAAGGAACCCATGGGCAAAGCCTTCTGGTACATAGAGCATCTTATGGTTTGCTGGTGTCAGAATAATATCGAAATGTTGTTTATACGTTGGAGAATCAGAACGGATGTCCACAATGATGTCATAGATCGAACCCATTGTGCACCGAATCAATTTGGCTTCTTCAAACGGCTTCATCTGATAATGCATACCCCGCATTGTCCCTTTTAGGGTATTGTACGAGATATTACACTGTACCAACTTTTGATTAAGACCTTGCTCCTCAAATTCACGCCTGCACCACGATCGGGCAAAAAATCCCCGCTCGTCCTGAAACATATCTATATCGATGATAAAGGCACCTTTAAGATGCGTTTCTGTAAATATCATATGTGTATTGTCGCCCCTCTTCTGTTTCCTTCTTTTATCAACTCACAAGACCTTCACCTCGGGTATCGGCACGACGAATTGGCCGCCCCAGTCGCGAATGTAAGACATCTGCGCCAGGATCTCGTCCTTGAAGTTCCAGGGCAGGATCAGAATATAGTCTGGTCTGGTCTGGCGTATTCGTTCTGGATCATAGATCGGTATATGGCTTCCAGGAAGATACTTGCCCTGCTTATAAGGATTGCGGTCCACCGTATAATCAAGAAAATCAGTTCGGATACCGCAATAGTTAAGTAATGTGTTCCCCTTTCCAGGTGCACCGTAACCTACGATTGTTTTGCCTTGCCGTTTAGCTGCAATCAGGAAATCAAGCAGCTTTCGTTTTGTCTCTCTCACCTTCTCATCAAACACATGATAGGTCTCTAATCGGGTAATTCCGAAGTACTCTTCCCTGTCCCTGAGATCCTTAACTCTTGGACCTATCTCCCATGCAGAGTCTTCTCTATGTTTCGCAAAGATGCGCAGCGACCCCCCATGCGTGGGCAGTTCCTCTACATCAAAGAGTGTCAAACCGTGCTCGGCGAACATTTTCTCCACGGTAATGAATGAAAAATAAGAAAAATGCTCATGATAGATGGTGTCGAACTGGTTTTCTTCAATGAGCTTAACGACATGAGGAAATTCCATAGTTATAACGCCATGGGGCTTGAGAAGGATTTTCATTCCCTTTATAAAATCATTGATATCAGGTACTTGCGCCAGAACATTGTTCCCTAACAGCAGGTCGGCACTTTTACCGGCCGCGCGGTATTTTTCCGCTGTCGTTTCTCCAAAAAATTCCATGACCGTTGGAACGCCCTTTTGTATCGCTACTTCAGCCACATTCCGGGCAGGCTCAATCCCAAGCACCGGTATACCCTTGGCAACAAAATATTGGAGGAGATACCCATCATTGCTGGCGACTTCAACAACGTGTGAGGTATTAAGCAGTTTAAACCGTTCGACAGCCATGGTGACATACCGTTCGGCATGTCTGAGCCAGTCATCAGAATAAGAGGAAAAGTAAGCATACTCCGTGAAGATCTCTTCAGGACTAACGAACTCCTCGAGCTGAACCAGAAAACAGTTTGCACAGACATAAACATGAAGTGGGTAGTAGGGCTCCATCGCATTCAACCGATCCTCGCCCACATAACTTTCGCACAAAGGCGACATGCCAAGATCAACAAAGGTCTGTGTCAACTGCTTTCCACAAAAACGACAGGTACCGGGTTGTTGCATCATACGCTCTCCTAAAAGGGAACTTTCCAGAAAAGATATCTAGCTATCGACTTAGATAAGCTCTGCTTCATCGGCCTTCTCATTCGAGTTCAGTTGTTTCTCATCATCTGATCCAACGGAGCTCTCCGCTTAAAAACCCCTTTTCGCGCAAATAGTTTAGATGAACAAGTCGCATGTAGTATGAGTTGCGAAAATTCTCATTCATGAATCCCATGTTCCGAAGGCCTTGATACAAACCCTCTATCGATGCGTTCAGATCGTTCGCTGGTTGATGGTTGGGAGCAAGTTGCTTGAAAAGATTAAAATTTACCTTATACGACCGCCGATCTGGTTGTGCATCTTTGTTAATATGCACTTCAACACCAGGAATGATTTTAGCTACACTTTCAGCCAGTTCTCTCACTTGATAATTCCCCTGGTTACGACCTGCATTTACCGCAAGAAAATCTCCTCCGTTTGTCGCTTGCCGACTTATAGCCCATTCTATGGCCCTGGCCATGTCATTGACATCAATAAGCGGTCGCCAGGGTGTACCATCGCTGAGAATTGAAATCCGCTTGGACGAAACCGCCCCTGCGACGAAGTCATTCAGAACCAGATCCAATCGCAGCCTTTCACTCATTCCACACGCAGTAGCGAACCTGAGACAGGTTACCGTGAATCCATTACCAGCCAAAGGTTTCAGATCCCTTTCCGTATAGACTTTTGAACGTGCATAGGCCGTCAACGGATTTAAAGGAGCATCCTCGGTACGCGCATTTCCATCCGCCGAACCATACATACTGCAACTCGATGCAAATACAAAAGACCGAACCCCCGCCTTCTTGGCCTTTGTGGCCACATCGATGCTGGCACGATGATTGATATCCATTGTCACCGTCTCAAAAAGATTGCCTATGGGATCATTCGATATGGCCGCTAAATGAACAATAGCGTCAACCCCTTTCAGTATATCTTCCGGAAACTGCCTGACATCGGCATAATACTGCTGGTCAAGCATCACCTCTGGAAGTATCTCACGAGAGATCGAGCACCCCGCAAAATATCCGATATCCAAGCCTATGATATAGGCTCCGGGATAAGATCGGCGAATTTGTCGAACTACGCATGGTCCGACATAACCCATATTTCCGGTAACGAGAATTCTCATTGATGCTCCTTATCTTTCATTATTTAAAGCTCCGCTAGAACAGGTGATTGATGCGATCATAAAAAATCTCCCTGCGGATCATTTTCAACGACAGTGGCGGATCTATATCGTGATAGTTCGGCATTAATCAAGGACGACTTGACTGGTTAATTATGATTCAATGCGATATATTATTGATATGTTATAGCAACTCCAATATTTAGCACATATAGGAGCCAACATGGATACCTGCTCATGAACCATGGATGATCTATACGCTGAGGAGGCCGTACATTTACAGCCCAAGATAGGCGCTCTTGATCTTCTCGCTCTTTAGGAGATTTTCGGCCGTGTCGGACATGGTGATGCGGCCGGTCTCCATGACATAGCCACGGTTGGCAACGCCCAAGGCCATGTTGGCATTCTGCTCCACGAGGAAGATCGTCGTGTGCTGCTCGCGGTTGATCTGCCGGATGGTATCGAAGATCAGGTGCACGAGCACTGGCGCCAGACCCAAGGATGGTTCGTCCAGCAGCAGGAGCTTGGGCCGGCTCATGAGGCCGCGCCCGATGGCCAGCATCTGCTGCTCACCGCCGCTTAAGGTCCCGCCCTGCTGGCCGCGGCGCTCGGCCAGGCGCGGGAAAAGATTGTAGACATATGCAAGATCATGTTTGATCCCGGCCTTGTCCTTCCTCAGATAGGCCCCCATATCGAGATTCTCGGCCACGGTAAGGTCGGGAAAGATCCGCCGCCCCTCGGGCACCTGCACGATACCCAGGGCGTAAATCTTGTCCGGACTGAGGCGCTGGATCGGCTTGCCGAGGAAGAGGACCTCGCCCGCGCGCGGAGGCACGATGCCGCAGATGGACATCAAGGTAGTGGATTTACCGGCTCCGTTGGCCCCGATCAAGGTGATGATCTCGCCCGGCCGGATCTCCATGGTAATGCCTTTCAAGGCATGGATGCTGCCGTAATAGGTGTTCAAAGCTCGGATCTCAAGCATCGAATCTCTCCCCCAGATAGGCCTTGATCACCTTCGGGTCGGCGGCGATCTGGGCAGGCTTCCCCTGCGCTATCATCTCGCCGTAGTCCACCACATAGATCCGGTCGGAAATGCTCATCACGAGCTTCATGTCATGCTCAATGAGCAGGATCGCAATCCCGTCCTCTTCCCGGATGGTCTTGATGAGTCTGTCAAGTTCCTCGGTCTCCTTGGGATTCATGCCGGCCGCCGGTTCGTCCAGCAGGAGCAGGAACGGCTCAGTCGCCAGGGCGCGCGCGATCTCAAGCCGCCGCTGCTCCCCATAGGGGAGCTCCTTGGCCAGGTCGTTTACATGCCCGTCGAGCCCAAAGCGTTTCAGGAGCCGGTACGCAAACATCACGGTCGCCTTTTCCTCGGCCACGATACGTCCGCCCCGCAGGATCGCTCCCAGGATTCCCGAATGCGTGCGGCAATGCCGCGCTACCATAATATTCTCAAGCACGGTCATGTTCGGGAACAGCCGCACGTTCTGAAAGGTACGCGCCAGCCCGAGCTCCGTGATCCGGTTCGGCTTGAGCCCGTTGATACGCTCCTGCGCACGGCCCTCAGGGGCTATAAAGATATCGCCGCGCGTCGGATGGTAGATGCCCGTTATGCAGTTGAAGAAGGTGGTCTTGCCGGCCCCGTTCGGCCCGATGAGTGCTACGATCTCGCCTTGCCCGATAGCAAGGTCGATGGCGTCCAAGGCCCGTAAGCCTCCAAACTCCATGGTGAGACCTTTGACCTCCAGGACCATACCCCTCACGCCTCCTTGTGCCATTCGTAGTGCTGCTTGACGCGGCTGATGATCCCCTGTGGCCGGAAGACCATCATGAGTACCATGCTGGCCCCGAAAACGATCATCCTGAGCTGCGAGAAGGCGCGTAGATATTCCGGCAGCAGGATGAGGATGAGGGCCGCCAGGATAACGCCCACAATGGAGCCCATACCGCCCAACACCACAATCGAAAGGATGATGGCCGATTCCATGAAGGTGAAGCTGGCCGGATTGATGAAGGTTGTCTTGGCGGCGAAGATACAGCCCACCATCCCGGCCCAGGTCGCGCCCAGGGCGAAGGCCGTAAGCTTGGTCCTGGTCTTGTCGATGCCCATGGCCTGGCAGGCGATCTCGTCTTCCCTGAGCGCAATCCAGGCCCGGCCGATACGCGAGTTCCGCAAGCGCCCCACCACGAAGATGGTGAAGAGCACCAGCACGATCATGATGTAGTACATATAGACATTGGCCTGTTGGAGGCTCAACTTCATCCCGAAAAACCACGGCCGGGCTATCCCTGCTATGCCGCTCGGCCCGAAAGAGAATTCGTTCCAGTTCTCCAGGATGAGACGGATGATCTCCCCGAAGCCCAACGTGACGATGGCCAGATAATCACCGCGCAGCCGCAGGACCGGGAACCCCAGCAGGATGCCGAAGCTGGCGGCCAGTAAGGCGCTCAAGGGCAGGCAGACCCAGAAACCTAAGCCAAAATGGTGGTTGAGCAGGGCAAAACAGTAGGCCCCCACGGCATAGAAGGCCACATATCCGAGATCCAACAAACCGGCCAACCCGACCACGATATTGAGCCCCAGTCCGAGCATGACATACATGAGCGCGGTGGTCATGATGGAGACCTGATAGCTGGAGAGAAAAAGGGGGAAGGCCAGCGTCAGGACGCCGATCACCGCCAGGCCGGGGAGATAGAGCTTGGGGTCGGTGTTTATCCTCAACCCCACGCGCTTCTGCCAGGTATCCTCCTCTTCCCTGGCCGAGGCCTTGCGCGCCATGAGAAACCGCCAGAGCATGGAAAGGAAAAAGGCCCCTACCCCCACGTACGCCATATTCATCCAGCGCCAGGTAATGGTCTGGTCAATCGTATTGACCTTGATCACCATGAGCGGAAAGGTCAGGAACATAAACCACAGGGCGATCAAAAAAGACTTAAGGATTTCCTTAAAGGCCCTTCCCGGCATGGCGCTAAACCTTCTCTGATGAAGATTTGCCCAGGATGCCCGCCGGGCGGAAAATGAGGATGAAGACCAGCAGACCGAAAGCGAAGACGTCCTCATAGTCGCTTGAGACATAGCCCGTGGCGAAGCTTTCGGTCCATCCCAGGATCAGTCCGCCCAGTACCGCGCCGGGTATGCTGCCGATACCACCCAGCACCGCGGCGGTGAAGGCCTTGATCCCCGCGATAAAACCGATATAAAAGTTGATCTGTCCGATATGCGACGAGATCAGAACCCCGCCCACAGCCGCCAGAGAACTCCCGATGATGAAGGTGACCGAGATCACCCGATCGACGTTGACACCCAGGAGCATGGCCATGGTCTTATCCTGTGAGGTGGCGCGCATGGCCTTGCCGATGCGGGTAAACTTGATGAATAGGGTGAGACAGATCATGACCACGGCCGTGGTGATGCAAATGATGACCTCGGAGGGCATCATGAAGTCCGCGAACCGATCCAGGAAAGCTATCTCGGGGATCAGGGCCGGAAAAGACAGGAAATCCGAGGTCTGCGCCAGGAGCACATAGTTCTGCAGGAAGATGGACATGCCGATGGCGCTGATGAGCGGCGATAGTCGCGGCGCCTGTCTAAGCGGCTTATAAGCAATCTTTTCCATGGTGTAGCCGTACGCCGCGGAATAGATGACCGCGATCAGCCCGGCCAGGCACAGCAGCGATAATCCGTTGAAGCCGAGTAGGGTCAATACGCTGGCCGCGATCAAGGCCGTGAAGGCCCCGATCATGTAGATCTCACCATGAGCGAAGTTGATAAGTTGGATGATCCCGTAAACCATGGTGTACCCAAGCGCGATCAGGGCATAGATACTGCCGCGCGTGAGTCCGCCGAAGAAAAGCTCCAGGAAATAATCCATACTCCGTGTTTAAGCCGTCCGTGGGAAAAAAAAGGGGGCAGGTTCACCCGCCCCCTCTGCGTTTAATTCGCTATCACATATCGACCGTTCTTGACCACATACATGGAGAAGCCGATGCCCTTGGCGTCGCCCTTGGCATCAAAACTGATCTTGCCCAGAGGCGTTTCGACCCACTGCGTGCGCAAGGCCTTGTTTACAGCGGCGTAGTCCGTGCCGCCGGCCTTGGCGATGGCATTAAGCAAGGCCTGGGTTGCGGCATAGGCATTCAGGTAAAAAGCCCCCGGATCGGCATTGAACCTTTTCTTGTGCTGTTCGATCGCCGCTATGGCCTGGGGAGACTTCGAGGTATCGATAGGTCCGGTGGCGTATACGCCTTCGGCATACTTACCGGCTACCTTGATGAAGGTATCATCCTTGACGCCGTCGTCCGAAATGAACGCGGTCGGCATGCGTTTCTTGCGCATGGTCATAACGATCTTGGCGGCCTCGGGATGGTATCCCCCGAAGATCACGGCGTCGGCCTTGGATTGCTTGATCTTATTGACGATGGCGGTATAATCCACCGCCCCGGGGGTAATGCCTTCGAAAAGGACCACCTTGGCCCCGGCCTTATCCAGGAATTCCTTGGCGAATTCCGCCAGACCCTTGCCGTAATCGCCCTTGTCGTGGATCACGGCGAAACGCTTGCTCTTGAGCTTGTTCAGGGCAAAGTCCACTTCCAAACGCGCTTGGGCGTCGTCAGGGGCGATGGTACGAAAGAAGTTGGGATACTCGCCGCTTTTCGTAAGCTCAACATTCGTGGCTGAAGGGGATATGACATTGATCTTGGCATCACGATAAATGCCCAGAGCCGCCTTGGTGGCTCCGGAACAGATGTGTCCGACGACCGCATCCACCTTATCGGACACGAGCTTCTGCGCGGCATTGGCCGCGACCTCGGGTTTGCAAACATCATCCATGCTGATGAGCTCGACCTGCTTTCCAAGGATACCGCCCTTGGCATTGGCATCGTCGATCACCAACTGCGCGGCATTCAAACTGGGGAGTCCGTATGAGGCCAAATCCCCGCTGTGAGCGCCCGCCACACCGATCTTGATAGTGTCGCCGGCCGAGACCGCGCCGCTTAAACAGAGAATGGCCATGATCGTTACAAAACTGCCGAAGAAGCTTTTCATATCCCCTCCTGTTAGCCTGAGAATCACTCCATTTTTCATCAATGCTGGCTGGGCTCCAATTAGCATTAATGAGCGCGGGCTGTCAATTTCAATGCCAGGGCCTAAGCCAGTACCAGCGCGGCGGACGTTCAACGACCGGGAAATGATCGGGCAGCATTTCACCTAGCTGATCGCGCCGGTAGGGCTGACCCTTACCCAACATGCGCAGTCGTTCTATGCGCAGGGCATTATGCGGATGGGTCCTGAGCACCGAAGGCTCGGGCACCTTGCGCCCGGGGAGAAAAAGCGCCTCCCAGAAGCGGCTTTGATACCGTTCCATCTTCATCAGGGCCGCGGCCAACCCCTGGCTGTCGCCCGTAAGCTCAACGGCCGCCAGATCCGCGGCGAACTCGCGCGTGCGCGAAAGGGCCAGTTGCATCAACGTGGCCAAGGCCGGGGCAAAAAACAGGAGAAGGATGATCAGCAAAGGAATGCGCTGATGCGAAAAGACCCACAACGGCAGATAGATCACGAGCAAAAACTGTCCGAAAAGCGACAGAGCCGCCGTGATGCGGCTCAACATATCCGCCAGCGAGTAGATCCATAGATCGTTGTTGCGGATATGGCCGATCTCATGCCCCAGGACACCGGCGATCTCCCTCCAGTTCAGATAGCGCACGATCCCATCCGAGATCGCAATAGCTGAATCATGGCGGTTACCGACACTGAAGGCATTCATGACCTTGCTCGGGATATAATAGAGCCTGGGCGCGCGGGACAGATCGGCACGCCCGGCCAACTCGGTCATCACGGCGTACAGACCCGGGGCCTCGCTTGTGCTCAGCTCGCGGGCGCCGTACATGCGCAGGATCAGTCCTGGGGCGATGCGCGGAGTGGTGGTAAGGAAGACGATGCACAGCGCAAACGCCAGGAACAGCCCGGTCATTCCCAGGATCAGATAGCCCAAGAAACCGAAAAGTCCCACCATCATGGCAAGAATAGCCAGGGTATGGGTAACGGTCTGGATGCGACTCAGAGACATCTTCGACGTGGTATCCATGCAAATTCAGGGGAGAAATCGTTCTTACTTCATCTGCTCCAGGGCCTTGCGCAGAGATTTTTCGATATAGTTGATATGCTCGATCGTGGCCAGTCTGGCCTCCTCGGGTATATGCGCCTCAATGGCATCTCCGATCTTGCGCAGCTGCATGAAAATTTCGCGCGAGCTACCGGGTATGGTCGCAAGCTTTTTGCGGCTGAAGGGAAACGCCTCACGCAGGATGCTGGTGATGGTTTTGCGCAGATGCACGAACACGGTGTTGCGGGTCGCATCGGCCAGGAGGTCGAAAAAATGAGTATAGAACAACCCGCCTTCCTTGGTCGTAAGGATGTCATCAATATCGATCTCCAAGGCATGTTTGAAGAGCTCCCGCAGCTGCTTGAGCTGTTCACGGCTGGCGTTTTTGGCCGCCAGGTAGGCGGCCTCGGCCTCGATGATGCGGCGCACGTACAAGAGCTCCCAGATGCGGTCATGATCGATCGACAAGAGTTCTTCCAGCGGCGAGCGCATATCTTCGACCATGGACTTGACGAACTTGCCCCGCCGGTCGCGGGATTCTATATAGCCCCGCGCCTCTAACAGCTTCATGGCCTCGCGCAGCGAAATGCGGCTGATGCCGAAGAGCTTGGTCATCTCATGTTCGCTGGGCAGTTTGTCACCCGGCTTGAGGGTGCCTTCCGCGATGCGGTCGATGATCTGCTTGGCGACCAGACTGGGGATGTCGGGAGACTTTTCAATCCTGGATATGCCAAACGCTTTCTTTTCCATAGCTCGCCCTCATCTGAACATGTCTTTTGGTATGATAATCATACAATTGAACAAATCACAAGGCCAAAACAATGACACCCTACCCGGAGATGTCGCAATCTTCAAGGATGAGCTTGGGTCTGAAATCAAGATAGTCGGCCGAAACAAACTCAAAGCGCACCTGGCCGATAGTGCGGTTGAAGCCCTGGTAGTCCATGTCAAAAAGATGCATATGACCGAAGACCCAGATATCGCAGCCATAGTTCTCGGCTGCTTTCACGGCCCTGCCGACGCGCCCATCCAACGCAATCGGTGGGAAATGGGTGATAATGATACGCTTTTTCAGACCATGCGGCAGCTGTTTAAGCGAACTCTGCAACCGTCCCAATTCACGCTCAAGGATCTTCATGTCCTGCGCAGTGGATTGTTCGAGGCGCAGATCCGGGTCGATCCACAGCCGCGTACCGGCGATACCTACTTTGCCCCTGACATAGGCCGTATTCTGCAGCGGTATGACCGATGGCGGCAGGGTCGCCTTGAGCTTGGCCAACCCCGTCCACCAGTAGTCATGATTGCCTTTGATGATGACCTTGGTGCCGGGCAGGTCACCCAGGAAGGCCATATCACGCCCGGTCTCTTCCAGTTTCATGGCCCAGGAGATATCACCCGGCACCAGCACGATATCATCTGCATGCACCACTTCCGTCCAGGCCTGCCGGATACGCTCTGGATGATCCTTCCAATGCGGCCCGAAGATATCCATGGGCTTTTTGGAATCAAACCCCAAATGCAGGTCGGAAAGGGCGAATATCTTCATAGGAAAACGTTACATACAGCCAGGGGCGTCGCGCTTAAGCATGCCGCGGCTATGGCCCGGTCCGCCGACTGAGGATCGTACGCGCGTCGCGGCAGTCCTTTTCGATTTGCGCTATGAGCTGATCCTTGTTCTCGAAACGGATCTCGTCCCGCAGACGCTCGATGAATTCGACCGTGAGCTCGTTGCCGTATATATCGCCCTGAAAATCGAAAATAAAGACCTCAAGCGAGGTGCCTTCATCTCCAAAGGTGGGGTTGTCTCCCATATTGGCGACCCCGGGGTATATCCCTGTCCCCATGTAAACCTGCACCGCATACACCCCGTAGGCGGGCAGCAGCGATTTGTCGGGCCGAATATTGGCGGTGGGATAACCCAGGGTCCTCCCGCGCGACATGCCGTGTACGACAGGGCCATGTAGGCGGAAGGGATGCGGCAGCAGCAGAGCGGCCCCTGCGACGTCCCCGGATCTGATCATACCGCGCAGACAGGTGCTGGAAACAACCATGCCCTGGTGCACGACCGGAGCGACCGTTTCAACGAAAAAGCCCCGCTGACCACCGATTTTTTGCAGAAAGGCGATGTCGCCCTTGGCTTGACGGCCGAAACAGAAATCGTGGCCCACCACCACGCCCTTGGCCATGATTCGGCCGAGGATCACCTCGTCGATAAACTGCTCAGGCTGCATATTGGCGAACTCGCGGGTAAAGGGCACGATCACCATGTAATCCATGCCGCAGGCTTCGACCTCCGCGATCTTCTCCTCTTGCGAAAAGATCAGTTGCGGCGTACCCCCCTGTATGACCGAACCCGGATGCGGATTGAAGGTATAGACCACGGATACTCCGCCGACGGCGCGGGCATGCTCGCGCGTGCGGCGGAAGATCTCGCGGTGCCCGGCATGGCAGCCGTCGAAATTTCCGATCGTGACCACGGAATTGGTCAGGCGCATCGAATCGATGCAATCATTACCCCAAAATATCTCCATTGATACGTCCTTGACAACTCTTTGGTTCATCAGTATATGGGAAACGTCTTTGGTTTTCAAGGACAAGCTGCCGGGGTGGCGGAATTGGCAGACGCGCTAGGTTCAGGGTCTAGTGGGCGTACGCTCGTCCGGGTTCAAGTCCCGGTCCCGGCACCAGCTTTTAATAACTCATCCCCCCAATCGATATGAAGATGCCCCCCGGGGGGGGGTGATGATCATCACCAGCTTTTCCCAACCGGAATTTTCCATCTTTGCAAATCTTAGGCGTGGGTGTTCAGCCAGATTACGATCTGGTCCGGCACCTCCGGCAGGATGGCTTTCATAACCGGCTGAGCAACCGCAATTGCAAGGCTCCTGAGCCAGGATGCCTGAAGCGGGATGATGCGTGACAGGATTTCACCCTCGGTCATACCCAGGCGTTTGGCCAGCTCCACTTGCGCGATATACTGTGATTTATCGGACAGGCCGCTCACCAGGTAGGTGAAGCGGGTGATACGCATGATGCGCACTGGTCGGCCGTCGACGCTGCCCTGCCAGTTGGGTGGGCGCTTCAAACTCTCGATTTTGGCTTTCTCAAGGCCTTGGCCGTTGATGGACAGACACATATCCACGATCTCGGCCCTCGTCATGTTGCGAGGTATATACTGAACTTGGCGGTAAGGCCGCACCTGATAGAATACATCTTTATAACCGGGAAGAATTTGCAGGGCCCTGCGTTTGCCGATCTCCAGGAAATGGCCGTTGACCTTGATGCCCCGCATGTCGTCGCGTGGCGAATCCAGAAAGGCCTCCAGTTCTCCGAAGGTATCGACCTGGGTATACGTCAATGGTATATAGCCCTTGAGCGAGAGCAGGAATAATCCGGCCAGAATGCAGAAGATCAGGCCGATGGCGAGCGCAAGCAGGGTCCTTCTATTCATCGGCCGGTCCGTCCTTGATGGCGAGCAGCGAGAGCACATGTGCTTTCAGTTCTGGGTCTTTGATGCGCGTGACTACCTGCGGATCGATGGCGGGTCTCACAGATGGCGCCTTTTTGCGGGTGACCGGTGTGTTCTTGCGCACCCGGCCAAAGCGGCCTTCGCAGATTTTGACCCTGTAACCGGTGACCTTCCTGATTTGTTCGCACAGGCTGGCGTTCAAGATACCGACTTGTTGCGCCCACAGCGGCGCATCACAAATGATAGAGAGCGTACCGCTCTTCACATGCACCGGCTCGGTATGCGCCGCTAAAACCTCGCCCGCGATCTCAGCCCAGGCCTGGTGTATTCTGAGTGTCTTGGCGATTTCCTTATTGAAACCATCAAGCAGGGTGCCCACGCGCTGCATGTACCCATATGCAACCAGCAGAGAACATTTGTCAACCATCTTGAAAAAATCTCCGCCCAGAGTCATAACCGAAAACGATCTAATTTTCTTTTATACCTCCCCAAGGCACCTCCAAGGCCAGGCCTCGGCATCATTCGCCGCACCTCCCATCACCCATGAATCCTGAATTTTCGTTGATTTATGCTGATATTATTGCTATGGGAGGATTTTATTGCTAAAGCTCGATTACGTACACTTGTGGGGAGGGTAGCCTTTTAACATGCATACAGAAGCGGCATACATGCGGAAAACTGAAGACCGGTTAGAGGCATCGGGCGCAACCATGCCGCTGAGGATCTGCTTACTATCCTACCGGGGAAATCCGACCAGCGGCGGCCAGGGCGTGTATATCAAACGCATCAGCCGGGCCCTGCGCGATCTTGGTCATAGCGTGGATGTGCTTTCCGGCCAGCCCTATCCGCATCTGGACGATGATATCACCCTGCGCAAACTACCCAGCCTCGATCTGTACAACCCCGAGGACCTCTTCCGCACTCCGCGTCTGGCTGAGTTGAAATCGCCCATCAATACCCTGGAATGGCTGAGCGTCTGCAGCGGCGGCTTTCCGGAACCATTGACGTTCAGTCTGCGCGCTTTGAACTATCTGCGCCGGCACGGATCCCGCTACGATGTGGTGCACGACAATCAGACCCTGGCCTATGGCCTGCTGGGCATCAAATGCCTGGTGCCCACCGTAGCCACGATCCACCACCCCATCACCGTGGACCGCGATCTCGAGATCCAGGCCCAGCCGACTTTCATAAAGAAAATGTGGAGACGCCGCTGGTACAGCTTCCTTACCATGCAGGCCCGTGTCACCCGGCGCATGCGCCACCTCATAACGGTCTCCGAGGTCTCTAAAAATGATATCAGCAAGGCCTTTACGGTATCGCCGCAGCGTTTTCACGTCGTGCCCAACGGCATCAACACCGACATCTTCCATCCCCTACCCCAGGTACGCCGCGCGGATAATCAGCTGATTGTGACCAATAGCGCGGATACCCCGCTCAAGGGTTTGAAATACCTTCTACTGGCCGTGGCCCAGCTGCGCCAATCCCGCCCCGTCACCTTGACCGTGATCGGCAGGCCCAAACCGGGCGGGTCCATCGAACGCCTGGTTAAGGAACAATCCCTGGAGAACTGCGTCACGTTCACCGGACGTATCGATGAGAAAGACTTCGCGGACTACTATGCCCGCAGCACCCTGGCCGTCGTCCCCTCGCTCTATGAAGGTTTCGGACTTCCGGCCGGCGAGGCCATGGCCTGCGGTGTACCGGTCGTCAGCACCACGGGCGGGGCACTGCCCGAGGTGGTGGGTGATGCCGGAGTGCTGGTTTCCCCCGGCGATCCGCATGCCTTGGCCGAGGCCATTGCCGACCTGCTGGACAACCCGGACAAACGTTTGACGCTGGGCAAGGCCGGCTATGAACGCGTGATCAAAAACTTCACCTGGCGTGCCTGCGCACTCAAACTGACCGAGATCTATCTCGAGGCCATCCATGCTCACCGTTGATTACCGCAAACTCAATCTGAAACCCGGCACCTGGGTTCTGGATGCCGGCTGCGGTGGCGGACGGCACTTGAGCGAAGCATTCCGATACAATGGCGTACACGTGGTGGGCATTGACATGAATCGCCAGGACGCGCTCAAATCCAAAAACACCCTGAAGATCATGCGGCATGAGGGCCAGGACGGAGGTGGGCTCGACTGCGTGGCCATTAGCGACATTACGAATCTGCCCTTTGCCGATGCATCTTTCGATTGCGTGATCTGCTCGGAGGTCCTCGAGCATATCCCGGCCCATGAGCAGGCCATGCGTGAGATCATCCGCGTGCTCAAGCCCGGCAAATCCCTGGTGGTCAGCGTCCCGCGTTACCTGCCGGAACGCATCTGCTGGGCGCTCTCGGAGGCCTACCATAATGAACAGGGCGGTCACATCCGCATTTACAAGAAACGTCAGCTGATCGAACTGCTGCAAGACAAAGGCACGACTTTGGTTTCCACGGGCCTGGCCCACAGCCTGCACTCACCGTACTGGTGGTTGAAATGCCTGGTGGGCCACAAGAATGACGATGCGCTGCCCGTAAAGCTCTACCATCGTTTCCTGGTGTGGGACATCATGCGCAAACCCTGGCTGACCAGGACACTGGACCGCATCCTGAACCCCTTTATGGCGAAAAGCATTGTACTCTATTTGAGGAAAGGTGAAGAGTATGGGCATTGAATTCTCTCACGCGTCGTATGCATCTCCAATCGATATCGAAACCCTGGCGGCCTCCATCGCACGCACACAACTCCCCACCGGAGAGATCCCCTGGCATGAGGGAGGCAAGACCGACCCCTGGGACCATGTCGAATCCGCCATGGGCTTAGCAATCGCCGGTTATACCGCCGAGGCTCGCAAGGCCTATGAATGGCTGGCCGACATACAGCAGAGTGACGGCGGCTGGTACTCAGCCTATCGTGAAGGCGTACCCGAGGACAGAACCAAGGAATCGAACATGTCCTCTTATCTCGCGGTCGGTATCTTCCACTATTATCTCATCACCCGCGACCATGATTTTCTGAAAGCCTTCTGGCCCGCCGTAAGCGCCGGCATCGACTTCGCGCTTGGCATGCAGGGGCCGGGCGGAGAGATCTACTGGGCCCGCAACGCCAAAGGGGAGATCGATCCCATGGCGCTCTTGACCGGATCAAGCTCAATCTTTTTAAGCCTGCGCTGCGGCCTGGCTATGGCGGCCCTGCTCGGCAAACGGATGCCGGCCTGGGAAAAAGGCCTGGTGCGCCTGCGCGACGCCATCCGTTTCCGGCCGCATCTCTTCAACAAGGAAAAGACGCGCTTCTCCATGGACTGGTATTACCCCATCCTGTGCGGCGCCATCACCGGACTCGAGGCGTTCAAACGCCTTGAGAAATCCTGGGACAAATTCATCGTGCCGGGCCTGGGCGTACGCTGCGTTTCAGACCGTCCCTGGGTCACCATGGCCGAGACCTCCGAGTTCATTTTGGCCCTGATCGCCATGGGACGCCGGGAACTGGCCTCCAAGATCTTTTCCTGGATTCAGGATAAGCGCTTCGATGACGGCACCTACTGGTGCGGGGTCACCTTCCCTGACAATGTGATCTGGCCCGAAGAGAAGATCAGCTGGACCAACGGCGTGGTCATCATGGCCGCCGACGCCCTGCATCATCTCACGGCCGCTTCGCAGCTCTTCAACCATGCCTTCTGGGAAGATACCCGCTCGGCCTATATCCATTATCCATCACTGCGCGGTCACCTCATGGCCTCTGATGCCCTGGACGAACACGCCGCGGAGATGGGAGGTTAACCGCTTTTTTGAGGCATACACCATTGATTAAAGATCATCGACCGTACTACATCAAGAAGATCGACCTGAAGTTCAGGGAGTGGTATGTGGAGCATTTCCTAAGGCCGCAGTTCGCCTCCTTAGGAGACGGCTATACCTTCATGAAGCCCTGGCATGTGCATCTCTTCGGTACGCCCATCACGCTGGGCAGATGCGCCAATGTCATCGCCTCACGCGACTACACCGTGCGCATGACCGTCTGGCCTGAAGCCAAAGGCATGGGTCGCATCGCCATCGGCGACTACTGCCTGATCTGCCCGGGAGTGCGTATCAGCTCGGCGGCTGAAGTCATCATCGGCGATGACTGCATGCTCGCGGGCAAGTCCTATATCACCGACTGCGACTGGCACGACATCTACGACCGGGTTACCTCCATGGGCACGCCCGAGCCGGTGCATATCGGCTCCAATGTCTGGATCGGCGACTCGGTGATCGTCTGCAAAGGGGTCACCATAGGCAACAACAGCGTGATCGGCGCCGGATCGGTCGTGGTCAAGGATATCCCGCCCGATACCATCGCGGCCGGTAACCCGGCCAAGGTCGTAAGACACCTCGACACCCACAAAACGATCAAGACCCGTTCGCAGTGGTTCGCCAACGCAGCCGAACTGGCGGATGAGATCGATATCCTGGACCGCAGCATGCTGCTGGGCAATACCTTGAAAGGCTGGGCGCGTTCCACGCTCTTCCCGGCGCAGGGAGATTAAAAACAGATGAAAGTCGCCATCATCAATCCACCCTACCCCCTGGAAGAAGCGCCGTCACCGCCGTTGGGCGTGTGTTATGTCGCCGGGGCCTGTCTTCAGGCCGGCTGCGAGGTCAGGATCTTCGACTTCCTGGTCTGCAAATATACACCGGAAAAGTTGGCAGACGCCATCGACGCCTTCAAACCCGATGTGATCGGTTCCACCAGCGTGACCATGAACTTCAAGGCCGCGGCCGACATCATCACCACCGCCAAACGCCATAACCCCGCCATCATCACCATGATGGGCGGACCGCATGTCTCCTTTGACTGGCGGAACACGCTCGCCGCATATCCGGAGATCGACCTGATCGTCCTGGGCGAGGGCGAACAGACCCTGAAGGAACTGCTGCCCTATATCCAGAACCGCGAAACCTGGGAGACCGTGCCCGGTCTGGCCTTCCGTCAAGACGGCCGCATCGTGACCTCCGGGCCGCGCGCCTTCATCACCGACCTCGACAGCCTGCCCGTTCCGGCCCGTCATCTGCTGCCCATGAGCCGCTACCTGGCGCTGGGCTTTCCGGTCAGCATCATCACCAGCCGCGGCTGCCCCAACCAGTGCATCTTCTGCCTGGGGCGGCGCATGGTAGGGCATAAAGTGCGCTATCGCACGCCCAAACTGGTGGTGGACGAGATCGAGGATATCCTGTCCTACGGTTTTACACGCATCAATATCGCCGACGACCTGTTCACCTCCAACAAGCAGCGCGTGGCGGCCTTCTGCGATGAGCTTAAGCGCCGTCGGATCAAGATCACCTGGACGGCCTTCGCACGCGTCAACACGGTGGACCCCGAGGTGCTGACCATGATGCGTGATGCGGGCTGCGACTGCATCAGCTTCGGCATTGAGTCCGGCAACCCGGAGATGCTCAAGCGCATCAAGAAGGGCATCACCCTCGACCAGGCCCGCCGGGCGATTCAGTACTGCAAGGAGGTGGGCATCGGCGCGCATGCCTCGTTCATGGTGGGCCTGCCCGGCGAATCGCCCTCAACCATCAATGATTCCAGCGTATTCGCCGAATCGCTGGATATCGATTACGGCTACCACCTC
Organism: Syntrophaceae bacterium; assembly: GCA_039680665.1. Lineage (GTDB taxonomy): Bacteria > Desulfobacterota > Desulfomonilia > UBA1062 > UBA1062 > JAKQBR01. Next base: position 7,874 of record JBDKSM010000162.1, on the reverse strand, counting down.
CTGGCGCCCTTTCCCGGCACCACGGTCAGGGAGGAATTATCTCAGTTTGACCTCACCATCCTGACCGATGACTGGAACCTCTATGACGCCAATGTCCCGGTAGTCTGCACCTCCGGGCTTTCGCCCGATCAAATGGCCGACTTCGTCAAGGGCTATGAGGACAAACACCGCCAGATCTGGGACGAGATGACCCAGAAGGTGGCAGCCGGGGATTGCACGGATTACGAGTACCTGCGCGTGGCCGGCTTCGAACGCATGCAGCTCGTGTTCAAGCTCTTGAACACCGATCTCATCGAGGAACACGGAACGGCGGCGGACATGGATGCGCTCTCCGGCAGGATCTCCCAGGCTACCGGCATGAAACCGGGCCTGGTGGCCGAAACCCTCAAGCAGCTCTCCCAGGCCGGATACCTCAAAACCCTGAGCGTGGGAGATAAGTCGTCCTGGTACTGGACGCACAACAACCGCGCCGATCTACCCTAAAAAAGATTAGCCCTGTTTTTCCCTTATGAGATAGCACGCCAGCAGGCCGAGCAACAGCACGACACCCACCTGAACCAGGAGCGTGTGCGTGTCCACCGTGCTCACGATGGTGTTCTGAAATTTCGGGGGATTCATGAAAAAGGCATGCCCTTTGTCTATGATCACGCCAGGGGCATAGACAACGTGAAAGGGTGGGAAAACGAACATGATGCCCACAATGATCACCACGCATATAAGGACATTTTTCCATCGTTTCGTCATGCGAACCTCATCTTGAACTCTCATTGTGTTCCCGGTATGTCATTGATTCTTACCCCATCGCGCCTGATAACGGCTTGTATGATCTGATTCTTGCCCTTGAAGTAGTGCTATAAACGAGGTGTTGGCCGGCCCTGCCTGTTTGGCGATATCTTCCAAGGTCGTTTTATCCGGACCGATCGTCGGCAAGACCGCCGCGGCTTTTTTCAGAAGGTCTTCCCGCTTTTCTTCCCGACTGGACATTGTTCTCACCCAAGGCACTTTCAGATCTTGATACCGTATTCACCCAGGATGATTATCAGGTCCTCAAGGGCAACCAGACGCGATCTCAGCATGGAACGGATACGCACCGCCATATCACGCACATTGTTACAGAGTTCCGGGCTGGAGCGCATGGTATCGCGGTCTTCAACATATTCCAGGAGCGAATCGACCATCCTCGTGAGCTTTTGCAGCTCGGATGCGCTCATGCCCAGGAATTCCTTCAGATGCCGGTATTTCTCCAGATCCTTATCCATCTTGTCCTTCTCTCAACAATCTCGGTCAGGGCGTTGAGGGGTTACGGGAGAACGTCTTGAACTCCCCACAACCACGTGAGCGCGGCATCCCTTTCCGAATACCCCCTGAATTCCATACCGCTGTTCTGGGCCACATGCTCGATCAGCCCGATCGCCCGCATCTGATCCGAACGGGCAAGCACCGCAAAACTTACATCCATCGATCCTTTACTCGACGATCCCTCCACCCAATACCGCATAAAACCTTACCTGATTAGCCAGCTTTGCCAATCTCAGCGCTACAAGCCCTTGCTGCGCCGCGAAGAGAGATCGATGCGCATCCAGGACGCTCAAATAGTTGTCAATCCCCCTGATATAGCGGGCATCGGACAAATGGTAGGCCTCGGACAGGGCATCAACCAGGGACTGCTGGGCCGCGAGCTGCTCATCAACCAAGACATGCGCCGCCAAGGTATCGGACACCTCCTTGAAGGCTGTCTGAATCGCCTTCTCGTATCCGGCCAGCGCGATCTCCCGGTCGACCTTGCTTACCTTCATGGCGGGCCAGATGCGGGCATCAAAGATCGGCAGGGCGATCTGGGGTCCAAAGCTCCACGTGCGCGAGCCGGCCTCGAACAATCCGGAAAGCTCGCTGCTGGCTGTTCCGATGGCGGTGGTCAACGAGATGCTTGGGAAGAAGGCCGCGCGTGCGGCCCCGATATTGGCATATGCGGCCTTGAGCCGGTGCTCGGCCTGTTGGATGTCGGGTCGTCCGAGGAGGACATCGGAAGGCATGCCGGAGGAGATCTCCCTTGGCGGGGCGACGCTGCTTAGACCTGACGGCATCAGGGCAGACATCGCCGGTGAGCCGAGCAGAAGGTTCAAGGCGTTCTCATCGATCGCGGCCTGCTGCAGATAGAGAGCGCTGTCACGGCGGGCGGTTTCCACCTGCGTCTTGACCCGCATCAGATCGAGCTCGGTTGCGATGCCGACATCATAGCGCTTCTTGATAAGATCATAGGAGGCCTGCTGGGTTTCCAGCGTGGAGCGCGCGATCTTGAGGGCTTCACGGTCAGCGGCCAGGCTGAGGTAGGCCTGCGCCACGGCGGAGATCAGCGCAATCTGGGCGCCGTCGCGGGCTTCCTTGGTCGCCAAGTACTCTTGCAGGGCCTTATCTTTTAAACTGCGGATACGGCCAAAAAAATCGATCTCCCAGGCGCTTATTCCCAGGTTGACGCTGTATTGCTCAGCTACATACGATTTTCCGATGGCGGAAAGATCGGCCGGGACCCGTGCTTTGCTCCCGCTTCCGGCCCCATAGACCGGCGGCAGGAGCTCGGCGCGTTGGATCCCGTACATGGCCCGGGCCCGTTCGACGTTCAGGGCGGCGAGCTTGAGGTCGCGATTATTTTTGAGGGCCGTTTCGATGAGCTTGCACAAGTCCTCGTCGGCAAAAAACGCCCGCCACCCGAGTGCTTGGGCGGCCGGTGCCGTGTCCGTAGCCAAGCTTTTACGGTAGGCTTCGTTTGCAGGCCATGTATCGGGCACCGGCAGCGCCGGTCTGGTGTACTTCGGAGCCAAGGTGCAGCCGGCGACGAGGCCGAAGACGACGCCCAGCAGAATAATCATAATCCTCTTCATATCAGTGATCTCCCCCTGATGGAGTTTGCGTCATCGGCTCGGCCGCTGACTGGCGCCCTCGTTTGCCGATGAATTTTTCGATCAGGACAAAAAAGAGCGGGGCGAAAACCACCACCAGCACCGTGGCGGTCAGCATGCCGCCCAAGACGCCCGTGCCGATGGCATTTTGCGCTCCCGCGCCCGCGCCCTTGGTCAGGGCCAGGGGCAGAACGCCGAAGCCGAAGGCCAGCGAGGTCATGACAATCGGGCGGAACCTGAGCTTGGCGCCCTCAATGGTGGCCTCAATCAGCCCCATGCCCTTTTCCATTCCTCCCTTGGCGAATTGCACGATCAGGATGGCGTTCTTGGTGGTCAGGCCCAGCGTGGTCAAGAGCCCGATCTGAAAATAGACGTCATTGGCCAGTCCCCGCATGCTCGTGGCGATGATACCGCCGATAACCCCCAGCGGCAGCACAAGCAGAACCGCGATGGGGATGGTCCAGCTCTCGTAGAGCGCGGCCAGACACAGGAAGATTACGAAGATGGAAAAGGCGTAGAGCAGAGGCGCTTGAGAGCTCGACATGCGCTCCTGGTAGGAAAGACCGGTCCAGTCAAAGCCGATGCCCTTGGGCAGCTTGGAGACCAACTCTTCCATGGCCTGCATGGCCTCGCCCGAACTCCTTCCCGGCGCCGGCTCGCCCCAGATGCTTATGGAAGGAAAACCGTTGTAACGCGCCAGCTTGGGCGGCCCGGAGATCCAACGGCCTGAGGCGAAGGAGGTGAAGGGCACCATCTTGCCCTCGGTATTGCGGACATAAAGTTTCTCCAGATCCTTGGGCAGCATGCGGTAGGGGGCATCCGCCTGGACGTAGACGCGCTTGATCCGGCCGCCCTGCATGAAATCGTTGGCATAGGCGCTGCCGAAAGCGGCTGAGATGGTCCGATGGATGGAGGTAATGGGTACCCCCAGGGCGCCGGCCTTATCCCAGTCCACATCGATGCGGTATTGGGGCACGTCTTCCATGCTGTTGGGCCTTACCTTGGCCAACCGGGGATCTTGGGCCGCCAGTCCCAAGAGCTGATATTGCGCCTCCATCAGGGCCTGGTGTCCAAGCCCCCCCCTGTCCAGGAGTTGAAAATCGAAACCCGTGGCCATGCCCAGCTCGGGCACGGCCGGCGGCGGAAAGGTAAACACCAGGGCGTTGCGGATACTTGCCAGGGCTCCCATGGCTTTTCCCGCTACGGCCTTCGCCTTCAGATCAGGCCGGTTTCTGTCCGTCCAGTCCTTCAGCTTGATGAACACCATGCCGTTGTTCTGTCCCCGTCCGGAAAAGCCGACGCCCGAGACCGTTAAAATGGTTGCTACGGCATCGGCTTCGTTCTCCTTGAAATAGCGCTCGATCTGCTTGGTAACACCCGTGGTCTGTTCCAGCGTGGCACCGGTCGGCATAATTACCTGGGAGAGCAGGATTCCCTGGTCCTCATCGGGCAGGTAAGCCGTGGGCATGCGCAGATATAAGAACCCCATAGCGGCCACGATAACCAGAAACACGATCAGGTAGCGGATTTTCCGGGACAGGGAGTGACCGACCAGACGCGTATACCGGTCCCTGAGGCCGAAGAACATGCGGTCAAACCATAGGAAAAAAGGCCGTAGGAAAAAGATGGCGTTTTCGGCCGGCTCATGCCCGGCCGGAACCGGCTTGAGGAGCCCGGCGCACAGCACCGGCGTCAGGATCAAGGCCACGACCACCGAGAGCAGCATGGCGGCAATGATGGTAACGGAGAACTGGCGATAGATGACGCCGGTGGAGCCGGGAAAGAATGCCATAGGTCCGAACACGGCTGAGAGCACCAGTCCGATGCCGATCAGCGCGCTCGTGATCTGCTCCATGGACTTGGCCGTGGCCGCTTTAGGCGACAATCCCTCCTCGCTCATGATGCGCTCCACATTTTCCACCACCACGATGGCGTCGTCCACCAGCAGGCCGATGGCCAGCACCATGGCGAACATGGTCAGCATGTTGATCGAAAACCCGAACAGGCCCAGCATGGCGAAGGTACCCAGGATAACCACCGGCACCGCGATGGTGGGGATCAATGTGGCGCGCATGTTGCCCAGAAAGAGCCACATGACCAGGAAGACCAGTACGATCGCCTCGATGAGGGTCTTCACCACTTCGTCGATGGCGACCTTGATGAAGGGGGTGGTGTCATGGGGATAGACGACCTTGAGTCCTGAGGGGAAGAACTTGCTCATCTCCGCCATCTTGGCCCGCACAGCCTCGGCCGTATCCAGGGCATTCGCGCCCGCGGCCTGCCGGATGGCGATGCCCGCGGAAGGTTTGCCGTTGTGGGCGACCTCGATATCGTAGATTTCGGTGCCCAGTTCCGTGCGGCCCACATCCCCGATGCGCACCGTGGAGCCGTCAGGATTTATGCGAATGGGGATGGCGGCGAATTCCTCCGGTGTCGAAAGCATGTTCTGCACGATGATGGAGGAGTTCAAGCGCTGCCCCTCAACCGCGGGCGCGCCGCCGAACTGCCCGGCCGAGACCTCGACATTGTAGGATTTAATCGCCGCGATCACATCGTCTATCGTCAGTTGATAGTCCGTAAGCTTGGCGGGATTGAGCCAGACCCGCATGGCATATCCGCCGCCGAAGATCTCCACCTCTCCCACGCCGGGCACCCGCGCCAGGATTCTTTCCAGATTGGATTTGGCGAAGTCCCGCAAGTCCGTACCGTCCATCCGGCCGTCTTCCGAAATCAGAGCGACGATCATCAGATAGTTCCGGGTGGACTTGGTGACCTGGACGCCCTGATTTGTCACCTCGTCCGGGAGACTGGGCATGGCGGTCTGTAGCTTGTTCTGCACCTGTGACCAGGCGGTATCCGGATTGGTGCCCGGGGCAAAGGTAAGCTCGAGGCGCGAGCCGCCGGCCGAATCGCTGGAGGCGGACAGGTAAATCAGCTGGTCCAGACCGGTCATCTTTTGCTCGATGAGCTGGGTGACGCTGTTTTCCACGGTCTCGGCCGAAGCCCCGGGGTAAGAAGCGGATATGGCGATGGACGGCGGGGCCATCTGGGGATACTGGGAGATGGGCAGGTTGTAGATGGCGAGCAGACCTGCCGCCATGATGATGATGGCGATGACCCACGCGAAAACCGGGCGTTCCAGAAAAAATTTGGACAACATCGCGCGCCTCCGTCACTTCGCCGGTGGGGCGCTCGGGGCCGTATTCCCGTCCGCCCGGGCAGCGATGGCTTTGACGGGCATGCCGGGTTTCACCTTCTGAACACCCTCGATGACGACCCTGTCTCCGGCGGCAAGACCGGACGTTATCAGCCACTGGTCGCCGACGGCCCGGTCGATGGTGAGCTGACGCTGCTCGACTTTTCCAGTGGAGTCCACGATCAGGGTGAGAGGGGTGCCCTTGGGGTCACGCGAGACGGCCTGCTGGGGAACGAGAATGGCCTTGTTATTCACCCCTTCCTGCACCACGGCGCGCACAAACATGCCCGGCAGCAGAATGTCTTCGGGGTTGGGAAAGACCGCCCGCAGGTTGACGGTCCCCGTGGTAGGGTCCACCGTGATATCACGGAACTGCAAGATACCTTCGTTGGGATAGGTCGTCCCATCTTCCATAAGCAGCTGGACCTTTTTTTGCGCGGCATCGTTTTGACTTAAGAGGCCGCCTTCCATACGGCGTTTCAAACGCAGCAGTTCCGTGGTGGATTGTGGTACATCCACGTAGATGGGATCAAACTGTTGAATGACGGTCAGCGGAGTGGGTTGATTGGCCGTCACCAGGGCGCCTGCGGTCACGTTGGATTTGCCAATACGACCCGAGATCGGAGCGGTCACCCGCGTATATCCCAAGTTGATGCTGGCGGACTGAACCGTGGCCTTCCAATACTTGACCTCAGCTTCGGCCTGCCTGAAAGCGGATTCCACGTCGTCGAAGTCCTGTTGGCTCACCGCCTTGGATGCCAGCGATTCACGATAGCGTTCCACCCTGGATCTGATGGCCGGCAAGGTTGCTTCCGCCCTGTTCAGGGAGGCGCTGGCGCTGTCATAGGCGGCCTGAAAAGGCGCGGCATCGATCTGGTACAGAAGCTCGCCGGCCTTGACATGGGAGCCCTCGGCGAACAGACGTTTCTTGATGATGCCGCTGACCTGCGGCCGCACCTCGGCCACCAGACAGGCGGACGTGCGACCCGGCAGCTCGGTGGTGAGTATCACCGGCTGTGCTTTGACCGTCACCGTAACCACCTCGGGAGGAGGAGGCGCCTGCTGGGTTTGCCGCCGGCTATTGCATGCGGATAAAAGGCAGGCGCACATCACTATACACAAAAGAACTGTTGTATTGATTCGATTGGACTTTAACCGATACTTCATTGCACTCCTCCCGTATTTCTCAAGTATTCACATTTTTTGTTATGTTAATTGCAACCAAACCACCGTACCATATCACTGGTCCAGGAGGCCTTTGAAAAGGATATTCAAGATGGTGTCTGTATCATCCGGATAAGGATGCCGTTCAGGCGCTTCAAGCCATCTGAAAAAAAAGGCTGTAGTAATTGCGTCGAGAGCCACCGCCAGGGCAAAGGGATCAGCGATTGCCTGGAAGCGTTTGTTCCGGATGCCGCCCGCAAATATGGACGCGAGGATGCGCTGGAGTTCGCCATGCCGTTTGCGGACCTCGGAGTCAAGCCCGGCCTTCAGGCTGAAGCTCTCTCCGTGGATTTCGGAGAAATACAATCGGATCAGGGGGATATTGGCACATAAGATTTCGCCTTTGGTCTTGACATACTGCCTGAGCTTTTCCACTTCGTCCTGACACTCATCAAGGGCCTTCAGGATTGTCTCATTGAATTCATCGGTCTTTCCCAGGATAAGGGTGCGGTAGAGATCCTCCTTGTTCCTGAAAAACTTGTACAACGTGCCGATGGCAAACTCGGCCTTTTCGGCGATCTCGTGCATCGTGACGTTATGGTACCCCTTGTCCGAGA
>JBDKSM010000161.1:0-22067 GCA_039680665.1 Syntrophaceae bacterium | reverse complement strand
ATACCCCGATCGACGTCTATTTCGGTTTGCGCAACAACGAGCCGGCCAGGGAAGAGTGGGCGCTGCAGATGAAACATAAGATCCCCGGGATATCGGCGTTGTTGGGCAATTCAAAAACCGGCGCCGGCTCGGTGCTCTATATCGCCGCGGATTTCAGGAACGTGGGCGCATTGGCCGGCAAACAGGTGGTCAAGATCCTCAAGGATGGCGCCAAGCCCGAGTCCCTGCCGATCCTGCGCGAGGAAAAACTCGTGATCCACATCGATCTCAATGCCCTGAAAATGCTCGGCATCGAGCTGCCCAACCAGATTCTGCAGATCGCCAAGCCGCTCGAGTAAAGTACTCCGTTCTTTCGTACTCTATTACCTGGGAGACTTTGTTTTAAACGAAGTCTCCCAGGTAATCATGTCTCTTTCTCATCCGAAAAGACATAGCGGTTCAGCATATCGGCCAGTTCGTCGATAAAGGCTTCGGCCTCGCCTTCATCCTCACCCGACAGGATATGTTCGTGAATCACGGAGCGCACCGTTTCCCAGATGAGATGCGCGCCGATCTTGGGGTTTTGAATACGCACGTTGGCGCCGGCGCGGAAGATCTCTTCCATGGTTGATTCCATATAACGGCCGAGCTCCCGGTGTTTCTGGATAATGGCCTCGGGCAGGCCCATGCGGCTGATGAACAGTCGGTGCTGCGCCCGGTCATAGCGGTTATGTTCAAGAATCAAGCGCAGGAGAACCGGGGCAATGCCGCGGTCGATAAAGCCCTGCCGTCGAATATCCTGAACGATCCGCTGCGCCGCGGTCATGATCTCATGCACGTGCTGTTCCCACAGGCCAAGCAATATGGCCTCCTTGCCGGGAAAATACTGGTACAGGGTCCCGATCGAAACCCCGGCCCTCTCCGCGATGCGATCCGTGGTGGCGGCCGCATAACCGATGGCGGAAAAAACCTGAGCCGCGGCCTGGTAGATATAGGCAACGGTAGCGCGCGAACGTTCCTGAGAAGGTATTTTACGGGGTTCAAGCTGTTCTTTTTTGGGCATAAGGGATTCCTTTTAAATGCGAGGTGACAAGATCGCCAAGCTCACACTATAATTATGCCATACATGATCAGTCAAGCTCAAAAACGCGACTACCGGCAGCCTGTGAGAAGCTATTGACGATGGGAGAGGACGATGAAAAAAGTGAACCCGGTTTTTATGATCACGGCCGAACGCACCCGTTTTCAGGAAATCCCCCAATACGCCGAAGGGCTCTATGATCTGGGCGCCCAGGTCTATGCCTGGCTGGTCCCCAACGGTTCCTGGGGCGAGTCCAATGCCGGACTGATCGTAGGGGAAAAGACCTCGCTCCTGATCGACACCCTGTGGGACGTACGCCTGACCCGAGGGATGCTGGCCGCCATGGAGCCTTTGACCGCTGCGGCGCCTATCTCGCGCCTCATCAACACGCATGCCGACGGCGATCATTTCTGGGGCAACCAGCTTATCCCCACGGCCGATATCATCGCTTCGGCCGCGGCCGCCGCAGAGATGCGCGACACCAGGCCCTTGCAGATGCTTATGTTCGGATTTCTGGGCAGATGCCTGTCAATGCTTAAGTTCGGCGGCACGGGCAAGGCCGGCCATTGGTTTGAAGGCATGGTCAAGCCCTATAATTTCAAGGAGGTCAAGCCGACCCTGCCCACGCGCACCTTCAGCGGCAACCTAAGCCTTGAACTGGAAGGGCGCGCCATCGAGCTTATGGAGGTGGGACCCGCACATACCAGGGGCGATTGCCTGGTTTATATCCCGGACGCCAAGGTCCTGTTCGCGGGCGATATCCTCTTTTGCGGCTCGACCCCGGTCATGTGGGCCGGTCCTGTGCAAAACTGGCTTGACGCACTGGACAAGATCCTGGTCATGGACGCCCAAACCATCATCCCGGGACACGGCCCCATTACGGACAAAGACGGCGTACACGCGGTCAAGGCCTACTGGATGTATCTGGATCAACAGGTTGGCGAGCGCTATCGGCGGGGTCTTTCAGCCCGTCAAGCGGCCTACGATATCGTCTTCAAGGGCGACTTCGACCGTCAGCCCTTTGCGCGCTGGAACTCGCCCGAGCGCATCATGACCAATACCCATATCATCTTTCGCCACCTCCAGGGGAGAACAGGGCCTCTCAAACCGCCCGAGCTTCTGAAGATCATGTGGCAACAAGCCTTGCTGGCTCATGATCTCCCCCAGGCCCAGCCGGCCGTGATGAGACAAAACTTTGAGGAGCATACACCATGAAACTGGCAACATTTATCACCCCAAGCGGTCTGCGACAAATAGGCGCCCTGATGGCGGACGGACGCGCCCTGGCGCTTCTCAAACCAGGGGAAATGGCCATGGACGCCCACGAATCATCCTTTTTCACGGATATGCTCGCCTGGCTGGAGGGCGGAGCCGCCGCGCTGAAGCGTGCCCGGGCCGTGCTGGAATTCATCGAAGCGCACAAGCCGCCGGCGTGCATAATGTCCCTGGAGGATGTCACCCTGCTGGCTCCGGTCCCGGTGCCGTCATCCATCCGTGACTGCCTGTGCTTCGAGCAGCATATCATCAACAGCATCCGGATGGTCGGTTTCAAACGGCTGGCCTTCCTGGATGAATGGGTGGAAAAGGTCTTGGGCCGCAAACGCACCTTGGCCTACCTCCTGAACCACACCTGGTATGAACGTCCCATCTATTACAAGGGCAACCGCCGTTCTTGCATCGGACCCGGGGCCGAGGTCAGGATGCCGCCTTATACCCATAAATTCGACTACGAGCTGGAGTTCGGCATCTATATCGCCAGGCAGGGTAAGGATATCCCGCGCGATAAAGCGTGGGAGTATATCGGCGGCTACACCATTTTCAACGACTTCTCGGCGCGTGACATCCAGCTCAAGGAACAGGGCGGCAGGCTCGGGCCGGCCAAGGGCAAGGACTTCGACACCGGCAACGCCTTCGGCCCTTATCTGGTCACCCCGGACGAGATCTCCGACCCTTACCGTTTGACCATGACCGCGCGTGTCAATGGCGAGCAATGGTCGCGCGGCACCTCGGCGGATATGCATTATCAGTTCGAAGACCTGATCGCCTATATCTCGCGGTCCGAGACCATTTATCCCGGCGATTTCATCGGCTCAGGCACCTGCTCCGGTCCGAACGGCCGGGGCTGCGGCCTGGAAATGGGGCGCTACCTCAAACACGGCGATACCGTGGAGCTTGAGGTCGAGGGCCTGGGGGTGCTGGTTAACCGCATCGCAGGCTGATAGAATCCGTACCCGTAGGGCGTTGACGGCCCGGGGCACAGCCATGCCTTGATACGCTCAAGCCCCTGCCCTGACATATCCGCCAAGGGGTCCTCATAAGCCCCCTCCTGAAACAGGCCTTAACCTGAAGAATATTTTTTCGGGAACTTTTTTCCGGCCTGGTTTGTCTTATGGGATAAAATCAATTTTTCAGGAGGTTATCCATGAGACAGGTTTCACGGTTTTTCAGCGTATGCATCCTGACCGGCATGCTCTTCATCTGGGACACGGCCTTCGCCCAGTCCGAGGACTCATCCGACCAGACCCTGGCCCCTTATTTCTTCATCCCGGGCGGGGATGAAGGCGTGGACAGGCTGCCGCTCAAATCCACGCGCGCTGATGTCACCATCGCCGGGGTGATCGCGGAGGTCAAGGTCGTCCAGGTCTATCGCAACGAGGGTTCAAACCCTATCGAAGCCACCTATGTCTTTCCGGCCTCGACCCGCGCCGCGGTTCACGGCCTGAAGATGAGGATCGGAGCGCGCATCATCGAGGCCAGGATCAGAAAGCGCGACCAGGCCCGGCAGGAGTACGAACAGGCCCTCAGCCAGGGCCGGAGCGCCACGCTTCTGGAGCAGCAGCGGCCCAATGTCTTTCAGATGAATGTGGCCAACATCATGCCGGGCGACGAGATTATGGTGGAGCTTGCCTATACCGAGTTGGTCATACCGACCGACAAGGTCTATGAATTCGCCTACCCCACCGTGGTCGGGCCCCGCTACTCCAACCGGGCGGCACAAGGCGCAAGCCTGAAGGAGGCCTGGGTCAAAAACCCCTATCTGCACCAGGGCCAGGACCCTACCTATGATTTCGACATCACGGTGAATCTCAACGCCGGCATGCCCATAAGCAGTATCGCCAGCCCGTCGCACGGCGTCAAGGTGGCCTATCGAGGGCCCGCGTCCGCCGTGGTCACGCTCGATCCAACTGAACGCCGGGGCGGCAACCGGGACTATATCCTGCGTTACCGCCTGGACGGCGACAAGATCCAAACCGGACTGATCTTGAGCCGGGACGGGAAGGAAAACCATTTCCTGCTCATGCTGCAGCCACCCAAGCAGGTCCGTTCAGCCGCGATACCGGCGCGGGAATATATCTTTATCGTGGATGTCTCGGGCTCCATGCATGGCTTTCCGCTCGATATCTCCAAACGCCTGATGGGCAACCTGATCAGCGGCCTGAAGCCCACGGACCGGTTCAATGTCCTGCTCTTCTCGGGCGGTTCGGCCGTGCTGGCCGAGGAATCCTTATCCGCCACGCCGGAACATATCGCCCAGGCCATCAGCTTCATCGATCGCCGGCAAGGGGGCGGCGGCACCGAGCTGCTGCCCGCCATGCGGCGCGCCTTAGCCTTGAAACGCGCCCCCGACTGCTCGCGCACCCTGGTGATCGCCACGGACGGGTATGTCTCGGTCGAGGAAGCGACCTTTGATCTGATCCGAGGCAATCTGGGCCAGGCCAACCTATTTGCCTTCGGGATCGGCTCGAGCGTGAACCGCCATCTGATCGAGGGTATGGCGCATGTCGGAAAAGGCGAGCCATTCATCATTACCAACCCCGCAGAGGCCGCTGCCAAGGCCGAGCGCTTCCGCCGCCTGATCGCCTCGCCCATGCTCACCCATGTCAAACTTGAAGCGAGCGGCTTTGATGCCTATGACATCGAACCGAAGAATATCCCGGACGTGCTCTCCGAGCGGCCCGTGATCGTGTTCGGCAAATGGCGGGGTGAGGCCAAAGGCACGTTGACCATCAGCGGCTTGACCGGCGAGGGCGTTTGGCGCCGGAGCATCGTGGTCGACACCATCAAGCCCTCGGCGCAGAATGCGGCCTTACGCTATCTCTGGGCCAGGGAACGCATCGCCCTGCTGGCTGACTATAATCAGCTGAAATCCGATGATAAGCGCATCAAGGAAGTCACCGACCTGGGCTTGAGGTACAATCTCCTCACGGCCTACACCTCATTCGTGGCCGTGGACAGCCAGGTCCGCAACCAGGGCGGAAATCAGACAAGTGTGGCACAGCCGCTGCCCCTCCCCCAGGGCGTGAGCGACTATGCCGTAGGCGGCAACAAGCTGTGCCGCGCCATGTCCCTGGCCCCGAGCCCGAGCATGGCCAAAGAAGAAGCCGACCTCGGCAGAGATGCGATCAAGCCTCATATCGCCCCTCAGGAGCAGGAGGTCAAAACAGCCCGGCGGTTGAGCATTCCAGAAGTCACGGCGAGCCGCAACCTCTCCGAGCCGGCCTTTCGCGCCCGGATACAGGCCCTTCTGCCGGCCATCTCCGGCTGTCTCCCAAACAACCTCGCGGTCGTTACACTGGAAATCGAACTCACCATCAAGACCGACGGGTCGCTGGGCACGGTGAGCATCACGTCCGAAAAACGGATCAGTCAGGCTGTCAGGCAATGCATTGAACGTGTCTTTAAACAGCAGCGCTACCCGATTCCCGCCGACGGCAAGCCGGCCAAGGCGCAGATAATAATAACGGTCACGAGGTAGGATGGGTGGAACGCAGCACAACCCATCACTTTTTTTGTTGACTTAACACACCGTTCACGGCTGTCTATGGGGTGTGGAACTTAAGGAAAAGGACGCCGGGACCCGCAAGGCCGCATCGCCGCCGCCGGATGAAGACGCGCCCCTGGTGGAGCGTTGCCGGGGCGGCGACAGCGCGGCCTTCGAGGTCTTGGTTGAAAGGCATCAGAAACGCATGTACACCATTGCCTTACGCATGCTGGATGACGCGGCCGATGCCGCCGATGTCGTGCAGGAAGCCTTCCTGGCGGCCTATCGGTCTTTAAGCGGCTTCCGCTCTCAGGCGCGCTTTTCCACCTGGCTGACCGGCATCGTTATGAATTATAGCCGTAACCGCCTCAAACAGCGCGCGGCCCGTAGGCGCCGCGAGGCGGGCTCTTTGGACGCCCCCGCGGACTGCGGGGGCATTGGTGAGACTGCCTGCGGGTGTGCCTCGGCCGATGTGAGGCTTGAGCGCAAGGAAGTGGAGGAACGGGTGCAGCGCTGCATCGCCGGTCTGGAAGATGACCAGCGTGAGGTGCTGATCTTAAGGGACATCCACGAATACTCCTACGAGGAGATCGGCGGCATGCTAGACTTGCCGGACGGCACGGTGAAGTCGCGGCTCTTCCGGGCGCGGCTATCCTTGAAAGACTGCCTGAAAAGGCTCTTGGGAGAGAGTATATGACCTGCCGAGAAATCGAGGAGATCCTGCCGGGGTATCTGGATCAGGGTTTGAGCGCCGATGAAGAGCGCCGGGTAGCCGAACACCTGGAGACCTGCCCGGGCTGCCGTAATACGCTCAGTGAGCTTACCCGCGGCGTCAATCTTGCCAAGGGCTTAGAAGACGTGGAGCCGCCGGTTTGGCTCAAGGCCAGGATCATGGAACAGGTCCGCGCCGAGGCCGGGCGGCATCCAAGTCTGTTCCGTAAACTCTTCTTCCCCTTGCATATCAAGATCCCGCTCGAGGCCCTTGCCACGCTGGTGGTCGCGATCTTCGCCATCTACCTCTACCACGTGACTGGTCCGGAACTGATTACCCCGGGCGCGCCCAAGGCCACGGTTCAGGAAAGCATGCCCGCTCCGACGGTAGAGGCTACCCCGGCCGACCAGGCCGCTCTGCCTGAACCACAACGCCCTCCCCTGCCAATGGCCAAGGCGCCTGTCCCTGCCAGGAAATCAACATCCTTGAACCACCTGCGGCCGGCCTCCAAACAGTCGGAAGAAGAACAAGCGCCGCCGGCCCTCCAGGAAATAACCCAGGCCAAGGAGCGCGCCCCAGCGCCCTCCGCTGCCATCTCTACTGAAAGCAAAGCCAGGGATGCCTATCCATCCAAGGAAGAAGAGACTTCGACGGACAAGCTCTCCCAGGCGCAGGCCCCTATGCTGGGATTGTCCGCCCGCAAAGCGGCCCCGCTGAACGCTGAAACAGCCGCCGCGCCACCTGCCATCACCCTGGCCGTGGCTGATATCCGACAAACGATAGTTGAACTGGAGAAGATCATGCACGACTTGGGCGGCCGCAGCACGATCCTGGATCAATCCGATACGGGGGCCATGTTGCGCGTTATTCTCAGGCCTGATCAGATGCAGGCGCTGATGACCAAAGCGTCCGGGCTCGGAGAGATAATCCTTCCTCAGCCCACGCCTCCAGCCGGGATGGATACGCTGATCGTCCGGCTGGAGCAGCGCCAGATGCATTGATGGTACTTCTTACTTAGGAGGCGTTCCTGATGATTCTTCCGGCCCGGAAGGCTCATTGCCCGCCGTGCCGGTTTCGATTTCTCTGTTTGCCCGCTCCATCTCCTGCCGCATGCTCCGGTTGAGGTCCTGCTCGATCTGACGGCCCTTCCTGGCGGTCTCGGCGCCCACGGCCTGCTCCACGGTCCGGGTGACCTCCTTCTTGGCTTTGCTGCCCTCGCAACCGGTCAAGAGCAGCAGGCCGAAGACGGCCACGGCCGGAAGCGTGATAACGATAATCATTCTTTCATGCCTTGTCATAGCGACTCTCCATGTATGAATGAATCCGTCTGATTGCCCGTGGATATTCATCTTTTAATCCTGCCCGGCAGGATATAGCGGTAGGGTTTGCGCAGGAGTTTAAGGTGCAGGAAGCGGTCGAACCTGCGCAGCCCCAGGTAGACCCTCCAGATCATGGCGTCTTGCCGGTAGTAGGCCTTGACCTGCCGCCTATCGAGGGGACCGACGCCGAGGCGGAAGGCCTGGGCGCTGAAGAAGTCATTGGCGGTCTCGATGAGCATGGGTATCAGATCGGGCCGCTGTTCCTTATAGAAGTTAGCGATGAGGTCGATGACCACCAGACGGAAGTCGTAGTAGCGCGTCATGACGTCCTCAAGGAAGAGCCAGCGTATGAGCCAGACCATAAACGACGGTGCGCTCCTGAGGAAGAGCTCGGGATCGAGCTGCTCGCGCCCAAGCTTCTGCATCATGGGCGTGCTGGTGTCGATATAGGCCAGCCTGGTGTCTGGACCGATGATGAGCCCCTCACGGTAGTGCAGCACGGCCCAGTTCGAGATCTGGCCATCGATGCCGTAACGGATGTCGGTATGGGTAGCGTTGAAGGCAAAGACCTTGTGGAGCTCTTTGAGAACCAGCAGGAAAAGGATCTTGATGACCTGGTCGGGAAGTTTGTGGATCAGCCGGTTGGCGATTGCCTGCCCCGGCAGGCGCGACTGGGCGTTGTAGATCACCGGATGTCCTTGGGGCGAGGTGACCCGCACGCATGCGAAGGCCGGGATATTCAGACCGATCTCGGCCAGGCGCGTATTGTATTCCGTAAAGATTCGCTCATAGTGCTCAAACTCGGTTTCTGTCCGAAAGATGGGCATACGCTTGTAGGCCGTGTCTTCCCGGCCCGGGGCTTTGATCACGAAGATAGTGCTCATCTCGCCATAGCCGATAATCTCGGCCGGGATGACGCTCTTTTCGGGGTGCCGCGGATCGAGCCCGGCCTCAAAACGCTGCAACAGATCGCTGTCGATCTTGACGCGCATGGCTTGCCCCTTAAAGTTTGAGTAGGCGTTCGGCGTCGGCCAGGGCAAGGTCGAGCCGTTCCAGAATTTCATCGGCCACGAAACGGTCGATGATGAGCGGCGGCAGGAGCTGGCTGATGCGCTTGTCGTTGTTAGCGTAGATGGAGAGGATGCCGTTGTCGTAACAGGCCTTGGTCATAACGGGTCCACACATGTCGTTTACCATCTCGATGCCCATCATGAGCCCCATCTGGCGCAAGCCCACCAGAATATGCGGATGGAGGTTCTTGAGGTCTTCAAAACCCTGGCGGAAGAATCCTGCCAAGTCGTTCACGTTTTCCAGGAAGGCCGCGTCGGACGAGATTTCCAAAACTTTGAGGGCCACCGGACAACCCACCTCGGCCCCGCCGAAGGTAGAGACGTGGATAAAGGGATTCCGGTGAAAGAAGGTCTCCAGCTCGGGGCTAAAGCAGGTGGCGCTCATGGGATAGATCCCGCCCGAGAGCCCCTTGCCGATCACCATGATATCGGGCGCCACCCCGAAATGCTCGCTGCCCCAGAGCTTGCCCGTGCGGCCCAGGCCCGTCTGCACCTCGTCCATGATCAGCAAGGCGCCCTTGGCACGGCAGACCTCCTTGGCAAAGGCATAGAAGTCATGCTCCGGGATGGGCATGCCTAGGGTGGCCGGGATGGTCTCGAAGATCACCGCCGCCGTAGTCTTATCCACCGCCTTATCGAGCGCGGCCTTGTCATTGAAGGGTATCTGAGCAAACCCGGGTAGGTTGGGGCCGAACGGCGCGCGATAGGCCTCATCGCCCGTGGCCAGGGCCAACCCGGTATGGCCGTGATAGCCGCCGATGCCGGAGACGATCTTGAGACGGCCCGTGTATCCGCGCGCCAGCTTGATGGCCAGGTCGACGGCCTCGCCGCCGCCTGCGCCGAACACGGTGTACGCAAGACCTCCCGGCATGAGCGTTGCCAGCCGCTGGGCCAGCCTGGCGCGCTGCTCGCTGATGAGATGGTGGTTGCCGATGTCGAGCTCGTTCAGGGCCTCAATCAGGGCATGGATGATCTTGGGGTGGCGATGTCCCAGGTTGAATACCCCGCCGTTACAGTGGCAATTGATCAAGCGTTTGCCGCTCGTAGCGTCCCAGACGTAGGGGCCCTGCCGGGCGCCGAAGACGAAGTCGATGCCAACGCCCGTGAAGAACTCCGCCTTGCCGGACGAGACGTGCTTACTGAAGCGCGCGATGATGTCATCCTTTGCGTCAATGCCGATGAACCTAAGGTCATTCCATTCCATACGAGAACCTCCTGCGTAGTAAAGTAATAGACAAAACCCCGCAGTCAATTCATGCCAGGGAAAAGAAGGTATTTAACGGGCGGAAGGAACTGCGTTCAGGATGTCAAACGCAGAAATGTCGCTGAGAAACGCAGTGCCGAATCTCGTCTTTGCCTTCTCGGCGGTTATGGCTTTGCGCGATAGCACACTGAAACTTGAGCGCCTTACTAATCGTAAAGGCCGTCGATCTCGGACTTGAAGTTCCTGGTCACCTCGTTACGTTTGACCTTCATGGTGGGGGTCATCTCGCCCGATTCCACGGTCAGCTTGCGCGTCAAGATGCGGTACTTCTTGATGCGTTCATAATCCTCGAGCTCGGTGTTGGCCTTGCTGATCTCCTCGTCGATAACGGCTAACAGCTCGGGCCGGTCGATAAAGTCCTGGCCGACACTCACGCAGGTACGTACGCCGCCCTCTTCCGCGAACACCAGGGCTTGCTTGTCATAGGCCAGACCCTGCTCGTCATAGAGGCGGATGAAGGCGTCGAAGTTCGGCACCACCAGGGCGCCGACATACTTGCGGTTGTCGCCCACGGGTATGACCACCTCCATAAAACGCGACAGCGCGAACTTGGCCTCGATCTTGGAGGAAGGCACGTTCTTGCCCGTATCGAGCACCATCAGACCCTTCTTGCGGTCCACGATGCGCAAATAGCCCTGGGCCTGCATGACCACGATGTCGCCGGTTTTGTAGAAGCCGTCCGCGGTGAAGGCATCCCGCGTGGCTTCGGGATTGTTCCAATAGCCCTTAAAGATATTCTCGCCCTTGACCAGCCACTCGCCGTCTTCGGCGATGCGGCCTTCCACGCCGGGCGCCACGGGCCCGACCGAGCCGGGCAGGATCTTGTCGAGGCGGTTGATGTTGATGGTGTTGCAGGTCTCGGTGGCGCCGTAGCCTTCGCAGATGCGTACGCCCATGGCCAGAAACACCTTGCACAGATCGGCGGGCAGGCTGCCCGCCGCGGAGAAGGTCAGCCGCAGGCGTCCGCCCATCATGGCGCGCACCTTGGAGAACATCAGCTTGTCCACCAGCTTGTACCTGATCTTTAAGCGCAGCGGCACACCGGCGGTGAGGTCGATGCCTTCGGACATGTCGATGAACCCGTCGGCATCGGCGCGGGCCTCGATCAGCTCCAGGCCGGTCTGCATGGCATAGTCAAAGATGGCCTTTTTGACTGGGGTCGATGCGGCGCGGGCCTGCATGGTCATGTAGATGCGCTCAAAGAGCCTGGGCACGGACATGAAGATGGTGGGAGAGTAGATCCGGAAATCGTCCACGAGCGCCTTGGGGTCGGAGTAGGCGATTGTTGCGGCCGAGAGCATGGCGCAGCCATGGCCGCATTCGCGCTCATAGGTGTGCGACAGGGGCAGGAAGGACAGAAAAACGTCATCTTCCGTGACCGGATGGGCTGTAAAGAGCGAAAGATCGCGCCGGCAGGCGGCGTTGATGCTGCGGTGCGTGTGTACCGCTCCCTTAGGCAGTCCGGTGGTGCCCGAGGTGTAAACGATGGTCATGGGGTCGTCGAGCTCTACCCTGCGCCAGCGCTTTTCATAGGCGCTCTCGTCACGGGCCATGAAGTCCCGGCCCAGGGCGGCCAGCCGCTTGAGGTCGATGACGCGTTCATCCTCCCCGGCATGTTCGTCCTTCAAGAAGATCACCTTTTCCAGCGTGGGCATTGCCTTCCACACGCTTTTGATCTTGCGCAGGTTCTCCTCGTCGTCCACATAGATGAAGCGCGCGGTGCAGTCGTTCACGATGTGCTTGATCTCGGCTGGCGAGACCGTGGGATAGATGCAGACCGTGATGGCGCCGCCGCACTGGATGGAGTAATCGGCCCATACCCATTGCGGGCTCGTATGCGCCATAATTGCGGCGCGGTCGCCCTTTTCAAGGCCCAGGGACATGAGCCCGCAGCACAGCTCGTGCACACGGCCCTCAAGCTCGGCATAGGTGATGGAGGTAGTGCCCCCGTCCGTGGTCTTCCACCACTGGGCGCGGCGGGTGCCCAACTTCGAGGCGTTGCGGTGCAGAAGCTCTGGAAAGGTTTGAACCGTCAAGTACCACGGATCTTGTGACGTGCTCATAGGGCTTCTCCTTTGGGGGGATTTCACTTCTTTTTGGCGGACAGTTTAATTGTATAGTGCAATCTTTTCCCGACCACAAGCGCGAAATGCGCCTTTCGAAATATGCACCGCTATCCGTGGCAGGTTTATGCGCTAGTTATGCCGCGGATTTGTTGATAGATGACGTCATCTTGAGGCCGGCTTGAGCCCCGGCGCCGTTCGATGCGGTTGCTTCGCCCACTTCCGCCTGACCCACGAGCTTGTTGACATCCAGGATAAGGGCTACCGTGCCGTCGCCCATGATCGTGGCGCCGGATACCCCGTCGATCTCCTTGAGCATGCGGCCCAGGTTCTTGATGACCGTCTGGTGCTGGCCCACGACTTTATCCACCACGAAACCGATACGGAACCCCCCCAGCTCGGTAATCACCACCTGTTCTATGGGGGGGCGTTCGCTTGTCAGTCCGAAATGCCGCCTGAGGTTGATATAGGGTATGATCTCTTCCCTGACCTTGATGAGCTGGCGGCCGTGGGCATGTTTGATATCATCGGCCGTCAGATCCACGCACTCGACGACTACGCCCAAGGGGATGATGAAGAATTCATTCCCAATAGCCACGAGCAGACCATCGATAATGGCCAGCGTCAGCGGCAGCTTGAGCGTGATGGTGGTTCCATGGCCTTTGGCACTGCTGATTTCAACCCTTCCTCCCAGACCCTCGATGCCGGTCTTTACCACATCCATGCCTACCCCGCGGCCTGAGACGCTGGTGACGGCCGAGGAGGTAGAGAACCCCGGGACAAAGATTAGGCCCTGAATCTCATGCTCATCCAGGGTCGCGTCCGGAGGGATAAGGCCCTTCTCCACGGCCTTGGCCCTGATCGCCTCCGTATCCAGGCCCTTGCCGTCATCGGTTATGGATATGAGCACATACGCCCCTGAATGACGGGCCGAAACCGTTATGGTGCCCTGGGAAAGTTTCCCGGATGCGACCCTTTCCGATGTCGACTCGATCCCGTGGTCGATGCAGTTGCGGATGAGATGCACAAGCGGATCGGACAACTTGTCGATCATGGCCTTGTCAAGCTCGGTCTCCTCACCCTCCATTACCAGGCCGATGTCCTTGTTCAGCTCATGCGAGAGGTCCCTCACCAGACGCTTGTATTTTGAGAACAGCGTGCCGATCGGCAACATCCTGATGCCCATGGCGATGTCCCTGAGCGCGGAGCTGAGACGCTCCACTTCCTCGGCAATTCCCACGAGGTCAGGATCGTCCCTCTGCGCCGCATGCTGGGTGAGCCTGGCCTGGATGGTAACCAGCTCTCCCACCAGATTGACCAGGTCGTCCAGTTTCGGGGCCGGCACACGGATGCTGGAAGACTCCTCAACCGCCGCGCGCTTCTTTCGTATAGCGCGGATCTGTTCCTGTTCGGCCAGGGCGGAACCGATCTGAGCCCGGTCGACCATGCCCTCATCAAGCAGCACCTCGCCGATGCGCTTCTGGGACCCTAAAGCCTTATCCAGATCATCTTGAGATATGACACCCCGATCAAGCAGTATCTCCCCCACCTTTTTATATTCGATATCGCTGTCAAAGGCCGTGCCGTTTTGAATGACCTCAAGGGATAAATCGCTGATATCCTCTACGAATATGAAAATACCCCGTATGACATCCTCACCCGCTGACGTCGTCAGAATGATATCCCAACTCGCGTAGCATGCTTCCGGGTCCATCTCCTGAAGTTCCGGCAGATCCTGTACCGAACAGCTCATGGTACACTCACCCATACCCTTCAGCTCGTTGAGCAGTGGGATAGGATTCGTGCCATTGGCGAAGAGATCCCGATGCGGACTGAAACGGATCCGATAGGTCATTAAACGGGCCTGTGGGGCGGAGGAACTTTCTCTGTGCCCATTTCCATTTTCCTGCGTATCGTCATTATCCCCGGCCGGGATGTACTTCTGGAATTCTTTGGCCAGAACGGCGGTGCGCGAGGTATCGGCGGTGCTATCCGTCAGTGAGGCATCCAGCATGGCCCTGATCTGATCGCAGGCCTTGAGCGTCAGGCTGACCAGTTCCTGTGTAACCGCAAGCTCACCGTCGCGCACCATGTTGTATACCGTTTCAATGGTATGGGTGAAGGCCGCGATATCATCGAAACCGAACATGGCCCCGGACCCTTTCAGGGTATGCATGGCCCGGAAGACCTTGCCTATGTTCTCCCCGTCTCCCGGGTTCTGCTCTAGATCAAGCAGCGCCCCTTCCAGAACGGTCAGGAGTTCGTATGCCTCTTCGCGAAAGAGCTGCTTTTGCGCATCCATATCGCAAACCTTACCCGAGCAGCTTCTTCACCACGGCCACCAGCTGCTCGGGCTTAAATGGCTTCACGATCCAACCGGTAGCCCCGGCGTGCTTGCCCGCATCCTTCCTTTCCGCGGTGTTCTCCGTGGTCAGCATGACAATGGGCACGAACTTGAAGGCCGGATCAGCTCTGAGGGCCTGGATGAGATCAATACCGTCCACATGGGGCATGTTAAGATCCGTGATCACCATATCCACCGGAGTCGCCTTAACCTTGTCCAGGGCATCCCGACCATCCACCGCTTCGACGACCGTATAACCTTCCTTGGTAAGTGTGA
This sequence comes from Syntrophaceae bacterium, assembly GCA_039680665.1. GTDB lineage: Bacteria > Desulfobacterota > Desulfomonilia > UBA1062 > UBA1062 > JAKQBR01. The sequence goes on along the minus strand of JBDKSM010000161.1, from coordinate 7,197 downwards.
ACATGACCATCTGACGAATGCTGGCCGAGTCATCCACACTGAGGATTGTCCTACCCATCTTCTCCTCCGGTCTCCCAAATACAACCGTGCTCTCCGTTCGATCCGCACATCCGGGCACCGAGTGCCGCCGCCTTCAGAGCGTGTTCAATGCCCTCAGGGATGCCTCCCTTGATTCCAAAGAGCTTCCGACCTTTGTTGAAGGTCATGGCGGCGGCACAGAGCACCTGCATACAGGCCAGGTCCATGGATTCGGTCTTGCTCAAATCGAGCAGAAATTTCTCAGACCCCTGTCGTGCCTTGAGCAGGTGAGACTTCAGTGCCAAGGCATCCTGAATCGTAAGCCTTCCCGAGACATTTATGACAACCGCCCCGCTGCTTTCGGCAAGTGTTATATCGGCCATCTCAACCCCCGACATCCGGCTGTGTGTCTCTTGAACGGCGCCAATATCCGATCATTATGGTGGAGATCATGAACCTCACGCTCACACCTCCGCCACCGCACCTTGGAGTTCTTCCGCCTGAGTCACAAAGGCGAGATCCTCAGCCGAAAACACCTTGTCAATATCCAGAATCATGACGAATTCTTCATTTCGCTTGCCCATGCCTTTCAAAAATTCGGTATTAAGCCTGGTCCCGATCTTGGGGGCGGGCTCGATATTCTCAGGTTCCAGATCCATGACCTCGTGCACGGCATCGGCCAGAGCGCCCAGAACGGTGGTTTCTCCGTCGATGGCTACTTCACCGATAATGATCCGGGTATGAACGGTTCTCTCTGTTTCCATCATTCCGAATTTTTTCTTCAGATCCACCACCGGGACCACGGCGCCGCGCAGATTGATCACTCCTTTCACGAAATCCGGGGTCTGCGGCACCTTGGTGATCTTGGTGAGATCGAGCACCTCACGCACCTTGACAATCTCCAGGGCAAACTCCTCCTCATCCAGCTTGAACGAGAGGTACTGCCTAGTTTCGGTTATGGATTCCACGCTCATGACCGTCTCCTTGTCTTTTAAAACTTCTCAAAATCATCGTCTGTTGCGTCACCATGCGTCCCTGTTTCCTTAAGATCTATGGCGATACCGGCCTGCCTCGCGTTTACGGCGTTCCCGGCCTTGTGAATTTCCTCGTGAGACTTGATGGCCTGGTGATGGGGCAGCGCATGAACCGGTTTTGATACGCTCAAGACAGAGGCGCCCTTGGTTTTGGCATCCTTATCGATCTTGAAGAACCCAATGATCTCCTGAAGCTGAACCGCTTGGTCAGAAAGCTCCTCGGCCGTTGAAGAAAGTTGCTCGGATGCGGTTGCGTTCTGCTGGACCACCTGGTTGAGCTGTTGAATGGCCGCGTTGATCTGCTCGGCTCCGGTGTTCTGCTCATGGCTCGCCGCGGTGATCTCTTGGACCAACTGTGCCGTCTTGCCGATATCCGGTACGATCTGGCCGAGCATCTGGCCGGCCTTCTCGGCCACTTCCACACTGGTGACCGAAAGCTTGCTGATCTCACCGGCCGCATCGGCCGAGCGTTCCGCCAGGCGCCGCACGGCCGCCGCCACCACGGCAAAGCCCTTGCCGTGTTCTCCCGCTCTGGCCGCCTCAATAGCCGCGTTCAGGGCCAAAAGATCGGTCTGGCGCGCGATCTCCTCCACGATGGCGATCTTTTCGGCAATCGTCTTCATGGCGCCGACCGTCTGTTCCACGGCCTTGCCTCCTTCCTTGGCATCCAAGGCCGACTTGCCGGCGATCTTCTCGGTCTGCTGCGCATTGTCGGCATTCTGCCTAATATTCGCCGCCATCTGTTCCATGGAGGAAGAGGCTTCTTCGGCGGCCGAGGCCTGCTCGGATGCGCCTTGGGACATCTGCTCGGCCGTGGTGCTCATTTGCCCGCTGCCAGAAGCTACATTGTCGGACGAATCCTTGACCGCTCGAACGATTTCGGAGAGCCGTGCCACCATGGCATGGATGGCGATCATAAGCTTGTCTTTCTCTGAACGTTGCTGGACCTTTACGGTCAGATCTCCCTGGGCGATCTTTTCCGCGACCTCCGCTATGTTGTTCATGGCCTGTATAAGCACGTTGAGGTTGTTCTTGATCGCATTGAAGTCGCCGTTATAGCTGTCCATGATCTTTTCAGGGACATCCCCCTTGCTGATCATATCCACATACCGCGCCGCCACATTGAGCGGCCCGATCACCGCGTCCAGCGTATCGTTGACGCCCTCCACGATCTTGCGGAAGTCGCCCTCGTGCTTGCTCGCATCCGCCCTGGTGGCCAGCTTGCCCTCAATCGCCGCCTTGGACAACGCACCGGCGTCTCCCACCAAGGCACCTACCGCGTCGATGCATTTGTTCAGGTTGTTCTTGATCTCATTAAAGTCGCCGTTGTAGCTGTCGCTGATCTTGGGCGGAATGTCGCCCTTGGAGATGCGGTCCACGTACTCGGCCGCCACGTTCAAGGGCCCGATCACCGCATCCAGCGTATCGTTGACGCCCTCCACGATCTTCCGGAAGTCGCCCTCGTGCTTGCTCGCATCCGCCCTGGTGGCCAGCTTGCCTTCAATCGCCGCCTTGGACAACATGTCGGCATCCTTGATCAAGGCCTGCACATTGGTACGGATGGCATTTATGCCGTTGGTCAACACGATCTGTTTACCCGGAAGAACACGCATTTCCCGAGATAGATCGCCTTGGGCATATTTTTCCATGAGGCCGATTGCTTCTATGACAGGACTGATGGCGCTATCGAAGGCTTCATTGACGCCCTGGGACAGTTCGGCATAGACACCGTGCAGGCCGTTGCCGGTGCAATGGGCCTCGATATCACCGGTTTTCTGTCCCTGAACCATGACATTCAGATCGCTCTGCAGTCCGTTGATGGCGTCGATACAGGTATTGAGGTTGTTCTTGATCTCGTTAAAGTCGCCGTTGTAGCTGTCGCTGATCTTGGGCGGAATGTCGCCCTTGGAGATGCGGTCCACGTACCCGGCCGCCACGTTCAAGGGCCCGATCACCGCGTCCAGCATTTGATTAATATATACGGAGAGTTCCCTGAATTCGAAATTCACTCTCCCTGTATCTGCGCGTGCTGCCAGTTGGCCCTTGACGGCGGCATCCAAGAGATTTCGGACTTCATCCGTCAGTGTTTTTGTGATGGCGTTGATATTTCTCCTTAAGAGTATTCCGAAAGCCGCAACAAATATGATTGCGAAACACATGGATACGATTTTCATCCATGTCACGCCGATCATGCCCACGATGCCGATCACGAACATCATAAGGACCGTCAGTCCGATTACCGCACTGATCTTGTTCTCGATTTTCATGTTGTTAAACATTTATGCCCCCTCCTTGGTATGGTTTATTCTTTGGTTTCATTGTTGTATCTATTCCGGCGTCCTTAACCGGTTCTCGTTTGTCCTTTGGCCGGTATAATCCACCGGCATACATTGTTCTCATATTCATGGGCGTGGCTGTCCTTCATTTGAAGAAAGGGTTGCATTCTGGAGTGAACACAAAAGAGTTTTCCTGATGTCATCGCGCAGGGGTTCGTCGTGCCCGAAAAAAATGGTCTTGATATCTCGCGTTGTCAGATTCTCCAATATCTGTATGAATCTCTTGTCGTATGTCCCTCCCGGATATCTGATGACGAGTGGTGTATCGCCGCCAAAAAGAATGCCCTCATCGGGATTGTACAGGAGGATCGAATCGTCGGAGTGGCATGGCACATGGATCACTTCGAACCATTGGTCGCCCAGACGGAGGATGTCCCCATCCTTCAGTAACCGGTCAATGCTTCTTATATGAGGCGAAAATGCACAGATCTCGGGCTGGAAGGCCGTGTGAATTTTTTCCAGGTTGCCCACGTGATCGGAATGGCAGTGGGTAAGGATCACCCTTTCAACCTTCCTCTTGCCCAGACCGGTATGAACGGTGCAAATCGTATCCACCATGGCCGGATCGTTGCCCACATCGACGAGGGTGTTCATATCGTCGATGGTGTTCCAGGAACCGAGCACCAAATAGGCATTGCTGCTGTAAACGCTATTGCTGGGATTGATCTGAATGACTTTCATCCGCCCTGCTCGATCTTTTTAAAAAGCTGTCCGGCATTGGCAACCGGTGCGAACATATGGGTCATTTCCGGCGGGAGCTTCTGAGTATGTTCGTTTAGCAGGAATCCGCCGGGTTCCAGAGCTTGATGGAACATCCGATAGACCCCCAGTCGTTCCTGGGGTTGAAAATGCAGCAGCACGTTTTTGCAAACGATGAGGCTGAAATCATCCCTCAAGGGTTTGAGAGACAACAGATCATGATGGTAAACCGATATGGACGACCGGATGATTTCCTTCACCCTGAAGCGCCCATCCTCACCCGTGGGTTCAAAATATTTCTGGAAGATGTCCTGAGGAACTCTCTGGAGTTCGCTCCATACATAGACGCCCTTCTCCATAGTCTTCAGCAGTGGTTGATCATAATCCGAGGCAAAAATCCGGAGGTTGCTGAAAGCAAAATGTCCCATGTTCTCGGCCAGAATCATGGCAAGCGTATACGGTTCAGGCCCCATGGCACACCCGGCGTCCCATATCCGAATGATACTGCGTCCGATCGCCTTCTGGCAGAGATTCTTCGCGGCAAGCTCCAAAGGAATCTGGTCCCGAAAGAAAAAGGTGAAGGCCATATCAGTCCCCCCCCTTTACCTGCGAGATATCTTGATGAGCATATCCCTGCAGGATGGTGCCGATCAGCTTGATCAACGTATCATATGGTTTGTTGCCGAGAATTATGCCTTTGATCCCACCGTGTTCCAAAATCAGGTAGGTGGGTGTCCCTATGACGGCATAAGCATCCCGGAAATAGGCGAACATGTCCTCAAGCGCCACATATACAAGCAGATCCCTTTGATAGTATTCCGCGATATAGCGCAACATGACCATGTTCTCCTGATAATGTTCATCTTTCCTGATGCAGGCGATAAAAATCGCTCGGGGTTGCTTGACAATCGCATCAATATCCGCATCCGTGATACGGCACACCTCACAGCTATCCGGCATTAATCATATCCTCCACTATCAGATACGCATATTTCTTCATGGAGAACTCGAGGTATCAAAGAATGTGCCAAAGCATACGAATAGGTGAAATATCGTTTTTTAAATTGTATTTTCAGACAGTTATAATATTCTAAAGCTCATACGAGAAGCGGCCTGTCAAGTGTAAGCTTACAGTTGACACACCTGAATCGGACTGTAAGCTTACACTGGCATATCCTGATCGGATATGTGGAAATCTTTCAACTTCTGGTACAGGTATTGGCGGCTGACGCCCAGAACCTGTGCGGCCTTGACCTTGTTGCCGGCGGTCTTTTCAAGGGCGGCAATGATCTCTTCCCGGCCGAGCGGGGTGGGCCTGCGTACGGAAGAATGGGCCGTTCCCGTATCAGCCGGTTCAAGGGCTTCCTTGATCTCCGGTGGCAAGTCATGAAGCTCAATCATCGGTCCGCGGCACACGACATACGCATGTTCGAGCACGTGCATCAGCTCCCGGACATTGCCCGGCCAGCCATATTCCATGAACCGACTCTCCACATCCCTGGCGAGACCGGAGATCTGCTTATTGAATTTTTTGTTAAAGACCTCCAGGAAGTGCTCTATCAGCAACGGTATATCGTCGCGCCGTTCCTTCAGTGGAGGGACCTTGATCTCCATCACCTTGAGCCGGTAAAAGAGATCCTCGCGGAATTCGCCGCGTTTCACCTTTTCCATCAGGTCCTGGTTGGTGGCTGAGATGATGCGCACATCCATTCGTATGGGCGTATGGTCGCCGACCCGTTCAAACTCTCTGGATTCAAGGACCCGCAGGAGTTTGACCTGTACCTGCAGGGAGATGTCACCGATTTCATCAAGGAACAGGGTGCCGTGATTGGCCAGCTGGAAACGGCCGACCTTGTCTTTGATCGCCCCGGTGAAGGCACCTTTCACATGGCCGAACAGTTCGCTCTCCAGAAGATTCTCACTTAAGGCCGAGCAATTTACGACCACAAAGGGCCGATGGGCACGCTCACCGGAATAATGTACCGCCCTGGCGATCAGTTCCTTGCCCGTACCGCTCGGTCCCGTGATCAGAACCGTGGTGTCCATATCCTGGAGGTTCTCGATCAGGTCGTAGATCTCCTGCATCCGGCTGTTGCGTCCGATGATGTTATGCATTTGGTTTCTTTCATGCAGCTCTTTCTCCAAATGGGCCAGGCGCGAGATGTCCCTCACGACCATGACGCCGCCGATCTGGTCGTCATGACGGCCGATGAGCGGGGTGACATTGAGGAGCACGACCTGCTGCAGGTTTTTGGCATGCTGGCACTCGATGCGGTATTCGCGGATATAGTTCTTGGTTTGCAGGGCATTCTGAAAAATATTCCAGCACGTGAGGCTGCACGTGTTGATGATATGGGGCAGTGTACTGCCGACGACGCTAGAAATCCCGCAGATCTGCTCGAAGGCGGTATTGACCTGGGTCACCCGCAGATGGTTGTCGACCGTGATGATCGCGTCGGTAACGCTCTTGAAAACCGCCTCCATATGGGCGCGGTACTCCTCTTTTTCATGTTCGATGAGCATCTTTTCGTCCTGGAACGCCTTGGTCTGGATGGCATGCTTGACAACCTGGATAAAGGCATCCTTGCTGATGGGCTTTGTCAGATAGTCGAAGGCCCCAAGCCTGACCGCCGCGGCGGCGGTCTCGATCTCGGGATCGCCGGTGATCATGATGACGGGACATTCCAGACCACGGACCTTGACTTCCTTGAGGACCTCGATGCCGCTGTGCTCGCCCAGCATGATGTCCGCGATGATGACATCGACCTGCGTGCGCGATAACGTATCAAGGGCCGTGTCATAGTCCATCGCTACATGCGATGTATATCCATACATGCCCAGATACGTGGTGAACATACGTGTGATGCTCTCATCATCGTCGATAACCAAAACACTGTAATTCGTCATACGCTACCGCCTTTTGCCGCTATGCAGCCGCCACAGGACGTTATTATCACAGCATCCTCCGTATTATCTGTGATATCGCCTTCTTGGTGAAGGGTTTTTCCAGGTATTCCCTGATGCCGAGGGCTTGAGCCCCTTCCCGGTCGATCGTTTCGCTGTATCCGGTCATGAGCAAGATGGGCATGTCGGGTCTGATCTTCAATATC
>JBDKSM010000160.1:0-51160 GCA_039680665.1 Syntrophaceae bacterium | reverse complement strand
GACCTGATCAAGCCGATACGTTAAAGAATGAAACGCTGGAGGGATGGCCGAGCGGCTTAAGGCGGCGGTCTTGAAAACCGCTGTATCGCAAGATACCGTGGGTTCGAATCCTACTCCCTCCGCTTTTGTATAGATAGATGGAGAGATGGCCGAGTGGACGAAGGCGTTCGCCTGCTAAGCGAATGTACTCCGTAGAGGGGTACCGAGGGTTCGAATCCCTCTCTCTCCGCCAACCCCATCGCTTGCCAAAGGCATGAACCATAGCGGAGGTGACCCATGCGCGTTATCCCCCTTGGTAAGCAAGGCCTCACCGTTTCCGAACTCGGGTTCGGAGGTATCCCCATCATCCGTCTGGATTTTGGTTCGGCGGTCAGCGTCTTGCGCCGTGCCTATGAACGCGGCATCACCCTCTACGATACCGCCAACGCCTATCGTGATAGCGAGGCCAAGATCGGCAGTGCCTTTGAGGGTATGCGCGCCGATGTGGTCCTGGCCACCAAGACCCTGAGGCGGGATGCAGCCGGTGCTTTGGAACAGCTTGACAACAGCCTGCGCATGCTCAAGACGGATTACATCGATCTCTTTCAGCTGCACCAGATCGCTCAGGAGAGGGACTGGGAGATCGTGTGCGGGCCTGGTGGGGCCTTGGAGGCCCTGCACAAAGCCCGGCAACAGGGGCGCATCCGGCATCTCGGCGTCACCTCCCACAACTTGGACATGGCGGTCAAACTGGTGAAAAGCGGCGTGTTCGCCAGCATCCAGTTCCCTTTCAATTTCATTGAACAAGCCGCGCAGGACGAGCTCTTCCAGGCAGCAACTGCCGCCGGCATGGGCATCCTGGCCATGAAGCCCTTTGCCGGCGGGGTGATCGACAATGCGGCCATTGCCTTCAAGTATTTACGCCAGTATCCGGAGGTTATCCCGCTGCCGGGCTTCGATACCCTTGAGCGCGTGGACGAGGTGGCGGCCTTCTATGATACCCCCAATACCATCACGCCGGCCGACCTTGCGCGCATGGATCAGTACCGCCGCGAACTGGGCAAACTGTTCTGCCGGCGCTGTGAATATTGCCAGCCCTGTCCGCAGGGGGTAATGATCACCGCGGCCATGGGCTATAAGATCATCGCCAGCCGCATGTCCGACAAGGTGGCGGTTGAATTCGCCCGCTTGCCCATGGAGAGCGTGCTCAAGTGCACCGATTGCAAGGAGTGTATCGAGCGCTGCCCGTACCAACTTCCGATACCGGAAATGCTTAAGGCCCACTATGATCTCTACGAACAGCATCGCGCCAAGCTAAAGGCAGATTAAACGCTATTCATCGTCGGCGATCTTACGGCCGCGATACCTATCATAATCGGGCACCAGGCGGATATAGTCGTCGTCCATCAAGGGCGATGAAATGATGAAGTCCGCGCTGGCCAGATTGCAGGCAATGGGGATGTTCCATACCACGGCCATACGCAGGAGCGCCTTGACATCCGGGTCATGCGGCTGCGGTTCGAGCGGGTCCCAGAAGAAGATCAGGAAATCGATGTCGTTCTCGGCGATCTTGGCGCCGATCTGCTGGTCCCCGCCCAGGGGACCGCTGTGGAGCTTGCACACCTCAAGACCCAGCTCCCGCTCCAGGATGGTACCGGTCGTGCCGGTCGCATACAAGGTATGGTGCGCCAGGACACTGCGGTTGTAGCGCGCCCAGTCGATCAGGTCCTTTTTCTTGTTGTCGTGCGCCACCAACGCAATCTTCTTATCACGTTCCATGACGATGTGTTTATGATCCATGGCACAGCTCCTTTTCTCGTCGTAGTGTTTACCGGTAACCCTTTATCGATACGTTTTCTGGATCGCAACAGTCTGGATCAGGCCGCGAGCTTTCCATATCCGCCCCTAAAGGATTCGCTGTGTTCAATTGCACAATCACACAATGGACCTGCACGGTGTTGGTTTTGAGGAAGCAGTTGAAAGAGGGGCCGTCGCCGTATTGATAGGCAATAAACCGGAGTCGGCCCTCAAAGGTTGTGCCCGGCGGCGATGATCGATAGGTCGCGGCCAAAGGCGGGTCGGTAAAATCGTTTGCTGCTATGCCTACCAGATGCTTGTCAGACGTATGAAACCGGAAAACCAGTCGAGGCGGTTTGGCTCCTTCGGGTAGAGATTCCAATACGGACGGTGGTGGATAGCAGCTTACGGTCAGTTCCTGCTCGTCACCACTGCCGGACTTGATCAAACGGCAGGCGCTGTCGGTTGTCAGCTCCTGACCCGGCGTGAAAGTACGGCTCAGAAGCGCGACGGCCTTGCCGCGCTCTTTTTCGGCGCAGATGGCGCAGGGTTCCACGCTGGCCTGGGCCAGCAGGATAAAGGCCTCGGCTGGCAGGTCCATGGCTTGGGCCGTTTGCGCGGTGGCGACCAACACGAGCATGCCTATTAAGCTATGCAGCACTCTTTTTCGCATCATTCGGCAAGCACCTCATTTGTTCCGCCGGCATAGCGCCGGATAAAGGCATCGATCCCGGGTTCATAGACAGACAGGGAATCGATGAAACCCTGATTGTGCGAGCCCTTGATCGCCAGGAAGACCTTAGGTCCTTCAAGGGTTTCAAAAAGCTTCCGGCCGTGCGCAAAGGGTATGATCTCGTCCTCCGAGCTATGGATAATCAAGGTTGGCATCGTGATCTGCTCCACATAGCGCCGCGTGTCATAGCGATATTCGGCAAATACCCAGGCCGGCAACCAGGCTATATGAGCATGCGCCACTTCCGGCACCGAGGTGAAGGCGGATTCGATGATGAGCAGCCCGGTGGGATGCCGTGCGGCCGTGCGGGCCGCGATGGCGCCGCCCAAAGAACGGCCCCAGATGATAAGCTGCTGGGGGGCGATCTTCCGCTCATGTGTCAGGTACTGCCAGGCGGCCTCGGCATCCAGATAGGTCCCCTGTTCGGACGGCTTGCCCTGGCTCCTGCCGTACCCCCGGTAATCGAAGATGAGGGCAGAAAGCCCCAGCCGTTTGAAGACCTTCAGCGTTTCAAGATAGTAGCTGACATTGCCGCCGTTGCCGTGGCAGAAGAGCACGGTCGCACGTGGGTTTTTTACCGGCACCCACCAGGCGTTGATGTTCACCCCGTCCGACGTTTCCACGGTTACATCCGTATAGGCCAGACCCACCGAGCTGGGGGTAATGCGTATATCCAGCTCCGGGTAATAGATATACGATGCTACGCACCCGGGCAGAGCCAGGACCAGGAGGCCGAGCACGATGAGTATGATCCGCCGGCGCTCGAACATGGATGCTCCCTTAGAAGAAAAGGTTCCAGGCCAGCTTGGCTTCGGTCTCATAGAATCCTCGCGTCTTGCGCCGCGTAATATCGAGCCCTACGCTCTGATTGGTTGTGATGGTATAGTTTTGCTGCAGGCCGGCCTCAAAGGCGTTGAAGCTATCCCCCAGGCCGTAATAGATGTCGCGGCCGTACAGATGAACCTTCCAGCGCGGCAGGGGATTGGCCAGCATGCCGGCGCCGCCTCCAGCGCCCAAGGCGTAGTTCTGTTCCAAGGCGCCGCTCACATTGAGTCCGGTCTCCATCATGGCATACACCAGCCCGAAATACGTGGTGGAAAGCGTCATGCCTCCCCCGGGATTGATCTGGTAGACCAGGTGGTCTTTTTCATCTTCGCCCGTGATGCGCTTCAGGCCGGTGGAGATCTTCCAGGACACGGGACGGAAGAATTTGCCCCGTGGTGCCAGCGAGACGATATCGATGAGATCCAGGCTCTGCAGGGAGCCCTTATGGTCCTCGGGATACCAGCGCAGCGCCAGGTCGGTGAAGATGAGCTGGGCGCCTTTTACATAGCCGTCATCGTTGTCCATCATGCCATGGTACACCGGCCTGATCCGCGTTTCCACATAGGCATCGTCGCCCTTGATGCCTGAGCTTAAGGCCAGTCGATTCGAGCGATGTCCCTTGTCAGGCTGAACCGGTGGCGGAATCTGCTTTGTGAAGTCGTCGGCGAAGGTGCCGAGTTGACTGCGCAGCTTCAGGGTCCGGATGTAACGTTCCTGATAGGTGGCTTGCGGCATCAGACCCTTGGTGTACAGGTACTGCAGGTATTCGACGGCCAGATCGACGGTCCGGATCTTCTCCGCGCTGGGGGCGGACGGGTCGGCCTGGACGGCTTCAGAAACCGTCCCCTTAGCCAGCCCCATGGCCATGTCCTGCTCGGTATCGGTTAGCCCGGCGGCCAGATATTTGATTTTGGTGGTGCGCGAGGGTCGATAGGCCACACCTTCTATGAAACCCTGCCGGTCGATGGCGCGCACCGAATCCAGCGGGATCAGCCAGCCATGCGTTTCATCGGTGAGGCGCACCCCCGGACGGGCCGCTTCCAGGAGGAAGTACAGGGCATAGGAACAGTTTTCGTCGAAGAAATAATAATCGGAGGCGATATGATCCAGCTCGCGGATATGCAGCATCATGCGCCTGATTTCAGGTTTGGTAAGATTGAGCGGGTACTCCCAGATATCGCGGTGATCGATATCGCTGTATTCCTGCAATTTGGCGTAATACGGCATGATCGAGAAGTAGCCGGGGTAAAGACCGGTGAGGCCCTTAACCGCGAAAAAGGGGCCGAAGGTTTCATTGGCAAAGGCCGAATACGTGACCGCATAGGCCAGCAGTTTGCTCTTGTTGGCGGTTTCAATGGTCAGGAGGGTGTGGCCGAACATGGAGGCCGGGCCGTTCAGGTGGGCCATGGGAAAGACCAGGACCACGGACTCGGGCTGCATCTGTTGCATGAATTCTTCAAAAGAAGCGCAATCAGCTTGCGCGATGCGACCGGGGTCTATGTGCAGATGATCTCTCAGCCATTCGTAGCGGGCCGCGAACCGGCAGACGGCGGCTTGTTTACCTGCGGGCGGCTCTTCGAAGAAGGCCTTGAGCGTAGCGCCTAGCTCCGCTTCGGGATTGGTTTTGCCGTCTGGCGCCAGGAAAAAGGCCGGGTCATCGACCAGGCTTGTATACCCATGGAAGCCCTTTTTATAATGCATGAGAATGCGCCAATAGGGGTCTTCATGTAGTCTTTGCTGGGCCGCAAGGGCAAGGAGTTCATCCAGATAGGCTGTATCCTGACCGAATGCGCACGGAATGCCGGTGGCAATGAAAAATAGAATCACCAATGCGAAGGAGATACACCGGTGATATCTCCTTCGCACGTGTTTCAACATCAAGCGTAAGCTACATCAGGGTTTCGATGTTCTTCAGCACATCCGCGCTGGTGACATTCGAGGAGGGGTAGATCGCCCCGAAATTGTTCTGCAGCTTGGAGTAGAAGGTGTCGCGGCCGGTTTCCGGCACTTCCATAAGCACGGCCAGGGTATTCAGGTATTCGCCCTGTCCCTTGGCGATGTCATTGGCCAGATTGTCCATGTTCTGGGCGACATAGGTGTTGAGCCGCTCGTTCATGGCAAATGACGTGGCCTTTTTGCAATCAACCGTGCCCGTGGTAATACCGAAGGTCTGGTTGCCCAAGATGCCATTGGTGGTTACGGCCAGGACCTGGAAGAGCAACCCATCATGGCCTTTCATGATCATCGTCCCTACACCGCATCCCGTATTCATCTGGCCGGCGAAGGAAACCGGAGGGGCCACCATCATAAGACCGACCAATACCAATACCGCCATGAATCTCTTCATACTTTGTCCTCCTTATATAAATTTTTATGAAACCGGGTCTCACAGCTTTCATGAATATGACACCCTGTTTTAATATTAAGGAAGTGGCCGAAAGTCAAGGCATATACAAAACTGGCTCGCAGATTCATGGACGCGCGATTCTCAAGTCCGGAGCATCCTCTCCGATAGGTATATGGTAGGTCAAACGGAAAAGATATCAAGGACGGTAACGGAGGTCAGGGATGACAAAACGCGAGATCATCAGGGTCTTGATCATGAGTCCGTGCTACCTGAACATGCGGCTTAGGGAACGGGCCCGGCTCATCAAAAGACTTATCAAGCAGGGCACGGTTCAGAGCATATCATAGGGATCGACATCAATCTTCATCTTTACATGGCCGGGGATCTTGGTCCGCTCCAGGTTAGTAAGCGCCCGATGCAGCGTGGCGCGTCTCTCGGCGGTCAAGAGGATATGCCAGCGGTGCCTGCCCCGCAGCTGTCCCAGGGGTGCTAAGGCAGGACCCATAACCTTGAGTCCCGGCAACGTAAGGGTCTTGGTGATCCGTTTCACGGTCTGCTCCAGGGGCGCTCCGTTAAGGGATGAAAACACGCACCGCGCCATGTAGGCAAAGGGCGGTAACCCCGCTTGGCGGCGGCTGGACTCCTCTTCCTTGAGCATGGCGTCATAATCATAGCGCGTAATGGCCATAATCACCGGGTGGTCCGGGATCAGGGTCTGCATGATTACGCGCGTGTCCGGCCTGGTCCTCCCGGCCCGGCCGGCCACCTGCACCACCTGTTGAAAGGTGCGCTCGACCGCGCGGAAGTCCGGTATATTGAGGAGCTGTTCGGCCTGCATGACCCCCACCAAAGTGAGGTGCGGGAAGTCATGGCCCTTGGAGATCATCTGCGTACCCACGATCACGTCCACGCGCCGTTCGCGGATGTCATTCAAAGCCGCCCCCAATTTGCGCGGGGATGAGATCTCGTCCGAATCCATCTGTAGGATGCGGGCCTGGGGAAGATTCTGGGCCACCTCGGCCATGACCCTTTCGGTGCCCAAGCCCAGGGGGCGCATATCCATGCAGCCGCAGGCGGGGCAGATCTCGGGTACCGGTAAGCTAAAGCCGCAGTAATGGCAAACGGCCGCCGAGCGGGATTTGTGATAGGTGAGGCTCTGCGAGCAGCGTGTGCAGGTCAGGACCTTGGCGCAGCCGGGGCAGACCATGGCGGCGGAAAACCCGCGCCGGTTGATGAACAGCAGGCACTGCTCGCCTCTGGCCAGCGTCTCATCCATGGCCGCCACCAGCTCCGAGGCCAGGGTTTCTTGGCGTCCGCGCATATCGACCGTAACGATCTTGGGCAGCTCTGCCTGTCCGATGCGGGAGGTCATGGTTAAGAGCGCACTGTGGTGCGTGCGGATGCGCGCATAGGTATCCATGCTCGGCGTGGCCGAGCCTAAGACCACCACGGCCGCGTTGGTTCTGGCCCGCATGATGGCCAGATCGCGGGCGTTGTACGGCACTCCCTCACCCTGCTTATAGCTCCCGTCATGCTCTTCATCCACGATGATGAGGCCCAAACTTTTGAGCGGCGCGAAGATAGCCGAGCGGGTCCCCAGGACGAAGCGCGCCCGGCCCCCGGCCACCTTGAGAAACTCCTTGGCCCTGGTCTTGGGGCTCAGGCCCGAATGGAAGACCGCCATGGCATAGGGGATGCTCTCGCGTATGCGCATGATGGTCTGGGGTGTGAGCGCGATCTCGGGCACCATGTAGATCACCGAACGACCGGCCTTGAGGGCCTGCATGGCAGAGGTCAGATACACCGCGGTCTTGCCGGAGCCCGTGATGCCGTGCAGAACAAAGGATTGGAAGCGGCGCTTTTCGAGGCATGCACTGATGGCATCGATTGCGCGGGTTTGGTCATCGGAATACGTAAGCGAGGTCGGCGCCGCATGGTTTTCCTGGCTGGTGGTCTCGTCGGCATCGGCAAGGCGGCCAGCTTTGCGCAGCAGCGGCGGAAAGGCCAGCGCCAGGCAAGCCCCGATCCCCGCATGGTAATAGCGTGAACACCAGATAAGCAAATCGATGATCTCCTGGGTCACCAGGGGTTCCGGATCGATGAGGCTCAAGATGTCCTTGAGGCCTTCGTCTTCGGCTGTTTTAAGGGCGATCAGCACGCCTACGCGCGTGCTTTGCCTGACCGGGACCAGCGCCCGCATGCCGGAGAGGGGTCGCAAGCCTTCCGGCACCCGATAGGATAAGATCTTCGGGATGGCCCCGAATACAACGATGTCCGCCACCAAGCCCAGCATGCTTGTCAGACTAGCATTGCCGCGCGCGGTGAGGAAGTGAAAACCTCACGCGACGGAAATGTTTGCAGGCCTGCTATTTGAACGTAACCTTGGGCGCCGCTTGTTCGGCTTCAGGCACATTGAAGTACTCGGCCTGGCCGACCCCGGCCCAGGCGGCGAAGAAGCGGCCGAAGAATGATTTTACATAGGCATTGAGCGTTTTTACGGCTTCGTTGTAACGCATGCGTTCCACGGCGATACGGTTTTCGGTGCCTTCCAGGCTGTCCTGAAGCTTGAGGAAAGACTCGTTGGCCTTGAGATCGGGATAGCGTTCCTGAAGGAGTAAGAGGCGCGAGATGGCCCCTTCCATCTCACCGGCGGCCTTGGCCTTGTCGTTTACCGACTGGGCCGAGAAATAGGATTTGCGGGCCTCGGCGATGGCAGTGAAGACCTCTTTCTCATGGGCGGCATAGCCCTTGACCGTCTCGACCAGGTTCGGGATCAGATCGAAGCGCCGTTTGAGCTGGTTCTCCACTTGAGCCCATTGGGCCTTGACCGTCTCGTTCATGCGGATGGCCTGGTTGTATTCGGAAATGGCCGTGCCCAGGATGCCGCTGAGCAACAGGACGATTGCACCCACCGCAATCCAAATGCCTTTCTTCATGATCATACCTCCCTCTCTATCGTTCCGGTTATGAATTTTTTTCAGGGCGCCAGCGCATCACCAGCCGCCGGATGCGCCGCCGCCGCCGAAGCCTCCTCCTCCGCCGCCGCCGAAACCGCCGAAACCACCGCCGCCGCCCAGGCCGCCGCCCCAACCGCCATAATAGCCGCCGGACCAGCGTGATCCGCGCCTCAACCGCCCCCGGCTCAGATTGGAGATAAAACTCAAGAGCGCGATCAGGGCAAAGATCACGACTCCATACTGGAAGTCTTTGGAGGACAAACCATGCGCTTGTCTGGCCGGCATCCCGGTGAGCTGGACGCCGTAGGCCTTGGCGATGGTGTCGATGAGAACGATGCCGGCTTCATAGATCCCGCCGGAGTAATCGCCTATTCTGAACTTGGGAACGAGGTATTCTCTGCCGATGCTGCCGGCCAGGCTGTCTGGGATTTTGTCCTCCAGGCCGTAACCCACCTCGACGCGATAGCGCCGGTCATTGATTGCCACCACCATGAGCAGGCCGTTGTCCTTACCCTTCTGCCCCAATCCCCATGTATGCGCCCGATTGAGGGCATACTCTTCGATGGGGACGCCGTCCGTGGAAGGTACGGTCAGGATGATCATCTGCACGCCGGTCTTCTGCTCCAGTTCGGTCTGGAGCAGTGTGAGTTTCTGCCGCGCCGCCTGGTCGATGACGCCGGCCTGGTCCATGACATACGCCGTGGCCGGGGGGATGTTCTCGGCGGCGTTAACCTCGGGCGGGGCCGACGTAAGGAAGGGACTCAGGAAAAGCACCCCCAGCCGGAGGCATGCGCGCGCAGACCCGGGCATCATGCTGTTACATCCCTGTGATCCGGTCTACGATAAGGGCCAGGGCGTCGGTAAACCGGTAGAGATCCTCGAAGAGGCGTTGCAGATCGGCATAGGTCTGGCGCAGGCGTTTCTGGCCGCGCATGGCCAGGATCTCCTGCACGCTGTCACACGATATGCCGTAGTTGGGTGCGAGAGCCTCCAGGACGGACGTGCGTTCACGGGGCGCCGGCCGGTCCGCCAGGACGATCAATGCCCGCAGCAGGGGGAATAATCCTGTCATCGTGCTCAGCAGGAGATGTATCAAGGCCTCCCGGTCTCCGGCGGCGGAAACGTACCCCCTCGTCAGGTGCACGAGTTTGGACTTCAGTTCCCGCTCGCACTGGATTCTGAGCATGGCCTTCTCGATTATAAGCCCTTCAAAGGCATCCGGACCGTAGATGGTCTGGTGAATGAGCTTGATATCCAGGCATTCAATGGGGAATACATCCAGCGAACGCTTCAGGTTCTCGGTGGTCATGACCAAAGGCGCCCGGATATTTTTCCTGCCGTAGCGCCTGCCCAGGCCGGCCAGGGCATTCAGCACGGTTACACCGACTTCTTTGACCAGCACCACGGTGTTGATATCGGAGACGCCGGCAATGAAGTCGCCGGTTACGACGCTGCCGATCAAGGTGATCGAGTCAAGGCCATCGACCAGCCGCGCCCTGATGTCCGATGCAAAGGCCTGTACGACCGGGGCGACCTCCTTGGGCAGCATGCCCTCATCAACACTGACTTCATGATTCATGGATAAAAATAGTAGCATGCCCAAGCGCGTAAAAGCCATACCAAAATGGCGTCCGCAGGTATGACGGATGAGCGTGAGCATCAGCGGTGTTGTCGCATGGTGGTGCACGCCTTGAAACCCTTGACAGGCAGTGATATTTAGACAATGCTATGGTTCATGGCGCTACGGGAGATATTGGTTTGGCCGGAAGATTGTCTGAAAAAGAAGGCCGAAGAAATCCATGATATCGACTTTCACCTCGTCAGTCTGGCCGAGGACATGGTTCAGACCATGTATGCCGCTCCCGGCGTGGGTCTGGCCGCACCGCAGATCGGAGAATCCAAACGCCTGATCGTGCTGGACCCCCATGCCAAGGAGAGTCCGGGTGATCCCATGGTGGTGGTTAATCCCGTCATAGCCGAGGGTATCGGCAAGGAGTTTGCGGAGGAGATGTGCCTGTCCGTTCCGAACTTTGCGGTCGAGGTTCCGCGCTATACCAAGATCATGATCAAGGGTTTCGATCTGAAGGGCAAACCCGTCGAGATCGAGGCCGAAGGTTTTCTGGCGCGCATCCTCCAGCATGAGATCGACCACCTGAATGGTCAGGTCATTATCGGGTATGCCTCCAGTCTCAAGCGCTCCATCTATCTGAAAAAGGCCAAGAAGGCCAAAAAGGGCAAGGTATGAGACTGGCCTTTATGGGGACCCCCGGGTTCGCCCTGCCGACCTTGCATGCGCTTATCGCATCCGGAGAGCATACGGTGGAACTGGTCGTCACCCAGCCGGACAAGCAAAAGGGCCGCGGCATGAAAATGCTGCCCCCGCCGGTCAAGGAAGCGGCTGAAGTTTATGGCCTGCCGGTCAAGCAGCCCGAGCATCTGAAGCACAATGCCGAAATGGTTCAGACTCTTAGCCGGTTGGACTTGGACGCCGTGATCGTGGTGGCCTACGGTCGGATCATACCTGCGGAAATGCTTGCCGTAGCACGCCATGGATTCATCAACGTGCATGCCTCGGTACTGCCGGTCCTCAGGGGGGCGGCGCCCATCAACTGGGCCATTCTCAGCGGCTACCCCGCCACCGGGGTGAGCATCATGCAGCTTGATGAGGGCCTCGATACCGGTCCGGTGTACCTCACGGCCTCTTGCCCCATAACGGAAGATGACGACGCCGTGACACTTTCGGAGAGGCTCGCACGGCTGGGGGCTGAAAAATTGCTCGAAGTCCTGGCGCTGATCGCCGCAGACGATATCCGTCCGGAACCTCAAGAGCATGCCCGTGCCACCTATGCCCCGCTCCTGAAGAAGGAAGACGGTCTCATCGACTGGACCAAGGATGCGCTTACGATTGAGCGCATGGTGCGCGGGCTTGTGCCCTGGCCGTGCGCCTTTACCGGTATGGGCGGGAAGGTTCTGCGCATCTGGAAGGCATCCTACCGTCTTCAGCAGCATGACTGCAAGCCCGGCACCCTCATCAAAGATCATGGCTTAAGGATTGCCTGTCATGACGGATTCATCATCCCCGCGCTCTTGCAGCTTGAGGGAAAGCAGGTACTGGATATGCATGCCTTCGCCAACGGGTTGAGGGCGAATAAGATCATGCTGGGAGAATGAAATGATCATAGCACCGTCGATCCTGTCCGCCAATTTCGCCCGTCTGGGCGAAGATATCCACACCGTGGTGTCGGCCGGGGCTGAGTGGGTGCACATTGATGTGATGGACGGCATCTTTGTGCCCAACATCACCATCGGTCCGGTGGTGGTCAAGGATATCCGCGCCGTGACGGACGCCTTTCTGGATTGCCATCTCATGATCGCCGAACCGGAGCGCTATATCGAGTCCTTTGCCAAGGCCGGGGCGGACGGCATCACCGTGCATGCCGAGGCCACCCATCACCTCCACCGCGCCCTGGGTATGATCCGGGAACGCGGACTCAAGGCCGGGGTCTCCGTCAATCCGGCCACCCCGCTGGAGGCCTTGCCCTATTGCCTGGACCTGATCGACCTGATCCTGATCATGACCGTCAACCCCGGTTTCGGCGGCCAATCGTTTATCCATGCCGTGACGCCCAAGATCAAACAGGCAGCAAGGCTCATAGACGGCCGAGGCATCATCCTGCAAGTGGACGGCGGCGTGGATATGAACAACATCACCATGCTGCGCGACCTGGGGGTGACATCCGTGGTAGCAGGCTCCAGCATCTTTGGAAGCCAGGATCCGGCCTGCATGGTAAAGGAGCTTATCAAACGTGCCGACACTCAGGTCTGCTAGCACCCTTATCGGTTTGATCGTGCTGCTTGGTCTGGGCGGCTGCGCCCATATAGCCGCGCCCTCCCCGAGCGAAAAGGCGCCGATAGAAGCCCCAGGTCCCTACCTGAACATGATGCTGGCCCGTTATGCCGAGTTGGACGGCGACACCAAGGAGGCCCTCGATCTCTATGCCACGATCGACGATCCTTATGCCCAATACGCCATGGCTCGGATCTATTACAATGCCAATGATTTCAACAAGGCCCTGGACATCGTGGACAAGCTCCTGGCCGCCGGCGCCTATGTGGAAGATGCCCTGGACATCAGGATGCGGATCTATGCCCGTACCGAACGGTGGGACGAGGCCATCAGCGACGCCGAACGCCTTCTTAAAAAATATCCCGATAACAAGAACCTGCGCATGCATCTGGGCCGTCTCAAGCTCTTCAAATCCGACTTCAAAGGCGCGCGCCAGGCCCTGACCGCTAAACCCATAGATAACGAGGACTATGAAGCCTTGTACCTGCTGTCGAAGGCCTGCCTTGGAGAGCGCGACCAGTCCTGCGCGCGTAAGGCCCTGGAAAATGCGGTCGAGGGCGGTGCGGATTTCAGCCCGATCTATACGGATCTCGGCAAGCTCTACGAGATGGAAGGCCGCTACGAAGAGGCCGAGGAGGTATACCTCAAACTGCTCGACCTCGATCCTGAAAGCAAGGAGGCGTATGCGGCTCTGGTCGACCTCTATATCGCCACCGGCCGCAACCTGGACGCCATTACCGGGCTCAGAGCCCTCCTGGAGCTGAGCCCCCGCAAGGAAATCCTGCACAAGCTGATCATCCTGGAGCTCGACAACAAGATGTTCGCCGATGCCCTGAAGCACCTGAAATCCCAGAAGACGTTATCCAATGAGGATCTGCAGTACCTCGCCATTGCCTATGCGGGCTTAAGGCGCTGGGATGAAGCGCTTGACGCCGTGGAAAAGATACCGCCCGAAGGCCCCCTGGGATGCGATGCCGTCCAGCTCAAGGCCTCCATCCTTGAGGACATGGGACGTTCGGACGGCGCCCTTAAGGAACTGAAAGCGGCCTGGGGCAGGTATGCCAACGATGGGACCTGTAAGGAGGTCGGCTATCGCCTGGCCACGGCCCTGGAAGAGAAAGGCCAGCGTGCGGACGGCATGTCCGTGGCGCTTAAGCTGTTGGAACAGGATCCGCACGACGCCATGATGCTGAACTTCATCGGTTACGTGTGGGCCGATGAAGGGCGTTCGCTGGACAAGGCGCAGGCCATGATCGAAGAGGCCTTGAAGCAAAAGCCCGATGACGGTTTCATCCTTGATTCCATGGGTTGGGTCATGTTCAAGCGCGGCCGCTACGCCGAGGCGGCACGGTACATGGAGCGGGCCTTGTTGATGTACGGAGACGACCCCATCATTAACACCCACATGGGCGATATTCAATGTGCCCTGGGGAATGTCGACCGCGCGCTTGATTATTACCTCAAGGCACGCGTCAATGCCAAGAATCCCGACAGCGCCCTGGAGCTCAAGATCACACGGATTGTCAAGAATCCGAAAAACAGCGGGTGCAAACATGACAAATGAGGCTAGAGTCGGACTGTTCGTGTTCATCGTCATCGGCATCTTCGTGGTACTCTCGATGAAGATCGGTGAGCTCAGCTTCAACAAAAAGGCCACCTATCCGATGTCCATGGTTTTTTCCTCGGTGGAAGGCTTAAAGCCCGGATCGAACCTGGAGCTCGCCGGCGTGGTGGTGGGCAAGGTGACGCGGATTCAACTCAATAAAGATTATTCCGCCACGGTCTCCGCCGATGTGGATGAGGACATTATGCTCCCGATCGACAGCACCGCCTCCATCAGCACCAAAGGCGTCCTCGGTGATAAAATCATCACGCTTTCACCCGGCATGGCCAAGTCCTACCTTAAACCCAACGGCAATCTGGCGCGTACGGAGATGCCGCCTTCCTTGGATTACCTCATGACCCAACTGGGCGAGATCGCCACCAATTTGGCCGATCTCACCTCGTCGCTCAATACGGCCTTAGGCGGCGAGGAAGGCCTGTCCAATCTGCGCGGGATCATGGAAAACCTCAACGCCCTGACCTTCGACCTGAAGACCCTTGTGGCGGATAATCGTGACCAGATCGATACCACCATCGCCAATATCGACACCACCAGCGGCAATCTTGCTCTCTTGACCGGCAATCTCAACCAGGCCAGCGAAGGGATCAACCGCATCGTGGGCAATGTGCAGGCGGGTCAGGGAACCCTGGGAAAACTGGTGACCGACGAACAGCTCTACACATCCCTCACCGAAACTACCACCAAGCTCCAGATGCTCACGGATAAGATGGTGGAGGATAACAGCATCGCCCTGCTGCTGAGCGACAACACCCTGTATTATGATCTCTTGGCCGCGGCCGATAACCTGAAGCTGGTCAGTGAGCAGATCGCTTCCGGCGAAGGCACCCTCGGGCGGCTGGTCAATGACGATGAACTCTATCGCTCGTTGATCGAAGCGGTCAGGAGCGCCAACAAGGCGGCCCAGGGCATTGAGGAACAGACCCCCATAACGGTCATGGGCACCGTCATGGGGTTGATCTGGTAGGATGCGCTTCAGGTATCCATGTCTCGTCGCTGCCTGGCTGGTGTTGGGTTTCGCGCCAGGCGCCCTGGGCGCGCAGCTCAATTTCGCCCCGCTGGTCACCTACACGTCGGATAAGGAGGGCTATACCTGTACGGTGCTGGGGCCTTTCCTGGAATTCACCTCGGAACACAGCGCGCTGCGTCCGCTTTTTTATAAACAGAAAGACAGCCTGGAAGTCCTCTATCCCTTGGGCCGATTCACCACGCTTAGGTCACGCTTCATACCCCTGTACCGTTCCCAGTCCGAACCGGATAAGTCCGATTCGCATACCGATCTTTTTCCTGTTTTCTGGGGTGAGCATGCGGGCCGGAAATACGGGGGCGTGTTTCCCCTTTACGGGACACTTCTGCACCGCTACGGCATGGATGAAGCCCACTTTGTCCTGTGGCCGCTCTATCAATCCAGCACCAGCGGCGATGTGCACAGATATTCGGTACTCTGGCCGATCTTCACCTACAGCCCCGGCCGGGAATACAAGGCCTTTCCCCTCTACGGATATGAGCGTTCTGAGGACGAGAAGCACCACTACTTCCTGTGGCCCATTTTTCACCATAAACGTGGGACGCAGAACATGGACGCGGTACTGCCGCTCTTTTCCCGCACCTGGGGAAAAGAAAACGTAAGCATATCGATACTCTGGCCCTTCTTCACCTACAACCGGGACGACGCTTGGGGGCTGACCAGCATGGACATGCCCTGGCCGCTGGTGCGGTATGCCACCGGACCCTATGAAGAACGGCGCATATTCCCGCTGTATTGGTCCAAGACCCAAGGCCCGCAGAGCGCACGCAAGACGATTCTGTGGCCGATCTATTCGATGCACTCCGTCTCCGATCCCGAGCAGGGCTTTGCGGACACAACGACCAGAATTTTCATCCTGGTTTCCCGCAGGCATGAGACCAAGCAGGGACGGACCACCACGACCCTGCATGCCTGGCCGATCTACTATGCCTATGCCGGTCAGGATACCAGTCGTTGGCGGTTCCCTGACGTTATCCCCTGGGATGATGAGGGTTTTGCAAGGAACTGGCTGCCGCTCTTGACCTTGGCCTCAGGCGAAAAGACCCAGGCTGGGTCCCAGGTGGATATCCTCTGGCACACCTTGACCTACGCCCGCGGTGCCGATCGTGTTCGCGCCGCATTATCCTTTCTCTTCTCGTACGAGCATGCCCGTGATTCTCGGCGGATCGGATTTTTAAGCGATTTGGTCAGCTTCACATGGGGTCAGCCCGTTCTGGAGCCATCAGGCGAGGCGGCCGGCAAAAGATGATTCCACGGTTCGGACAAAAGCCGGCCTTGGGTTCAAAGAGGAGTGAGGGTCTATGGGGGAAGACTCACTTATTAGTTGAACCCAAGGCTTATTGTATATGGTAATGGTGAAGTCGGCCCAGTCAAGACCCATGCCGAAAAAAATATACAGGCGATTGAAGAACTGGCGCATGCCATCGGAAATGCTATCGCAGCAGCGCTGCGCAAGGAATTTCTTGGGGAGCACTGCGGTCATGCCGGTATCATGCAGATTAACCAGGTCATCAATTTTTTTGCACCGGAAAGCTTCAAGGCGCACCGCTAAGGCGTCATATAAAGATTGGAGGCATGTATGCAATCATCGACAGAACTGAGCCGTCGTAGATTCCTCTGGTATGGCGGGGTCGCGGCCGGGTCCTTGTTGATGCCCCGGCCTGCGTATGCCCGCGTGATACAACCCAGCGGCGGGCTTCGGCAGACCCAACCTCGCAAAGCGCTGGTCGTCTGGTATACTCAGACCGGGCACACCGAACGGTATGCCCGGCTGATCGCCCGGATATGGGAGCGACGAGGTCTGGAGGTGGATACGCATCGACTGTGCTTCGGAGACAAGACGGATGTCTCGGGCTATGATCTGATCGTCATCGGCTCTCCCGTACAGTACCTTGATGTCCCGCAGAATGTCGGCGATTGGTTGGGCAAGATGGGATCACTGCAGGGCGTGGGCGTCTCCTCTTTTGTGAGCTACGGCGGGCAGGGCGACGGTCAGCACAATGCCGCCTTCAGCCTGCTGGCCGGCATGGTAGATAAAGGCGGCGTGGCTTTAGGCATGAAAACCTTCGGGAACATGAGCACGTACCCGCCGACATGGTCCATGGGCAATCAGGCGCGCATTCTGAAATATTGTCACAAACCGGATCAGGCCACCTATGAGGAGGTGCGCGCCTTTGCGACCTCCATGCTCGATCAGTATGCGCGAGGCGTTGGAATTAAAGCCCAAAGCCATGCAGGGTTCATGGGCTTGTTCAAGGGCGATGTTTCCCGGACGCTGTCCAAGGCCACCCTCGGCCGGCACACTATCGACACCCGACGTTGCATCCGCTGCGGTACCTGTGTGAAGACCTGCCCGGTGGGTGCCATCAATCTGGATATCCCCCGTATCGATACCGCACGCTGCATCCTGTGCTTCGGTTGCGTGAACAATTGTCCTACCGGCGCGCATGCTATGACCGTAATGGGTAAGCCGATATATGGTTTTCCCGAATTCCTCAGGCGCAACGGGATCACAATCCTTGAGCCGCCTCTGGACTAAGATTAACAATACTTTTACAATAAGATGGTTAGTCCCCGTGGTATGCATCAAGCGTTTTTATTTTGTTTGAAAAGAGAGGGTCTTATGCATACCACTGTTTTCGATACGCCGATTGTGCGCAGTGTATTTCGTTTGATCTCCGTGCTGTATCTCCGGATATTCGGCTGGCGGGTGGAGGGTCAGCTGCCCGAGCATCCCCGCTATGTGATCATCGCCGCCCCGCATACCTCGAATTGGGATATGCCCATCACCCTATTCATGGCTTTTGCCTTGCGCGTCAAATGCTACTGGATGGGCAAGGACAGTTTGTTCCGATGGCCGTTCGGCGGGATCATGCGCTGGCTGTGCGGCATGCCCATTGACCGTTCCAAGGCCAACAACGTCGTAGAGCAGTCGGTGCAGGCCTTTGCCGGGCAGGAGCGCCTGGTGATGGTCATCCCTCCCGAGGGCACGCGCAAACAGGTCAGTTATTGGAAGACCGGTTTCTATCACATCGCCAATAGAGCCCAGGTGCCGATCGTGTTGGGGTATATCGATTATAAGCGCAAAGCAGGCGGTATCGGCCCAATCGTCTGGCCTTCCGGCGATATCGAGGCCGACATGCGGATTATCCAGGGATTCTATATGGGCGTCAGCGGAAAATATCCCGAAAAATCCAGCCTGGCCATGCTGGCCCCCGGCAAGGTAGCCGACCGTACCGGCATACCCGGGGCCTGACATCCTGAAGAAACCTGGAGGGACATCGCCTGTGGGCGAGGTCCCTCCAGCCGTGCTCATGGATTGGTGTACATCCTCTCGATATGATCGCGGTATTTCTCGTTGACTACGCGTCGTTTGATCTTGAGCGTCGGGGTCAGCTCGCCGGTTTCCACTTCAAAGGCCTTGTCCAGGATGGTGAAGTACTTGACCTGTTCATAGCGGGCCAGACCTGCATTGACCTCATCCACCTCTTTGGCGATCAGCCCCTTGATTTCGGGATGCGCCACCAGTTCGGCCGGAGTGGCGTAGGTGATGCCCTTATCCTTGGCATAGCGCTTGAGGCTCTCGAAGTCCGGGACGATCAGGGCGGTCAGATATTTGCGGCCGTCGCCCAGGAGGCAGGCCTGGTCGATATAGGGGCGGGAGATTAGCGCCACCTCGATGGGATGCGGAGCCACGTTCTTGCCGCCCGAGGTGACGAACAGCTCCTTCTTGCGGTCCGTGATCTGGAGGAAACCTTCGCTGTCGAACTGGCCGATATCCCCCGTCTTGAAATATCCATCCGGGGTGAAGGAATCGGCCGTATCCTGAGGCTTCTTCCAGTAGGTCTTGAACACCTGGGGGCCTTTGACCAGGATCTCGCCGTCCTCGGCGATCTTCTCCTCGGTATCGTTCATGGCGCGGCCCACAAACCCCGGCTTGACCCGCAGGTTATGGACCAGCGTATAGTAGCAGAAACCGAGCTTCAGCGATCGGATAGGATTTTTGTAGGGTGATTTACCCTTGGAAATGCCCACTACCATAACATCGGCGGTCATGCGCATGATCCAGTCATAAAGCGCCTTGGCGATCCCGCTCTGGGGCTTTTGCATGTAGAGCTCCGGGGCACTGAAATTGATGACCGGACTGGTCTCGGTCAGACCGTAGCCTTCGCACAGCTGGATCCCGAGCGCGCGGAAGAAGACGCAGATCTCCGGGGCCAGCTTGCCGCCGCCGGAGATGGCCAGTACCAGACGGTCCAGGCCCATCTGCTTCTTCAAACGCTCGAAGACCAGGATATTGGCCAGCGAGAACATCAGGAGCTGATGAGGCGCCATGCGCTTGCCTGTCGCCAAACTGTCGACATAGAGTTTGCCTTTGCCCATGGCCCATTTGTAGATGGCTTGGGCCTGTGGTTTGGTTCGCGAAACGGTTGATTGCACGATCTCGTAGATCTTCTCAAATAGGCGCGGGATCGTGGCGATTACCTGGGGTCTGACCTCGCGCAGATCGCGGGACATGCTCTGATAGCTTTCGGCAAAGACGAGCTCCCCGCCCAGGACCAGTCCGGCGCCATGGAAATCGCTGGTGCGTCCGAAGACGTGACACAAGGGCAGATGCACCAGTGACTTGAGGTGCAGATCAGCCTTCTTGGTAAGCTGCATGATCTCGGAGGCCGTGCACTGATGCATGTTGGCAACCCAGTTCGCCTGCGTCAGGACCACCCCTTTAGGCTTGCCGGTCGTGCCCGAGGTATAGATGATGGAGGTGACCTCGTCGGGGGCGACCCGCGCGATCTCCTCTTCCACCGCCTCACGCGTTATTTTCTGGCTCCCCAGCGCCATGGCTTCCGCGAAGGTGTAAACGCCCTCAGGCTTATTGCCGTCCCAGGGCGACATCTGAATGATGACCGGTTGCGCCTTGCCCTGGGTCACCTTGATGGTCATCTGGGCCTTTTCCTGGGTGGAAAGGATCACGACCCTGGATTCGCTGTCCTCCAGCATATAGGCCAGCTCTTCGTCGGAGACCGTGGGATAAAGAGGTACGCCGATGGCGCCGCAGGCCTGGACGGCCTGATCGGCTATGATCCAACGCGGCCGGCTCTCCGAGAAGATGATGACGCTGTCGCCGCGCTTGACGCCCAGAGCCATGAGGCCCCTGGCCAAGTCGATAATCTCATCACGGGTGTCTTTCCACGATCGGGAGGTGAAATGATCGATCGGCCGCCCGTCTTTGTCGAAGCGCGCCGTCAAGAAAGGGAATTTGTCCCCGTATCGCAGCGCCTGGTTATGAAATATCCCGCACAGAGTGTCCGTTCTGTATGCCATGGTACAACCTCCTTGCCATATGATCTCCATCCCCTGTGAGAAAAACGGGGTGGGAGTGATGCAGTTATCTACACATCAAATTCAGGCCGCTATCCTTTTCCGTTCTTGATTTCGTTGTAGAGATTTTTGGCTAGGCGCAAGAAGGCGCGATTTTCCGGTATCTGCTTGTTGACATCCGGGTCGCGGGCCAACAGCTTTTCAAGAATGGCCAAGGCCTCCTTCTTCTTGCCTTTGTAGGCAAGAATGTCCGCGCGAGTATAAGGGATATAGAAGTAATCGGGACAGAGGATCTCGGCTATCTCCAGCGCGTTCATATCCATGTCCAGGGTAATATGCGCGATTTTCATGCCCTTCTCCGTCACCCAGCCGCCGTTGGTGATCATGGTTCCCAAGGTGAGGATTGGTCCGAAATAATAATAGGTACCGTTCTCGCGGTCTGAAAAGAGCAGGGGGGTTAACATGTCCATGAGATACCGGCCCTGGTTGAGCAGGCTTGTGAACTGCACCGAACGTGCCCGGCAGATCTGGTACCAATAATTAGCCGGCATGTAGTTGGGTTGAAGCTTGCGGGCTTTCCCCGCATACGCCATGCCTTTACTATAATACGACAGTCCCTTGGCGTCATGCTCGCCGGTGGACGTGTAGTATTCGCCTAAACAATAGGCGGCACGTGCGGCCCATGTCTGGGCCAGGGCATCGTTAGGGTGCTCCAAGGCGATCTTTTCCATCAGCGCCAGGGCGCTTTGTGATTTGGTGATATCCGCCCGAGTCACCCATAACTGCTGAAAGGCCTGCCACTCGGCATAGTTTTTCATGGCCGGCAAGGCATCATCACTTGGCAGGGGGGCACATGATTTGAGCAATGCCCCATAGTGGCTGAATATGTAGGAGCGGTCGCGGTTGTATATCAACGCATCGACCAGCATCTTGACGGCCATGGGATTTTTGGGGTCCATCTGGCAGGCCTGCGCGGCATATGTTTCCGCCTTCTCGAAATTATCTTCGCAGTCCTTTCTCTCATAGCGAGCCTGCAGGTAATGAACGCGTGCCAGCCAGAGATATGGTTCAATGCTGTTTGAATATTTATCTTTCAGCGGTGTAAGAACCGCAATGAGCTCCGTAAGATTTTTGCCGCCGTAATGATTGGCGTAGAGTGTCTTGACCTTCTCCCACTGGGGATCGCCCCCCGGTAGGGGAGGATCGATATCCCAGGCCTGTGCCTTGGCCGTCCCGGCAAATCCCAGGATACATACACATACGATCAGGGCTGTCGATAAAACCCCTGCCAGATGCCGGATGTTGCGCTTTCGTGCTGTATGTCCGCCGATACCTTCGTACATTGAAACCTCCTCCTAAAGATATTGAAAAGTTCATTGCTGCATCTTCCCCAAGAGAATTGCGCAACGGGCCTAATCGTAATTGCTCCCGCTACAAATGGATGCGGCCTCTTGGAACCGCCAGTGCATGTGCATTATGTTCGGGTTAGAAGAGTTGATTTTTCTATACAGATCCCAGCTTGAAGAGTTCATGCAATGCTCGGGACCGTTTTCGATGCCGTATTTACCCGCCCTTGAAACCGTGAGAAATATTACCATCTCCGGATCGCTTTGGGAAGCGTTATGCATGCTGAGGAAAATGGTTGAGACGGGAATTGTGTGAAATGACTCCCCCGGGGCGCGATGTGAAATATGGTGTACAGCCATTCCCACTCCTCAGACGAAAAAACATCAATGATGTTCAGATAAACCATATGGTAAATACAGGAAGGTGGGCTGGTTTGTCAACTTTTTTCTACGATATCTTTCTGCGAGGGTTGCGATGGCTGGTTTATCTGGCCCTTTGACGTAGCCTTGGCGTAAAATTAAGGCGCTCTGGAGTGCGCGGTTATCGCGAGCATCCGATCAAGATCAGAGCCGGGTTTGGATATTGAAAAGGTTGCGATGAAAATACGCCGTAATCGTCGTGCTTGAAATGTTTGACATAGTGGTAAAAATAAGCCATAATGTTTAGAAAATTTATACCTTACAATACCGCGAGGAGGGTTGAGATGAAGGAATGTGTTATTATTGATGGCGTGCGGTCCGCCAATTCTCGGGCTCACAACGAGAAGGGCTGGTTCAGGGTTCTGAGGCCTGATGAGGTTCTAACGAAAGTCTACGATGGACTTTTTGCCCGCAATCCAAAGGTCAAGCCCGAGGATATTGAAGCGGTTTTCTGCGGCTGCGCCAATATCACCGGCATGCAGAACGATATCGGTCGACTGGCTTGGCTCGCCGGTGGATATCCTGAATCGGTTCCGTCCAATACGCTGACCATGCAGTGTCCGTCCGGTATGGCGGCGGCCGAGAATGCCGCGCGCGCCATTATGTGCGGCGAGGGCGACACCTATCTGGCGTCAGGTATCGAAGATATGCAGAAGGTTCCCATGGCCATGAACATGGATTTCGCCCCGCGCCTGGCGGAGCGATACAATATCGCGGATATCCCCATGGGTTCAACGGCGGAGAAGGTCGCGGCGCAGTGGAAAATCAACAGGGTCGATATGGAAAATATGGCCTTCTGGAGCCACAAGAAAGCCGACGAGGCCACTAAGGGCGGCAAGTTTAAAAAAGAGATTATCCCCATTGAGGGGCTCAAAGATGATGGAACGAAATTCATGGTCGACACCGACCAGTGGATCCGCGGCAATATCTCCATGGAGCAGATGGCGGCCATGCAGCCAAGCTTTAAAGTTGATGGCAGCGTAACAGCAGCGACATCCTCGCCCCTGACCATCGGTGCAGCCGCCTTACTCCTTATGGAAAGGGGCAAGGCCGATAAGCTGGGCTTATCATATCATCTGAAGTACGAGGCCGGTGTTATTGCCGGTTGCGATCCGACCATGATGGGCATCGGTCCGATACCAGCCGTAAAAAAACTGCTTGCCCGTACGGGCCTGAAGGTGAGCGATATTGACCTGTGGGAATTCAATGAGGCCTTTGCCAGCCAGTCTCTGGCGTGCGTGCGCGAGCTCGGCATCGCCGAGAATGCCCCTTTCAAGAATGTCAATGTCTGGGGCGGCGCATTGGCAATCGGTCATCCATTGGGAGAAAGCGGCGCCCGTCTGATCGTGACCCTGAACAATATCATGAAGACCGACTATCCGGATGCCAAGTACGGCGTCGCCACCCTCTGCGGCGCATTCGGCAATGCCGGCGCCTCGCTGTGGCGTAACGTCAACAAGTAATTCTTGGTGTAATCCTTGTTTTCCGGGGGGCATTGCCCCCCCTTTTTTTCCTATTACCGTTTTCCCTGCTGAAGATCGCTCAAGAGATCCTTGGCCGCCCTCTGGAAACTGCGGTTCTCCGGGATCAGGGGATTGGCATCCGGATTTGCAGCAATAATCTTTTCCAGGACGGCCATGGCCTCTTTTTTCTTGCCCTTATAAGCGAGAATATCGGCGCGTGCATAGGGGATGTACAGGTAATCGGGATACAGGATCTCCGACTGCTCCAGGCCGTTCATTTCAATGTCCAGATTGAGGCTGGCGATAACCATGCCCTTTTCGGTGACCCATCCTCCGTTGGTGATCATGGTGCCCAGGCACAGCACCGGTCCGGCGAAATAGTACAGGCTGTTTTCGCGAGAAGAGTAGAGCAGCGGGGTTAAGAGGTCCATGAGGTAGCGGGCCTTATTCAAAAGGCTCGTCATCTGGATGGAACGCGCCAGATTGATCTGATACCAATAATTGGCATAGACACTTTTCGGCTGCAGCTTGCGGGCCTTTTCGGCGTAATCCATGCCTTTCTTGTAGTATGGCATCGCCTTGGTATCGTGCTCGCCGTTCAAGGTGTAGTATTCACCCAGGTAATATTCCACGCGTGAGGCCCACGTCAGCACCTGAACATTGGCGGGATTCTGGGCGGCCATATTCTCCATCATGGCGATGGCGCACTGGGCTTTGGATATATCGGCGCGTGCTTCCCACAGCTTCTTGAACTCGGACCAGCCATTGCCGTTCGTGAGGTCCGGCAGGGCATCCGATATTGGTAGCGGGGCAAAGGATTTGATCAAGGCTCCATAATTTTTGGCGATATACTCCCGTTCACGGCTGTAGCACAGCGTATCGACCAGATACTTGATCGCCAGCTGATTCTTGGGATCGATTTTCAAGGCCTGTACGCAGAACTTTTCCGCCTGGTTGAAATACTCATCGCGGTCCGCGCGTTCGTAGCGGGCGTGCAGATAGTTCACGCGCGCCAGCCAGAGATATGGTTCCACGTTGCTGGGATATTTATCCTTCAGCGGTGTCAGAACGTCTATGAGCTCCGTTAGGTTTTTGCCTCCATAATGGCCGGCCCAGAGTGTCTTGATCTTTTCCCACTGGGGATCATTGTTCATTAAGGGCGGATCGATGCCCCATGCGAACGCTTGCGCCTGTACGAGAACGGGTATTGCCAGCATACACAAGCATAGAAGCAAGATGGCCACCCCCTTGTGATTGTGATGATCCGATTTTCCTCCCCTGTTCTTCTCCGGTACAGTAATCCAGACCATGCTGCCCTCCTAATGATCATATTCCGTATGGCCAAGGCCATTGCGGGTCGTGCATCATTCAAAAGGTGTGTCCAGATTCTATCGATAGCATTCCAAGCAGGGTGTGTTTCCGGCCTTGTGGTGACAATCGGCCCCCCTTAAAAAATTTCAATGTTTCCTAGGAGATTTCAAACATACCCCCGCGCAAATATCGACATAGAGATTCGGTGGGGGCCCTCAAAGACATCATGGATCTTGGGTGCTTAATTATTGCGTTCTGATGTTTGCTCATCTTGAAAATATCCCAGGACTCGGGCAATTTCAAGTTCTTTGTTGGTTATTTTACCCACCGGTTTGCTTGCCGGTATTTATCTTGCCCGCCGTGCTGATGCCGGCGTTGCTTCTCCACGGGGTTTGTTTTCCCCGGTTCCCTGCAGGGGCAGCCCTGGACGATAGGATTACCCCTGCAGGGCAGGGACAGGAGCGTATGGCTACCCATGAACGGTTACCTCAAAAAAGGGTATCCGTTCATGGGCAACCAACACCTGGATTTACATCATGGTCTGAAGTTTCATCAACAAGACCATATCGCCGGTGAATTTCAGTTTGCCGTTCATGAACAGCGCCTGTCCGGTGGTCTCCTTTTTCTGCATAGCTATCCAGTCCGGCAGATCCAGATTGAGCGTCACGGCCGGCTTGTCTTCACCGTTGAATATCATGGTGACGGGGATGTTGGTGCCGTCGGACTTCTTGATCTCCATGGTGCAGGCGCCCTTGGTGGATGAAAGGGTGTTCAAGCGCTTGACATCAGCGATCTGGGCCGGATCGGTGAACTGGTCGATCAATCCCTCGATCTTGCCGGTTACGGAGTCACGCCAATCCTTTTCCGAGAGGGCCAGGGTGAGCATAGGTTTGTCGACCCCGTCTTTTATGACCTCCAGATTGGTTCCGTCCGTGATCTTCAGGCAATACTTCTTGCCGCTGATATCAAATTGAATGGTAATCACCTTACCCTTCAAGGACGAAAGGTCCGCGCCAGCGATCAAATCGCCGAACTGTGAGGGGACATACTCGGAAAAGAAAGCATCTACACTGACATCTTCAGGTACACGAAATGTAGCCATATAACCTCCTTGTATTGTATTGGATACCCGATGTTGGGTTTACCATACGGTAAATACACGAAGCCGTCCGGGGTTGTCAACACTAATTTCCATAAACCCGCTCTGTAGGTAAACATGCAATGCATTGCAAGCATGGGGATAATCATCATAGGCCGTCCGGCGGCCACCCAGTCCCGATGGAAACGGATATCTGACCGTATGCAGAATGCAACCATGGATCATTACTTACCCATTGGTTTTTCCGGCTGTTAAAAATAAAAAATACGGTTTTGCCCGAGTAGGCGCTTGAATAATTCAGCTCTCGGATCTATAATCCTAAACTTATGGCCAGCCCGCGAAAAACTACCAAGCGCCGTATCAGCGCTGACGAGAGCACGGCGCGTGAGCGAATCATGAAAGCGGCACGTGAAGTTTTCGCCCTGCATTCCTACAAGGCCGCCAGCACCCGTATGGTTGCCAAGCAGGCCGGGGTGGAGCATCCGTTGATCCATTACTATTTCGGCTCCAAAGAAAAACTGTTCCAGGCCATGGTCGAAGATATCTATTCCGAGTTTTCCCTGGTCCAGGTAACCTGGTTGGATGGTATCGAACGGGTACCGCCCTCGCAGGGACTGCCGGTGTTCATCGATCGCATGTTGGATTATACCCTGGCGCACCCGGACGCGCTCCAGATCATTGCTTTGAACATGGTACAGATCGGCCGTATCGATGATATCCCCGGCTACCGTTACATCACCCTTCACATGGCCCGCATGCGGCGTATGCTGGAGGAGCGTCTGGTTATGCGGGGATCGAATCGAGACATTGAGATGTTTA
Organism: Syntrophaceae bacterium; assembly: GCA_039680665.1. Lineage (GTDB taxonomy): Bacteria > Desulfobacterota > Desulfomonilia > UBA1062 > UBA1062 > JAKQBR01. The sequence continues at coordinate 24,247 of JBDKSM010000160.1, read as the reverse complement.
TCTATTGTTTTTACAGTCTGATGATCAACCTGATCGGAGCCAGGTCCTGTCAGGCCCAGATCCTGAACATGGACCCCCTTGGCGAAGAGTATCGGGCCTGGATCAAAGATGCCTGCCTGACCCTCTTCCTGCCCTGGCTCGAAAGACTCCTGTTACGGTACTGACCTGCCAGTTTTATGACTGCATGCCGACATTAGTATCCCTTGACACTGTAGCTCGCCATACGCTAAACCTTTGATTATGGAAGCCCACAAGAATACCAAATACATCTTCATTACCGGCGGGGTGCTCTCATCGTTGGGTAAAGGCCTGGCAGCGGCCTCCATCGGCGCTATCATGGAGACCCGGGGTCTTACTGTCACCAACATCAAACTGGACCCGTACATCAATGTCGACCCCGGAACCATGAGCCCTTTCCAACACGGCGAGGTATTCGTGACCGAGGATGGGGCCGAGACCGATCTTGATCTGGGTCATTACGAGCGGTTCACCTCCACCGCGCTGACGGCACGCAACAATTTCACCACGGGCCAGGTCTATGACACCGTGATCCAGAAGGAACGCAACGGCGACTACCTGGGCAAAACCGTGCAGGTGATCCCGCACATCACGGACGAAATAAAGAGCCGCATCCGGCAGGCCGCCGAAGGATTCGATATCGCCATCATCGAGGTCGGTGGCACCGTGGGAGACATAGAATCCTTACCCTTCCTGGAGGCCATCCGGCAGTTCGGTTTCGATATGGGCCGCACCAATGTCCTCTACATCCATCTGACCCTCGTGCCGTACATCCCCAGTGCCGGAGAGTTGAAAACCAAGCCTACCCAGCATTCGGTGCAGAAACTTCGGGAAATCGGTATTCAACCTCAGATCCTCTTGTGTCGCAGCGAGAAACGGTTTTCGCAAGATATCAAGGATAAGATCGCCCTGTTCTGCAATGTGGAGAAGAAAGCCGTCATCAACGCCGTGGATGTGGCGAGCATCTACCAGGTGCCGATGGAATTCCATCGCGAAGGACTTGACGACCGTATCGTCGAATACCTCAATATTTGGACCAGGGGACCGCAGATGCGTGCCTGGGAATGCCTGGTCGAGAAGATCGAAAAATGCGACCGCGCGGTCAATATCGCCGTGGTAGGGAAATACGTCAAGCTGACGGAATCGTACAAGAGTCTTAATGAGGCCTTGGCCCATGGCGGCATAGCCAACGATGTCAAGGTGAACCGCATCTATATCGAATCCGACAAGCTCACGAGCGATGCCGACTTGGCGGCCATATTCGCGGGCATCGACGGCATCCTGATCCCGGGCGGATTCGGTGAGCGGGGGGTCGAGGGCAAGATTGTCGCGGCCGGATACGCCCGCCAGAATAAGATCCCCTTTTTCGGCATCTGCCTGGGGATGCAGTTGGCGGTGGCGGAATTCGCGCGCTCGGTCTGCGGCTTGACCGGCGCCAACTCCACCGAATTCGATCCCGAGACCCCCTATCCGGTGATCGATTTCCTGCCCGAGCAGCGCACCATCACCCGTAAGGGCGGCACCATGCGCTTGGGGGCCTACGCCTGCCTTCTGGCCGCCGGGAGCAATGCCTGGCATGCCTATGGACATGACAGCATCTCCGAGCGCCACCGCCATCGCTATGAATTCAATGATGCCTTCGAAGAACAGCTTACAGGCTGCGGTCTGGCCATCAGCGGACGAAATCCCGAGACCAATCTCGTGGAGATCGTCGAGATCCCGGATCACCCCTGGTTCCTCGGCTGCCAGTTTCACCCGGAGTTCAAGTCCAGGCCACTGGCGGCCCATCCGCTTTTCCGCGAATTTATTCGCGCGAGCCTGGCCTATAGCCAAAGTAGGGGATAATGGCGGTTCATGTACGAGGGATATCTATCGGTGAGGGCGATCTGGTCTTGATCGCCGGTCCGTGCATCATCGAGTCATTGGCGCACCTTAAAACCATGGCTGGGGCGCTCAAGGATATCACCGGACGGGTGGGAATCCCGCTTATCTTCAAGGCCTCCTTTGACAAGGCCAACCGCTCCTCCATCGATGCCTTCCGCGGCCCTGGACTGGATGAGGGATTACGCATGCTCTCCCTGATTAAAAATGAGTTTGATGTGGCGGTGACATCGGATATCCATGAAACCCATCAGGCCGCGAAGGCGGCTGAAGTCCTCGATCTCATCCAGATCCCGGCCTTCCTCTGTCGCCAGACCGATCTGCTGCTGGCGGCCGGCGCTACGGGCAAACCCGTGAACATCAAGAAGGGCCAGTTTATGGCCCCCTGGGATATGCAGCATGCGCTCAAGAAAGTGGCGAGCACCGCCAACCATCAGATCATGCTCACCGAACGCGGCGTATCGCTCGGCTATAACAACCTGGTGTGCGACCTGCGCTCGTTAGGCATTATGCGCGCATTCGGTGTCCCGGTGGTGCTCGATGTCACCCACAGCCTCCAATTACCGGGCGGGAAAGGCGATTCTTCGGGCGGTAACCGCGAATTCATCGCCCCTCTGGCGCGGGCCGGGGTGGCCTTCGGCGTAGACGCCTTGTTCATGGAGGTGCACGACCGACCAGAAGCGGCCTTGAGCGACGGGCCGAATTCGCTTAAGCTTTCGGACCTGGAAGCCCTGCTCGAACAGGTGCTGCAGATCCATAAGGTTGTGAAATGAAAGCGATCAAGGTACTCGTCCTTGATGCCGACGGCGTGTTGACCGACGGGAAGATCTACTTCAACGACCGCGGCGAGGAGATGAAGGCCTTTAACAGCAAGGACGGACACGGCATCAAGCTCCTCATGCGCGCCGGCTTAAGCGTGGCCATCATTACCGGGCGTACATCAAGGGCCCTCGAGCACAGGGCCGGCGAATTGGGCATCACGCATCTCATCCAGAACGCCAAGGATAAACGCGCCGCCATCCATGAGCTTGCGGAAAGGATCGGCTGCAGCCTGAGTGAGATGGCATATGTGGGGGATGATGTTGTTGACCTGCCGGCCATGGTCTTGTGCGGACTCACCTTTGCGCCGGCCGATGCCATGGAGATGGTGAAATCACAGGTGGATCATGTGACCGAGCATGGTGGGGGCTGTGGTGCCGTACGCGAGGCCATCGAGATTCTCCTGAAACATATGGGGATGTATGACCAGATCATGGACCGCTACCGGGTTTAAGCTCTTGCTCTTGCTGATTGTGGCCGCGGGGCTGTGGTTTATGGCAAAGGGCGAGAAGGCCGTGACGACCGAAGGCGAACGAGAGCTGCAGGATGTTACCCGCACCGCCGATAAGATCACGATGCAGGACGCCAATCTGCAGACGGGCGCGATCACGTTCATCCGCGCCGCGAAGGTGGTGGAGAAGCAGGGGAGGTTCTTGCTGCTTGATGATGTGGTAATCGATAGATCGGATAAGATGCATGTAATCGCAAAAAAAGCACAGTATGATCTGAAGCTCTCCCGTCTGGATATCATGGGCCATATCGTCCTGACAACCCCTGACGGCATGCAGGGCGATCTGGACGGTCTTACCTGGGACAAGGCCTCAGGTAAGGCCTGGACCGATAATCCCGTGCGGTTAACTACCACGGACGGGATCATCACGGCGCACAAGGCGGTAATGCAAAAAGACCTGGAAGAAATCAGTCTGATCGGTGATGTGTATGCAAAAATGGCTGGCGATACTTTTCATAACAAGTTTATTGACGGTTCCGCCCCTTAAGGCCGCTGAGGGACCGCCTCCGGTAGCGGCCGGCGAGAGCAAAGGCGTGAATGCCGCCGTGCCGCCAGATACCCCTGCGCCCCAGAAAGGCAAGTTAAAGCCTGCCAAGCCAGAGGCCGATATGTTTGAGGTGGAGGCGGATAAAGTGGATGTGTATAAAAACAGAGGGGAGGCCTTTTTCCAGGGCAATGTCAAAGCCATCCGCCAGGATATGACCGTGCAGGGCAAAACCTTGCGGATGTTCTATGACAAAACCACCAAAAAAGTGGTGAGAATGACGGTCGCTGGTGATGTGGTCATTCATTGGCAGGATCGCGTGGCCACCTGCGACCAGGCCACCTATCTCATCAGTGAGAAGCAGATGTATCTCACGGGTAATGTCGTTATGACCAGGGGCGAAGATCGTCTGGCCTGCGAGCGTTTTTATATGGATACCCTTAATGAGGTCCAGTCATGTCAAGGGGTGCCCGGCAAACGGGTCAAGATCAAAGGCAACATCGGTGAAGTATCAAACTTTTAAATGAAGTCAGGGGGCAGGATAGGTTTTCCATGAACGGAGTCATATTGAAGGCCAGCGGGCTTGAAAAAAGCTTCGGCCATGCACATATCATCAAGGGGTTGAGCCTGGCATGTTCTCCTGGAGAGATCATCGGTCTTCTGGGACCGAACGGCGCCGGAAAAACGACCACCTTCTACATGATTGCGGGCCTGATACGTCCCGATAAAGGCACGGTCAATATCGGTGACGAGGAGATCACGCGCCTCGATCTTTCGGGACGGGCCAGGAAAGGCATCGGATACCTTCCGCAGGAACCCTCGATATTCCGGGGCTTATCAGTCGATGATAATATCGCGGTGCCCTTGGAGGCCAGAGGCGTAAAGGGTGCGGCGCGGCGCACCGAGCTGGATCGGATCGTGGTCGATTTCGGTCTGTCGCAGGTGCGTACGCACAAAGGCATATCGCTTTCGGGCGGAGAACGCCGACGGGTGGAGATCGCCCGCGCCATGGCATTAAAGCCCATCTGCCTGCTCCTGGACGAACCATTCGCCGGGATCGATCCGATAACCGTCAAGGATATTCAGGAGATGATCCTGGCCCTAAAAAGCAGGGGCATAGGGATCATCATCACCGACCATAACGTGCGCGAGACCCTCAAAATCTGCGACCGCGCCTACATTATCCACCAGGGCGTGGTAATCGAGGAAGGCTCGCCCGAACACGTGGTCGAGAACGACAAGGTTCGCGAGATCTATGTCGGCGATGACTTTTCACTGAATTAGGAAGGGATTGAGTATAAAATGGCGTTAGAGATCAAGCAACATCTCAAACTGGCTCAACAGCTTATCATGACGCCGCAGCTTCAGCAGGCCATCAAACTTCTGCAGCTCTCACGGCTGGAACTCCAGGACTATATCACCCAGGAGCTTGAATCCAATCCTCTGCTCGAAGCCGAACAGACTCCGGCCGAGAAGGCCGAGACCCAGGAGGCACCAGACCAGCTGAAGCACAAATGGGAGGCCTACCTCGAGACCTACGGCCAGGACAACATTCCTTACTCGGAGGATGACGACCGTCCCTCCCTGGAGGCCACCTGCAGCCGTGAGGAAGGTCTGTACGATCACCTGCTCTGGCAATTGCGCCTCAATGACCTCTCGGAAGAGGAGCGCACCATCGGCCTGTTCATCATCGGCAACCTCGACCATAACGGATACCTCGGGGTTGATAGCGCCACCATCTGTGAGTCCTCCGGTTCCGCCCAGGAGGCGGTCGAGGCCGTGCTCAAGAAGATCCAGGCCTTCGATCCCGTCGGCATCGCCGCACGCGATCTCAAGGACTGCCTGCATATCCAGGCCTGTGCCCTGGGTCTCGAAGGATCGCTGGTGGACAGAATCATCGACAGCCACCTGGCCGACCTCCAGACCAAGAACTACGACAAGATCGCCCAGGAACTGGGCGCATCCGTCGAGGATGTCTCCTTCGCCGCCCAGATCATCACCAACATGGAGCCCCGTCCGGCCAGGGACTACAGCGACGATCCCCCGCAGTACGTTGTGCCGGACGTATATGTCGTTAAGGTTGACGGCGGCTATGCCGTGGTCCTCAACGAGGACGAGATCCCCAACCTGACGCTCAACAAACAATATCAGGATATGCTCTCCACCGGCGGCACCGGCAAGGTGGCGCGCGACTATCTCGTCGACCGGTTGAAATCTGCGCAGTGGCTGATTAAGAGCATTCAGCAGCGTCAAAACACCTTGATCAAGGTCACCGAGAGCATCATGATATTCCAGCGGGATTTTCTCGATCATGGCATCAATTGTCTCAAACCCTTGGTGCTGCGTGATGTGGCCGAGGATGTGGGCATGCATGAATCCACCATCAGCCGTGTGACATCCAATAAGTATGTTCACACGCCGCAAGGCACGTTTGAGCTTAAATATTTCTTTTCGAGCGGGATTTCCATGAGCGATGGAAGCTTTGTGGCCTCACAGAGCATCAAGAACGAGATCGAGAACATCATCAAAAACGAGAACAGCAAACACCCGTTGTCTGATCAGGCTATAGCAAAAATCTTGAAAGGAAAGGGGGTGGAAATCGCCAGGCGCACAGTCGCCAAGTATCGGGAAATACTGGGGTTACTTCCGTCAAACCGGCGGAAAAAACACTATTAAAAGTAGTAGGAGGACCTATGCATATAGATATCACCTTCAAGAACGTCGATCCGTCAGAGGCGTTAAAAGACTATGCCACCAAGCGCTTGTCCAAGATCGGGAAATACATCGATCGGCCGGCCGAGGCGCATGTCATTCTTTCGGTGGAGAAGATCCGGCACAAGGCCGAGGTCACGCTCAATGCGGACGGGGTGATAGTTAATGCAGTCGAGATAACCGAGGATCTATATTCCGCCATTGATATGGTGATGGACAAAGTGGAGCGGCAGATCAAGAAACACAAACAGAAGCTTCAGGAGCGCAAGGGCGCTGTCCGCACGGTCACCGAGACCCCGGCCGATTCCGAAGACCGTTCTCCGCGGGTCATCCGCGAGAAGGAGTACTTCGTGAAACCCATGAGTGTCGAAGAGGCCGTGCTCCAGATCGGCGTCTCCGGCAAGGAGTTTCTCATCTTCCAAAATACCGACTCTAAGCAGATCAACCTGATCTACAAGCGCACCGATGGAGACTGGGGGGTGGTGGAACCGCTGCTCTAAAAGACCGAAATCCTTCCTCGTATGAGGGATAGCAGAGTCAACGTGCCCGCTTCGGCATCCCGAAGCGGGCACGTTCTGTTTCATTCTTCTTCGGCGCCCGCCTCGTACACCTTGGTATACAGGTAGCGGTTGTATATCCCGGAAAACGCGCTGAAGAGCTCGTTCTCCGGCGTGGCGTCGATGATTGAGGCGAACCCCGCCAGTTTGGCGTCCAGGTCGTCAATCATGTGCAGGAACATGGCCTCGCGCGTCATGGGCACCTTGGGAGAACCATACTCGAGTTCGCCGTGGTGGCTTAAGATGATATGGATCAGCTGTAGGCGGAGCTCCTCGGGGAAGCCTTCCATGCGGGCGATCTCCTCGTCCACGATCTGGGACGAGATATAGACATGCCCCAGAAGCCGGCCCGGGGCCGTGATGTCGATCATCTTGACATAGGAGTATTCGTAGATCTTGCCGAGATCATGCAAGAACGCCCCGGCGATGAGGAAGTCACGGTTGAGGCCGTAGTTCATGAAAATGGGGCAGAGCGCATCCACGGCCTTGAGCACGTTTACGGTATGCTCCAGGAGGCCGCCGATATAGTTATGGTGCACCCCTTTGGCGGCCGGGGCTTTGCAGAAGGCTTCTTTTACGCCCTCGCGCGCCAGGACCGCCTCGATAAGCCGCTTGATGGATGGGTCCTTAATCGATTCTAAAAGCCGATCCAGGCATGCGAGCAGATCCTCGCGGTTGGCCTTGGTGGTGGGGATGATATCCGCCATGTCCACCTCGGTTTCCGAGAGGCGTACGATTTTTTCGATGCGCACCTGCATGCGGTTTTCATAGCTCTCGGCATTGCCGCGCACCCCGACCACGTCGCCGGGCTCGATCCCGGCCATCTGATCGGCCGCTGACTCCCAGATGAAGCCGCTGATATCGCCCGTGCGGTCGCGCAGCATGAGCTTGGCGTAGGGCTTGCCGTTGCGTGCCGTCAGGAGCCTGCGCTCCGCGATCATGAACACGGCCTTGACCTTGTCGCCGTCTCCTAATTCCGCGATATAACGTCCTTTGGGTATCACAGTATGTACCTGCTCAAGTCTTCCTTCTGCATGATGGGGTCGAGCTTTTCCTTTACGTAGCGCGCATCCACCAGTTCCTTCGCGCGCGTTTCAGGTGCCGCGAACGAGATATCCTCCAGGAGTTTTTCCATGACCGTATGCAGCCTTCTGGCACCGATATTCTCGGTATGGTCGTTGATGTACTGCGCGATCCTGGCGATCTCGGCCACTGCCTCGGGCGTAAATTCGAGTGCCACGCCCTCGGTGGCTAGGAGCGCCGTGTACTGTTTGATGAGCGCGTTTTGTGGCTCGGTCAGGATGCGCACGAAATCCTCGCCGGTCAAGGGGTTCAGTTCCTCCCGGATGGGGAAGCGCCCCTGCATCTCCGGGATCAGATCAGCGGGCTTGGTGACATGGAAGGCGCCGCTGCCGATGAAGAGGATGTGATCGGTCTTGACCGGGCCGTACTTGGTGTTCACGGTCGTACCCTCCACGATGGGCAAGAGGTCGCGCTGCACACCCTCGCGCGAGACATCCGGCCCGTGGCCGGACTCTCGCCCCGCCACCTTGTCGAGCTCATCGATAAACACCATGCCGGAGTTCTCCACGCGCTGCTTGGCCTCCTGGGTGACCTTTTCCATATCGATCAGCCGGCCCACCTCTTCCTGGAGTAGGAACTCGCGCGCGTCCTTCACCTTCATCTTGCGGCGGCGCGATCGCTTGGGCAGGATATTCGAAAACATCTCCTTGAAATCGATGCCCATCTCCTCGATGCCCTGGCCGGTGAAGACCTCGATGGCCGGCGTGGAGGTCTCGCGAATCTCCACCTCGATGGTGCGCTCGTCCAGCAGGCCCTGGTCGAGCATGGCCCTGAACTTATCGCGGGTTTCGCTACGGCCGTCTAGGGCATCCTTCTCCAGCGGCAGCAGATAATCCAAGAGGCGCTCCTTGGCCAGCTCGGCCGCGCGCTGTTTGACGCGCTCGCTCTCCTCCTTCTGTACCATCTGGACGCCTAATCGCATAAGGTCACGGATGATGGATTCCACGTCCCGGCCCACATACCCGACCTCGGTGTACTTGGAGGCCTCCACCTTGATGAAGGGCGCCCCGGATAACTTGGCCAGTCGTCGGGCGATCTCGGTCTTGCCCACGCCGGTGGGGCCGATCAGGATGATGTTCTTGGGGTAGATGTCGTCGCGCATGTCGCCCGTGACCTGTTGGCGCCGCCAGCGGTTGCGCAACGCAATGGACACGGCGCGTTTGGCCTTGCCCTGCCCGATGATGTACTTGTCGAGCTCGGCGACGATCTCGCGGGGTGTCAATTCCTTCATGTCAGTTCCTCAATCGTCGTATTTTTATTGGTATATATGCATATATCCGAGGCGATATCCAGTGCCTTCTCGGCCACGTCGTGCGCGCTCAAGTCCGTGTTCCTCACCAGGGCCAGGGCCGCCGCCATGGCATAGTTGCCGCCCGAGCCGATGCCACAGACATCGTCATCCGGCTCGACCACGTCGCCGGTCCCTGACAAGAGGTAGGTCTTCTCCTTGTCGGCCACGATCATGAGAGCTTCCAGCCGTCTGAGGATCCTGTCCGTACGCCAGTCCTTGCCCATCTCAACGGCTGCGCGCGTCAGGTTGCCGCGGTATTCTTTAAGTTTGGCCTCGAAGCGCTCGAAGAGCGTAAAGGCGTCCGAGGTGGAGCCGGCAAACCCGGCCAGCACGGTCTCTTCATGGAGCTTGCGCACCTTCTTGGCCTTGGCCTTGATTATGGTATTCTGCATCGTGACTTGACCGTCGCCGGCCAGTACGACATTGTTACCTCTGCGGACGCAGATGATGGTGGTTCCTCTGATTTCCATTGTTCCTCCAAACGAGCGATCGTAAGTCGCCCCTGATCATTGATTTATCCCTTGGCCTTGGGGTGAGCCTTGTCATAGACTTCCATGAGCTTATCCACGCTCAGGTGCGTATAGCGCTGCGTGGTCGACAGGCTGGCGTGCCCCAGCATCTCCTGGATCGACCTCAGGTCAGCCCCGGCATCCAAGAGATGCGTGGCAAAGCTGTGCCGCAAGACATGCGGTGTAACATGCCGGTTGATGGCCACATGCTGAGACCAGCGTCCCACGATGCGCCGGATGCTGCGGCTCGTAAGCCGGGTGCCGTTCTTGTTTAAGAACAGCGGCGCATTGACATAGATCGGGTCATTGATCCCGCGCGTACGCAGGTAAGCTGAGATGGCACTCAGGGCATGCACCCCCACCGGCACCATGCGCTGCTTCGAGCCCTTGCCCAGCACGCGGATAAAGCCGCTTGACGGGTCCACATCCGAGCAGTCCATGCCCTCGATCTCGCCCACGCGTATACCCGTGGAATACAGGAGTTCGAGGATGGCCTGGTCGCGCAGCTTATCCGTGGCCTCGATCAGATCTACGGCCTCGTCAGGGCTCAGGAAACGCGGCAGCTCTTCCTGCTTCTTAAGCGATCTGACATGCGCGAACGGATTTGTCTCCAGGCCCGTCTCCCGGCACGCGAAATTGAAGAACCCCTTGATGGCGCTCAGCTTGCGGTTGATGCTGGCGCGTGCATACTGATTGTGCATATGCATCATATAGGCGCGCACCGCGCGTTTGTCGAGCGAACCGCGCTCGCGCATGAACGCGATCATATCCGTCAGGTCATTGATATAGGCCCGATAGGACTCGACCGAAAGCCCCTTCTGATCGAGCAGATGCATGCGGTAACGCTCTAGCAACGCATCATAGTCCAGTTCCATGCGCTCCATCTACACTAAAAAAAGGCAGTGAAGCAAGCCCTTCAGAAGCCAGACCATAACAGGAAAGGTGCATTGTCGGGATCTGAAGCCCAACCAGAGGTCTCTTGCCGTGATCATTATCATTACAATTGGCTCAGATAAGGCGCAGGTATAAAAAAAGGACCCACTCACATAAGGTGGTAGTGGGCCTAAAGAGGAGGTCTATAGCGTCGTATAGATTGGAGAGCTATATTGAGCCTGCTTCTAGAATACTCTTCATCCGCTGTCTAATACTTTGATTTTATGATGACAGTAGAGGGAAGTAAATGGATTGTGCCTCTGGTAACCAATTTTAACCGTACTTCTCCGCGTTCCGAGCATGCCGCCGCACCGTCCACCTTGACTGGAAGCGCCGCCCTCGCGTGGGACTCAAGCGGTGCGGATCTTCTTCTTATTCGTATCCTTGATAATTCTCCACCGCACGCGGAACCTTTCTCAAGGCTTGCGGATGTGATATACAAGCGCTGTTGCGATTGATGATGGAGCACCGTCATCGTAGTATGAAGGAGGTTGATAATGGATTGGGATTCGATTCGAAAAGCCTTCACCGACACCATCCCATGGGTCAAGATGAGCGGGCTTAGGGTAGATATTTTCGAGCAGCGGCATGTACGCTTATCCGTTCCGGTGCAGGGGCTGCACATGAATCATGTGGGGTTGGTGTATGCCGGGACATCCTTCATGCTCATGGAGGTCGCCGGCGCGGCGTTGTTTGTTTCGGCCTATGGCATAGAGCGCTTCGTGCCCATCAACAAAGCCATGACGATCCGCTATTTAAAACCAGTGGCCACGGATATCGCGTGTGAACTCACCATAGGTGAGGAGGAGGCTCTGGCCAAGCTCAAGCCGATCGAGGAGCGAGGCAAGGGGGAGTGGATATTGGACATGGCGGTGAGAGATGTCAGCGGCACCGTGGTGGCCACTTCCACCTGCACTTATTACATCATCCCTTTGCCCAAGATGTGATCGGGATGCGGGATCATGGCGGCTCAACGACCGGGGGTCGTGAAATCCGGTTTAGGGTGTGAAACGGCTGAGTTGGTTCCCGGCTTGAGCAGGCCTTATCCGGTGGCCGGCATACCGCAAGGCCTGGGGGTTCAGGTTCCGGGTGCTATCCTGTAGCCGTAGATCTCGATATCTTTTTCATTGACCAGTTGCATGGCCTTCCTGATGGTGGTCTTGATAATATCTTTGGGTACATTAAAAGATGAGAGGGACGCTTCCAACAGAAAAGGGCATTTGATGTCATAGGCAAGCTTGCCCTGGTTCATGCGTTCGATCATGAAGTTCATCCGCGCCCCTCTGGCGGCCAGGATTCTTACATGATAATCCTGGTCGGTGAAGTCTTTGTTATAGCTCTGAAAGATTTCGCGCGCCCTTTGGGTGTACAGTGGCAAAAGATTCTGCGTGATCCGCCAGGAGAGATAACCCTCGAGAAAAAGCTCGGCTATGATGTCGGAACTATCGATAATCTTCAATTCCAAGGCAAACCTGAAGGCATACTTCAGGATGGTGTCGTCATCGCTCCCCATGAGCATATCCGAGATCTGAATGAATTCCCTTATGATGTCGTCTGCGACATGGATGAAGATGTCTTCCTTGTCCAGATAAAAATGATACAGGCTTCCGATCGTGATCCCCGCCTTATCGATTATCTGCCTGATGGTGGTGGCCTTATACCCCTGCTCGATAAAAAGGTCTCTCGAGACTTTGATGATGGTATTTCTAATATCGCGGCTTGCTGCTGCTCGTTTCATGGACTCAACTCCCGCTGATGTTGGTTATGTTTTATAGCATTCATATAAACGCCGCGTAAGAGTATACCATAACAAAAAGCTTTCACCAATATGAGACAGCCCATGGGTTGTTAAGACATTGTAAGCATTACAATTGCCTTATGGCAGGGATAGGATCACTGCCCCTCCTTGATGAGATCCAGTGTCGGTGTGAAGAGGCTCATCTGGTTGCCGAGCGCGGGTATTTGGCCCATCAGGCCCTGTTCGGTGACAATGAGGCTGCCCGGTTCGAAGAGTGGGGCTTGGGCGAGGTGTACGGATGACGGTCCGGCAAAGGTAGGGTAGGTCTCGTAGATGACCTTGCCGGCGTCCGTAACATAGAAGATCGTGCCGCTGATGAAATCGGCTACGATCACGCCGTCGGCGTAGGTGGTGAGATCGTCCAGGAAAGATACCCGTGTATGGATCACGCGGTACTCTCCGGCGCTGCCGTCGCCCTGGATCTGAATCTTGTGCACCTCCATGCCGCCCGAAAGGTACAGCGCGGAGCCCTTGATGGCCACACCGTTGGTGAAGTACAGACCGTCCCGTTTCCACCACTGGGTAAGGTCCGAGACCTCTTTGGGTTTGTCAGGGTTGATCTTCAGACGCATGATGCGGCCGTTATAGGAATCGGCAAAATAAAGATAGCCATTGGCATCGCTGTCCATGCCGTTGGGCAGGGTGATGGGGGTGGCTTCGGGAGCGGTTGCCGGCAGATCGTTCAGAGTGGTTTCAGGGAATACGCCCATCAGGGAGTTCCAGGTCGCGTTGGTGGTGATGAGGTCGATGCGGGCGCTTAGTAGGGAGGGTGTCACCGTGCCGGAGGCATCCGTCTCGCCGCACACGACATACAAGTAGTTGCCGTACTGGGCCAGGCCGCCGAATTCTCGGGTCCCGGAGTACAAGGGACGAATGGCATACTGGCCCGCCCCGTCTTAGGTGACCTCGAAGATATTGTCCAGGCCGGTTATAAACAGACGGCCGTCATCGGTGAAGAGGGCGTTCTCGGCTCCGCTCGGGGTCTTGACGATGGTGGTCTTTTTGCCGCACCCTGCCAAGCATATTCCCAAGCATATCAGGACGCAGAGAGCCTTGGTTGCCGATGTCGCCGTATTCATGAGTTACCTTCTCAATGCAGTTACGCGCATGATCACTGATCCACATAATAAACGTGCCCGGCGCATTGTCAATATAGTAACCTTCACACAGGAGAGGGGCGCGAGGGTTTTGCGCTCATATTATTGACTGAGATGTCAATTCTTATTGCCTCAAACGACCATCTGTGCAATACTATATATTCAAAAATTTAACTATTTGCACAGTAAGGAGGCACTATGTCGAATGTTGTAATCGTAAGCGGAGTCAGGACAGCAGTGGGCGCCTTCGGAGGCACCATCAAGGCCGTCGCGGCCAAGGACTTGGGCGCCCTGGTCATCAAGGGCGCGCTCGAGAAGGTAGGCCTCAAGCCGGGTCTGTCAGCTACGGCCAAGGAAGAGGCCCCGGATAAGATGAGAGAGCAGGGCTTAAGTCCGATCGAAGAGAAATATGCAAAATGGTCAGGCAACCAGGAAGTCGTGGTGGATGAGGTCATCATGGGCAATGTCCTGACCTCGGGGCAGGGCCAGAACCCGGCCCGCCAGGCCATGATCCGGGCCGGCATGCCCAAGGAAACCGGTGCGTTCACCATCAACAAGGTCTGCGCCTCGGGCATGAAGGCCATCGCCCTGGCCACGGCCGCCATCAAGGCCGGCGATGCCGAAGTCATGATCGCGGGCGGCATGGAAAACATGAGCGATGTCCCCTACGCCATGCCCAAGGCCCGCTGGGGCTATCGCATGGATATGCCCTACGGCCAAGTGACCGACCTCATGGTCTTCGACGGCCTCTATGAGATTTTCTACGGCTACCATATGGGCATCACGGCCGAAAACATCGCCGAGAAGTACGGCATCACCCGTCTGGAGCAGGACACCTTGGGCGCGGCCAGCCATGCACGCGCCAGGAAGGCCATCGCGGCCGGCATCCTGAAGAACGAGATTATTCCGGTGGTCATCCCGCAGAAAAAGGGCGACCCCATTGTGTTCGACACCGACGAACGCCCCATGGACACCACGGTAGAGAAGATGGGCAAACTGGCCACGGTCTTCAAGAAGGACGGCACGGTCACGGCCGGCAATGCCTCGGGTATCAATGACGCTGCCGCGGCCTTGCTCCTCATGACCGAGGAAAAGGCCAAGGCCCTGGGGCTCAAGCCACTGGCGCGTGTCAAGGGGTATGCCTCGGGCGGCGTGGATCCTGCTTTCATGGGCTTGGGTCCGGTCCCGGCCGTGCGTAGGCTCTTGCGCGCCACAGGGACGAGCATCAAGGACTACGGCCTCATCGAGCTCAATGAGGCCTTTGCCTCCCAGGCCATTGCCTGCATACGCGAGCTGGGGGTCAATGAGGATATCTGCAACGTCAACGGCTCGGCCATCTCGGTCGGTCACCCCATCGGCTGCAGCGGCGCGCGCATCGTGGTAGCGCTCCTGCATGAGATGCAGCGCCGCAAGGTGAACCTCGGCCTGGCATCGCTGTGCATCGGTGGCGGGCAGGGCATGGCCATGGCCATCGAGGCGTTGTAAAAGATCGCCAAGATCTTGGGGAAACCTTTTTGAGAAAAGGTTTCCCCAAACCCCTTCCCAAAACTTTCAGAAGCAGGAGGAGATCGGCCACGAAAAGTGGTCAATCTCCTCCTGCCTTTAATAATTTTTGTGAGGCCACGGGGAGGCACTTTTTATTAAAGCGTCCCCCTGTGCTTTTCTACAGCTCGGCGACGGCCCTGATCCACCCCGCGCTGGCGCCCTTGATCTTGATGGGGAAGCAGTAGAAGGTAAAGCCCGTGTCCGGAAGCTTGTCGAGGTTGGTGAGCTTCTCGATCTGGAAATATCCTTTGGTGATGCCTGCGAAGTGTCCTTCCCAGATCAGAGAGGCGTCATGGGTCTTCTCGAAGTCCCTGGCCTGGAAGGGCAGCGGCCGGTCCCAGCTCCAGGCATCCGTGCCCACGACGTGCACACCCTGGTCGATGATCCACAGGGTGGCGTCTTTCCCGAAGCCGCATCCCTTGACGAGATATTCCGGTTTGCCCCAATAGGGTGCGGCGCCGGTCTGCGCCAGCAGGATATCGCCCTCCTTGAGCCGGCAATTGATGCCTTCGAGCTTGACCTTGAGGTCGGCCGGGGTGATGTTGTAGCCGTCGGGCTTGTCCGTGAAGTCCAGCTTGACCCCACCACCTACGGCCCATTCGAGCGGGAACTGGTCGATGGTCAGGGCTGGCTGACCGCCGTCCTGGGTGGGATGAAAATGCCAGGGCGCGTCCATGTGGGTACCGGCATGGGTGGACACTTCAAGCAATTCCACGGCCCAACCGAGGCCGCCGGGCAAATCCCGTTCGGTCAGACCCGGATAAAAGGCCTGCATGCTCTGGGCCCCTAAAGCATGATCGAGGTAGGTGACCTTGGGGATCATGATGGGCGGATCGCTTGGCAGACCGCTTTCAATGGCTATGGATAGATCAATGAACGTGCGCATGCCACCTCCTTTTGACAACCGTATCATAAGGCCAAACGGCGGTCTGTGACAATATACTTCTCCGGCGGCGGCTCGATGCGAGGGTGTCGGTCTGGGTTGTCTTTTAGCATTACGGCTGTTTTTTGCTTTGCAGAATCAGCAAACCCGTATACACAACAGGGTGATTTGAAAAAATAATCAGGGGCTTGGATGAAAGGTATCCGGATAGGGGCATTGATGGCGCTTTGTATGGTCTGCTCGACCTCAGGGGCCTGGGCGGGCGAGGTCGCGCCGGGAATGAGCAATATTCAAGCCGTCGTCCTGGGTGTCGTCGAAGGGCTCACCGAGTATCTGCCGGTCAGCTCCACGGGACACCTCTATCTGGCGGCAAGCCTTATGGGCCTGGGCGGTTCCGTTCTTGAGCAGGCGGCCTCGAATGCCTATGTGATCGCCATCCAGATCGGCGCCATCCTGGCAGTGGTATGGCTCTATCCGGGGCGGATCGCTCAGATGGTGATGGGACTTATGGGGCGTGATCCGCGCGGATTGCGCCTGGCGATCAATACCCTCGCGGCTTTCATACCGGCCGCCGTCATCGGGTTAACGTGCGCAGATCTGATCAAAAGCTACCTGTTCGGCATATGGCCCATTACGGCGGCCTGGCTCGCAGGTGGGGTCGCCATCCTCACGGTGGCGCGGCGTCTGCAGGAACGGCCGCCCGGCGGTCTGGACGCCGGAGACTTGAGTGTATCAAGGGCTTTTGTGATCGGCATGATCCAGTGCCTCGCCATGTGGCCGGGTGTAAGCCGCAGCCTGGTGACGATCCTGGGCGGGACCATGGTGGGGTTGTCCGTGCCGGCCGCCGTGGAGTTCAGCTTTATCCTGGGTCTGATAACACTGGGGAGCGCCACGTGCTATGAGATCGTCAAGGAGGGGACCGGGATCATTATCCATTTCGGCTGGATTTCGCCCGCCATCGGTATTGTGGTCGCATTCGTTTCAGCCGTGGTCGCGGTCAAGTGGATGGTCGCCTATCTCACCCGGCATGGTCTGGAGATCTTTGGTTATTATCGCATCGCCCTGGCCTTGGGTGTTATGGGGCTTATCCTGGCCGGGATCTTGTAAAGCGCCATATCTCGGCATCACTTCATGCTTGACAGGACGGTCGCGGCATGGCAGTTAAATGATACTGAGACGCAGTATCAATACGGAGGCAATTGCAATGCAGATGGAACGCTTCACTGCCTATCTGAAAGATCGCGGTCTGAAGCTGACCCAAGAGCGACTGGCCGTCCTACATGGCGTGGCGGCCTCGGACGGTCACTTCGATGCCGACGAGCTGGCCCTGGTGGTCAAGGGCATCAACCCCAAGGTCTCGCGCGCCACGGTCTACCGTGTCATTCCGTTGCTGGTAGACGCCGGGTTCATCACCAAGACCATCCGCACCAAAGGACGCGTTAGCTATGAACGCCTGGCCGGGACCAAACCGCATGACCACATGATTTGCCGTACCTGCGGCGTTGTGATCGAGTTTCACGAACCCCGCCTGGAGCGCTATATCCGCAACACGTGTGCCGACCATGGCTTCGTGCCCGAGGAACATACCCTCAGTATCCGAGGGTATTGCCGGAGTTGCGCGGAGAAATGAGATATTTTTTTGAAATCAAGATGAGACTGAGACCCAGTCTCGCAATGGGAGGCATGTGTGATCAAGGATTTATATGAGTTGGACCTCGGTCAGACCGGCGTCATCACTACCATCGAAGGCGGCCGGCGTCACCACCTCACCGATCTCGGGTTGCGGGTCGGTAAATGCGTCACGGTGCTCACCCGCCAGCCCTTTCATGGACCGGTGGTCATCCAGGTGGACCAGGTCACGCTGTCGCTGGGCAAAGGCCTGGCACACAAGATCAAGGTGGAGGTAGCTTAAGTGAAAGTCTTGCTGCTGGGCCACCCCAATGTAGGCAAGAGCGTCATCTTCAACCGCCTGACCGGCGCGGACGTGATATCCTCTAATTACCCTGGCACAACGGTGGATTACAAGAAGGGCTTAATGCGTCATAAGGGTCAGGATATCGAGGTCATCGATGTTCCCGGCACCTTTTCACTCGAACCGCGCGACAAGGCCGAGGCCGTGGCGCTGGATATGCTTCGTGACCATCCGCAGGCCAGGATCATCTGCGTGATCGATGCCACCAAACTCGAACGCGGACTCTATCTGGCCCTGGATCTGATCGAGAAGGGATATGCCATGGTCGTGGCGCTTAACATGTGGGATGTCGCCCATGATAAAAATATCAGCGTCGACCCCGTAAAGCTTGGGTCCCTCATCGGCGTCCCGGTTATCCCGACCGTGGCCGTCAGTGCCGAGGGGCTTTCCACGCTGATGGACAGGCTTCTGGCGGTCGAGCCGGCCGGCATCGCGGAATTGTACAAGCGCCTGCGGCTGGCCGGGCTCATGACCGGAACAACCTGCAACGGCTGCAGCGGCTGCATCGCGGGGCAGACATGCGCCTCGGCACCATCCGTGCTCAGCTCTGAGGAACGCTGGGCTCTGGTGGAGGAGATCTCCCGGCGCACGCTAACTATAGGACATTACCGGCATACCCTCAAGGATGCCATCGGCGACTATACCGTGAAGCCGTTGACCGGCACACCCTTTGCCATTGCCATCTTGTACGCCTTCTGGAGCATTTTCAGCACCTTCTCGGGTCTGATGACGGATGGTTTTCTCGGCAAGGCCTTTGACCGGTATTGGCTGCCGTGGATGCAAGGTTGGTTCCCGGGCGGCCCCGGCACCTGGATCTATGGCGTTATGGTTGATCTCGGCCATTTCAAGGACGGCGTCTGGATCGCCTCCGAGACCTGCCTGGAATCTTTCGGGGTTTTGACGTCAGGCCTTTATCTGGAGCTCGGCGTGGTCCTGCCGGCGGTTTTCGCGTTCTACATCATGCTGGCCCTGCTCGAAGACGTTGGTTATCTGCCGCGCCTGGCCGTACTCATGGATACCTTCCTGCACAAGATCGGCCTGCACGGCTACGCCATCGTGCCGACCATCCTGAGCCTGGGGTGTAATGTCCCCGGTGTCGAGGCTACCCGCATCCTGGAGACCAAGAAACAACGCTTCGTGATGATGACCATCCTGGCCATTTTTATCCCGTGCGGAGCCCAGATAGCCATCATGCAGGATGTCATTCCGAGTTACACCGGTTTCGTGATGGCCTACCTCTTCCTGGGGTATTTCGTCTTCGGCTTTCTTCTGAACCGGATCATTCCCGGCACGACACCAGACATCATCATGGATGTCCCGGTCTATCAGCGGCCGATCCTGCGCGATGTACGCCGCAAGGTCGCCATGCGCACCAAGTCATTTCTCAAGGACGCCATCCCGTTCGTGACCTTGGGTATCCTGATTGTCAACATTCTGTATTCGCATGGGGCCATTGACGCCCTGGCGCGGGCCTCGGCCCCGATCTTCGAGGGCTGGTTCGGCGTCCCCCGACAGACCGCCGGACCCCTGGTCGCGGCCTTTCTGCGCAAAGATCTGGCCATCGCCCAACTAAGCGCCATCACCATGACCAAGTACCAGCTGATAACCGCCATCGTGCTGGTGAGCATCTATTTCCCGTGCATCGGCACCTTCTTCATGATGCTCAAGGAGGGCGGCAAGGCCTTTTTCGGCAGTCTTGCCGTACTGATCAGCGTGGCCTTTATCTGGGTGGGCCTTTTGCACCTGGTCTGGGTCATCCTGGGGGTGCAGTGATGGTGCGGCTCTGGCAAGGGTATTTTGCTCTGCTGGGCGTGGCCGTGCTCTTTTGTGGGCTGCTTGAGTTCCTGGCCGCCGCGGCCGGACATCAGTTGGCCTGCCCGCTGGTTGTCTTTTCGACCGGAGCCTTCCGCGGACTCTGGGGCGGCTTGGTGACGATCTTTTCCGGCATCTTCCTCTTAAAGGGCTTAGGCGATTTCGGCGAGGTGCACCAACTGGGCAAGCTGCTCATAGGCTGCATCCTTTTATGGATCATGGCTGGCACGGACATTTTCGCGCTCATTGCGGCAGCCATCCCGAATGCACAGCCTGAGCTTTGGCTCAACAGCCTGCCCGTGTTTCTGGAATCACTCGCTCCTCCTTATACCCCCGCCATAACCCTACTGCCTTTCTCCCTGCCGATCATCATTTGTCTGCGTATATTCGGCGGCGCCAAGCCACCGGCGGATGGCGGCCATACCCCCGAGGACAGGTAGACCACGCCGGACCGGACAATCCGGGAATGCCCTTCTCGAAAGGACCTTTGCGCCTACTGATCAGGGCAGGGGTTGCCAACGGCAAACGCGTTGTTATTTATACAGATCGGTTAGGTTGTAAATCAGTCTCAGGTTGATCTGAATCAATGACGTGGGGCTGTGAGGTATGTATGATGCAAGCCATATCTCTGAGGAGGACGGCATGAACACAGAGCAGGAAATGTCTCTCAAGCGGATCAGTACCCATGTAAATTGCGATAAGGTTGAACGCAAACTCTATGGACACGATATCGGCGCCATGCCCTCCCTGGTGCGGCCGCTGATCGGCTCCACCATCCCGGATGCCGTGGTGCAGCCCGAGAGCGAGGAAGAACTGGTCAAGCTGGCAGCCTGGGCGCATGAAAACAAGATCGCGCTGACCCCGCGCGGCAAGGCCACCTCCGGTTACGGCGGAGTGCTGCCGGTCAAGCAGGGCGTGGTGGTCGATTTCTGGCGCCTGAAAGCAGTTTTGAACATCGACGAGAAAGCCCATACCGCCACGGTCCAGCCCGGCATCAGCTGGGAACAGCTCGACCGCAAACTCAAGGCCAAGGGTTTGACCCTGCGGCTGTATCCGTCCAGCTACCCTTCCGCCACGGTCGGCGGCTGGCTGGCCCAGGGCGGGGCCGGGTTCGGCAGTTACCAGTACGGTTACTTCCGCGATAATGTGATATCCGCCAAGGCGGTGCTGCCCAGCGGCGAAACACGTACCTTTGAGGGCGGTGACCTGGACTTGATCTCGGACGCCGAGGGTATCACCGGCCTGATCAGCGAGGTGACCCTGCGCGTCCAGCCGGATGAGGAACTCGACTATCTCGCCGTCAGCTGTCCGGATGCCAAGAGCCTCCAGGGTCTGTTCCAGTCCATCATCGCCGCCAGCCTGCCCATCTGGTCGGCTATGTTCATCAACCCCAAGATGGCCGAGTTCAAAAAAATCGCACCGCAGCCCGAACATCACGGCCATGCCGAAGCGACCGTCGATCTGCCGGTGGCCTTCCTCCTGACGCTCACCTTCCGCAAGGGGGTGAGCAACCGTGTCCGCTCCGCCCTGCCGGAGCTCCTGGACCGGCATGACGCCAAACTCCTGCCTCAGGAGATAGCCGACCACGAATGGGAAAGCCGCTTCCGGCTCATGGTGGTCAAACGCTTGGGGCCGTCGCTGGCGCCGGTGGAGGTCATCGTGCCCTTGCGCAACCTGGCGCACGTCTTCGACGATATCGGCCGCAAGGTCGGTCAACCCCTGGTCAAGGAAGCGGTCGTCATCCCGCACGGCGCCCACGGCGAACCCGAGGTGGTCGTGCTGGGCTTCATCCCGTGCGACCAGCGCCGTTTCAGCTATAACTTCGTCTTTGCCCTGGCCCTGACCGTCATGAACATCGCCATCAAGAACGGCGGACGGCCGTACAGCACGGGGCTCTATTTCAACGGCCAGGCGGGCCGCATCCTGGGCAAGGAGCGCGTCAAGCGCCTGAAGGCCTTCAAACAGAGCATCGACCCAGAAGGGCTTTTTAATCCGGATAAGGTTCTGCCGGGTACGCTCTTGGGGTGGTTCATGCGCCTGGCCAGCATCTTTGAACCATTTGCCCGCATCCTGGGTAATGCCGCGCCGGTCAGCATCGGCTGGCGTCCCACCGAGGCCGTGCGGGGCATCCCACCCGACGTGGTCTGGTACGCCTATTCCTGTTCCCAGTGCGGCTACTGCGTGGACGAGTGCGACCAGTACTATGGCCGCGGCTGGGAATCTCAGAGCCCGCGCGGCAAATGGTACTGGCTACGCGAATTCATCGAGGGCAAAGAACAGTGGAACCAGAAGATGGTCGACACCATGATCGTCTGCACCACCTGCGAGCTGTGCAACACCCGCTGCTCGGCCGCGCTGCCCATCGAAGAGTCCTGGATGAAGCTCAGAGGCAAGCTCATCCAGGACGACAAGCGCCTGACCCTGCCGCCCTTTGTCATGATGGAGGCTGCGGCCAGGGCCGAAGGCGATATCTGGGCCGGTTACCGCAAGGACCGCGAAAAGTGGTTCCCGGAGGACCTCATCGCCAAGCACGGCTCGCAGATACCAGAGGCCAAGAACATTTATTTCGCCGGGTGCACGGCCAGCTACGTCGAGCATGACATCGGCATGGCCAGCGTACGCCTGCTCGACAAGGCCGGGGTGGATTTCAGCTACCTGGGCCAGGCCGAGAGCTGCTGCGGCACGCCCATGCTGGTGGCCGGCAAATGGGACACCTTCACCGACATCATGAAGTCCAATATCGCGGCGGTAAAGGCCAAGGGGGCGGATACGGTGATATCCTCCTGCCCGGCCTGCGATATGATGTGGCGCCACGTGTACCCCACCTGGGCCAAGAAACTGGGCATCCCCTACGATATCACGGCCAAGCACTATTCCGAGGTCGTTTCGGAGAAGATCGAAAAAGGTGAGTTCAGCTTCCCTGATAACGGCAACAAACCGCAGACCGTCACCCTGCATGACTCCTGCCATATCGGCCGCGTCAGCGGGGTCTATGACCCGCCGCGCACCCTCATCAAGGCCGTGCCGGGCGTAAAGTTCGTTGAGATGGAGCATAACCGCGAAGAGGCCCATTGCTGTGGGTCGGTGCTGACCCTGATCAAGGAACCGGACGTGGCGGCCGTCATCGGCAAGTCGCGCCTGGATGAGGCCGTGGAGGCCGGGGCGTCGAAGGTCCTGGCCCTGTGTCCCTGCTGCCAGTTCCAGCTGCGCGTCAGCGCGGACAAGAAGCAGGTGCCGGTCGAGGTCGTGGATCTGGCCACCTTTGCCGGCAATGCCCTGGGCTATACTTTCCCGGACCCGCACCCCGAGGTCAAGGCCCAGTGGGCCGTCTTCGATGCCATGATCAAGCTCATGACCCCCCAGGGCTTCGCCGACCTGATGGGGACCATGTGGCCCGAGCTGATCGACGCCATGCCGCTTGGCATGGGCGCTCTGATGCGCCTCTTCGGCAAGAAGGCGCCCGGCATGCTTGAACTCATGAAGCCCATGTTCCCGGTGCTGTTCCCGCTGCTGCTGCCCATGATGATGCCCAAGGTCATGCCCGCCATGCTGAGCCGGGTGGCCAAGCTCGTGCCCATGCCGGAGTATATGGCCGA
The DNA here is from genome assembly GCA_039680665.1 of Syntrophaceae bacterium. Classification (GTDB taxonomy): domain Bacteria; phylum Desulfobacterota; class Desulfomonilia; order UBA1062; family UBA1062; genus JAKQBR01. The sequence goes on along the minus strand of JBDKSM010000160.1, from coordinate 746 downwards.
ACAGATGCCGTTCCTCATGCCCAAGGTCATGGACGGTCTCATGCCGCATATGATTGGCGACGTGGTGCCGCTGGTGACCGAACCGATGCTGAACTACCTCAAGGGCACGGCGTAAATCATGAGACCCTGATCATCCAGGATGTCCTGGATGGTCAGGGTCTGTCTGCGAACAGGATGATTGTGATCGGAAGAAAAGAGATAATCGAGAAGATTGCAATGCATTGATCTGGATCAATTGCAGCGGCTTGTAAGGAGCGTATGCTATTGAAGCGATATGCCATGGCTTGTGGAAGCTTATCTGGTCTATGGCGCAATCTATAAACGCATGGAGGAGGAGTATATGAACAAAAGGGGTTCAATTCTCGGGATACTTCTGTTCGGAATCCTGGGCGTAAGCTCAGGTGCCATGGCGACCAACGGAGACAACATGATCGGTATCGGACCGATCGCGCGCTCCATGGGAGGTGTGGGCGTGGCCGCGCCGCAGGATGCCATTACCGCGGTTTTTGCCAATCCGGCCACCTTGGGCTCGGGGGCCTTTACGAAAGGCTCAAGCTTTGACTTCGCCGGAGACCTCTTCATGCCCTCGGTGTCCGGTGAAGTCCGGCTGTCAGGGCAGACCTATGAATCCGACAGTCACGGTTCGGTGTTCAGCATCCCCGCCATCGGATTAAGCTCACCGGTTGGTTCGGGCATGACCTTCGGTATCGCGGCCTATGGCGCCTCTGGTCTGGGGGTCGATTATC
>JBDKSM010000159.1:0-6066 GCA_039680665.1 Syntrophaceae bacterium | reverse complement strand
ATTTTTAACAGCCGGGGGGATCTTATCGGCGCCATTGAGACCATGCGTGATGTCACGGAGCGCAAACAGGCCGAACAGGCCCTGCGGGAGAGCGAGGAACAGTTCCGCTACCATTTTGAAAATGCCTCGGAGGGAATATTCAGGACAACGACCGCGGGGAGCTATGTCCGCGTGAACACTTCCCTGTCCAGAATGTTCGGCTTCTCCTCCCCCCAGGATATGATCGATTCCGTGCAGGATATCGGCCGGGAAATCTATGCCGATCCGAAAGACCGGCACGCCATGCGGCGCATCTTGGAGGAACGCGACAAGGCCGAGTTTTTCGAGGTCGCCATGCTGCGCAAGGATAAAAGCCTGATATGGATCTCCATGAACCTCCATACGGTCAAAGACGGGCAGGGGCGCAACCAGTATTATGAGGGCACCTGTATCGACATCACGGAGCGCAAGCGGGCCGAGGAGGCTTTGCGCGAGAGTGAAGAACAGTATCGCATCCTTTTCGAAAACGCGACCGAGGGCATCTGCCGGGTAACACCCAAAGGGCGCTATATGAGCGTCAATCCAGCCATGGCCCGGATGCTGGGTTTTGGCTCGCCTCGGGAGTTGATCGAATCTGAATTCGCGGGAGTGGAGTGTGTTGCGCATCAAGAAGACCTGGTTGTTTGGGCGAACATTCTTGGGCAAAGCGACACCGTCGAAGGATACGAGTTTGAATTCCAGCGCCGAGACAAAAGCCGGGGCTGGTGCTCGGTGAACGTCCATACGGTCCGGGACCCGCAAGGCATCATCCTCTACTATGACGCCATCTGCATGGACATCACGGACCGCAGACGGGCCGAGGAGGCGTTACGTAAGAGTGAAGAGCGCTACCGTCTGGTGGCGGATAACATCCACGACATGATCTCAATCTATGACCTCGATTTCAACTTCGCCTACATGAGCCCGTCCGTGGAGCGCATCGCAGGCTACCGGCCGCAGGACATGCTCGGAACCCCGGCCTTGGATATAATAATCGGCGAATCGAAGTTGAAGATGCAAGACATTCTGGCCGAGATACAAGAACTGATAGCGGCGCGGGACCCGGTTCTGCACTCCAAGTCATGGACCGTGGAACTCAAACGTATCATCAAGGGCGGCAAGACGATATGGACCGAGTCCAACATCAGCGTCATGCTGGATAATCGCGGCAGGCCGTATGGGATCTTGAGCGTCACGCGCGACATCAATCAGAGAAAACTGGCCGAGGAACAAACGGAGTTCTACCGGGAGCACCTGCAGCGTTCCCAGAAGCTCGAAGCCATCGGCACCCTGGCGGGCGGCATCGCCCATGACTTCAACAATATCCTCTCGGTCATCATCGGCTTCTCCGAACTGATCCGGGACGTTCCCGCCACCGCTGAGAAGACGCGCGAGATGATCACTGAGGTGCTCAAGGCAGGCGAACGCGCCAAGGATTTGGTGCATCAGATCCTGACCTTCAGCCGGCAGGTCGAGGTCGCGGTGCACCCGTTGGATATCCATCTCATCGTCAAGGAGGCGCTCAAGCTGCTGCGCGCGACCATACCGTCCACCATCGCCATCGTACAGGATATCGACCCCCGCGCGGGGTCCATCCTGGCCGATCCGACCCAGATCCACCAGGTGGTCATGAATCTGTGCGCTAACGCCTACCAGGCCATGCAGGACACGGGCGGCACGTTGAGCGTTGCCCTGGAAGCCCTGACCCTGGATGGTCACGCCGCGTACCGGCATCCTGATCTGAAAGCCGGAGATTACGTCAAGCTGAGCGTGCAGGACACCGGATGCGGCATGGATGAGGCGACCTTGCGGCGCATTTTCGAGCCCTTCTTCACCACCAAGGAAAAGGCCAGTGGAACCGGGCTCGGACTGGCCATTACCCATGGGATCGTCAAGAAGCTGGGCGGGGCCATCGTGGTGTCGAGCTCTCCCGGCGCCGGCAGCACCTTTGAGGTGTTCCTGCCCCGTTTCGGCATCGATATATGCGAGGAAACAGGCACGGCCGAAACCATCCCGACCGGCAAGGGGGAACGTATCCTTTTGGTGGACGATGAACCGGATATCGTCCGCTTCGCCGCGCTCTTGCTCGAGCAGCTCGGGTATGCCGTGAGCGGTCATACCGCCAGCCAGGAAGCCCTGGAAGCCTTGCGCAGCGATCCGCAGGCCTTTGATCTGGTGCTCACGGACCAGACCATGCCCAATCTGCGCGGGGATCAACTGGCCGCGGCGATCCTTCAGATCCGGCCCGAAATCCCGGTGGTCCTCATGACCGGATACAGCGCTGTTATTGACCGTGAAGGCGCTTTGCGTCAGGGAGTCAAGGGATTCATCGATAAGCCGTTTTCGAGCAAGACCGTGGCGCTGGCGCTTCAGAACGCGCTGGCGAGCCGCGGCGACGGCTGATGGCAACTATTGGGAATCTTTATTGAAAACTGATTTGATATGCATTACAATAATGATGAGTATAATAGTTGGGATTGGCATTCATCCATGACCATGCGAGGTACGCATTGAACAACGAGATACTGGTAATCGACGACGATCAATCGATATGCACGACCTTTCGAGCGATCCTGAATTCAGAAGGCTACCATGTATACAGCGCCACGGACTACGATACGGCGATCGCACGGATCGACGGCGCGCATTTTCATGTCATCTTCACCGATATCAACCTCGGGCGGCATTCGGGTATCGACATCCTCAAGGAGATCAAGCTAAAGGGCCTGAACACCCCGGTGATCATGGTCACCGGAGAGCCCACCATCGACAGCGCCTCCGACGCGCTGAGGCTGGGGGCCTTCGATTACCTATCCAAACCCCTGCATAAAGAGACCCTCGTCAGGGTAACCAAGCATGCCCTCCAGCACAAGGCCCTGCTGGACGAGAAGGCCGTCATGGCGCGCGAGATGGAACGCTACCGCGCCCATCTGGACGCCGTGTTCATGAGCGTCGAGGAGGCCATTATCTCCGTGGATGCCCAGATGCGCATCCTCACCTTTAACGACGCCTTCGCCGCCATCTGCCCGCTCCCCAAAGGATACCTGATCGGGGAGAATCCCGCGGGCCTGATTCAGGGCTGCGGCCTGAAGTGTTGGAGCACCCTGAAGAGCGTCCTGGAGGCGAAGGCCTCCATCCATGAATTTCGCATCGAATGCGGGCACGGACAGAGGCCCCAGCAGGTGGTCATCCTCAATATCGCGCCCTTGAAGGACCGCGAGGAAAACCACCTGGGCGCCGTCATGACCGTGCGCGACATCACCAGCTTAGCGCGATTGGAAAAGGAGCTTGAGGATCGGCACCAGTATCAGAACATGGTGGGCAACAGCGCCAAGATGCAGGATATCTTCTGCCTGATCGACAATGTGAAGGACATCGACACCACGGTGCTGATCACGGGCCCCAGCGGGACGGGCAAGGAGCTCGTGGCCAGGGCGATCCATTACGGCGGCATGCGCGCCCATGCGCCCTTCGTGGTCGTCAACTGTTCGGCCCTGGCCGAGAACCTGCTCGAGAGTGAGCTCTTCGGGCATGTAAAGGGCGCCTTCACCGGCGCGGTCAAGGATAAAACCGGACGTTTCCAGCTGGCGGACCAGGGCACCATCTTTCTGGACGAGATCGGGGACATCTCGCCCACGATCCAGCTCAAGCTCCTTAGGGTCCTGGAGACCAAGGAGTTCGAGCGGGTCGGCGACCCTACTCCCATCAAGGCGGATGTCAGGATCCTCAGCGCCACGAACCGGGATCTGCGCCGCAAGGTGAGGGAAGGCGAGTTCCGGGAGGATCTCTATTACCGGCTCAAGGTGGTCGAGATCAACACCCCGCCGCTGGCCGAGCGCCGGGAGGATATTCCCCTGCTGGTCGAGCACTATCTGACCCTCTTCAATGAACGCTTTGCCAAGCAGATCCTGGATGTCTCGAAAGGGGTCGAAATGTTCTTCATGGAATATGACTGGCCGGGCAATATCCGTGAATTGCGCCATATGCTCGAGCATGCCTTTGTCATGTGCCAGGATTCCGTGATCGAGGTCGAACACCTGCCGAACGAGATCCGCGCTCATCTGACCGGGCATCTCACACGGTTCGCCCCGAGTGTGATCAGGGTGCCCCACCAGCTTAAGAAAGAAGACGTGGAGGCCGCGCTGGAAAAGGCGGGATGGAACAAGGTGCAGACCGCGCACCTGCTGGGGATCAGCCGCCCGACGCTCTATAAGATGATGCGCGATTACAATATCGGTAACGATATCGAATCGATGTAAAATTTACAGTCTTTACAGGCCTGTTATTTCATCATTTTACAGCATGCCCTGACAGAGTTACATAATAGTAACTTGAGTAGTGGCTAACTAACCGAATGATTCTAAACCATTAATTTAATTCCACAGCGCTCATCAAGGGTTATGGCATGCCTTTTGACATACCCCTTGCCTATGAGATGGTGGAATATAGGCGAATTCGGGGTAGAAGAGCATGATGATGTCTGAGCTGATCACCCGTCTGACCAGCGAATCCGTGGACGCCGTCATGCAGGAACCCGGCCCGGTCCTGGTCGGATGTCTGCTCAAGGATGGGAGCTTCACATCGAATCTGGTGAGCCTCGAATTAACGGCCATGTTCTTCCAGGGCGAGATCAAGGCCTACTATGCCCTGGAGGAAATGCACCCGTATTTCCGGAAAAAGTATGGCGTTTCGGGCACACCGACCTATATCGTGACCCAGTCAGGCCAGGCCCTGGGTACTTTGTTGGGAAGGGTTTCGCCCGGCAAACTGATCGAGCATGTCTCCGAAATGCTTATGTCACGGAGAAAGCAGGCCCTGCGTACGTTCCTGCGGGTGAATAAGCCGCAGAGTGATCAATAACAAAGAAAAATACAAGGAGCACAGATTATGTTTAAAAACTTGAAATTGGGCACCAAACTCATCTTGGTAGGTTCCGTGGTACTGTTGATCCCGATCGCGGTGGTCGGTTGGCTTTCAATCTCCCAGGCAACGAAGGGCCTGACTCAGATCGAGAATGAACAGCTGACAGGCGTGACCAAGACCCTGTCACAAGCCGTTGAGCTGGCCCTGACCGGAGAGATGAAGGTGGTCAGGGACCTGGCGGTAGATCGTACTACTGTCAGGGCCGTCGCCACGGTTTCGGACTCAGGAATCCAAGCTTCAGCAGGTGAGCTGGCGGAGCTGAGTAAGAGGTTCGAGACATTCGGCAAGACCGAAGGGCTGAAGGACAATTCCCAGGTGGTGGTGGCCATTGACCGGCAGGGAACGGCCATCGCCGCCTCTGATCCAAAATTTATCGGGATCTCCCTGGCCGACCGGGGTTATTTTAAAGATGCCCTGGCAGGTAAGGCCAACATCGGCGATGTGGCCCTGAACAAGGTCACGGGTCAGCCTTTCGTGCCTATCGCGGTCCCGGTCAAGTCCGCGGACGGCCATGTCGTGGGCGTGGTCGCCAACATCCTGGAGATCGGCTATTTGAGCGATCTCATCGCCGGCACCAAGATCGGCAAGACCGGTTATGCCTTCATGGCGAACAAGGAGGGCACCACCATTGCCCACCCCGACAAGGAGAACATCCTGAAGCTCAACTTAACCACCCTGGAAGGCATGGAAGAGCTCTCGAAAAAGATGCTTGCCGGCCAGGCCGGCGTGGAAAGTTACAAGTACAAGGGCGTGGCTAAGACCGCGGGCTTCGCTCCGGTGGGGCTCACGGGCTGGAGCATTTGCCTGTCACTGCCCGATGCCGAGTTCCTCGCCCAGGCCGATCAGGTCCGCTATATCGTGCTGGTCGTAGGCATTATCTCCTTTGCCGCCGGTTTCTTTGTATTCTTCATCTTTGCCCGACTCATCTCCACCGGGATCAAAAAAGGCGTGGACTTGGCCACGCATGTCTCCCATGGCGATCTGACCGCCACGATCGATATCAATCAGAAAGACGAGATCGGACAGTTGGCGGATGCCTTACGCACCATGATGGAGCGCCTGCGCACGATCGTGGGCGACGTGCATGCCGCGGCCGACAACGTGGCGGCCGGCAGCGAGCAGATG
>JBDKSM010000158.1:0-10031 GCA_039680665.1 Syntrophaceae bacterium | reverse complement strand
CAGGAGCTGATCATAATCCTGGAAGAGTGGCACTTCCGGCATCAGATCGAGCACATCTATCTCTACTACAACCAATATGTTTCCGGCGCCACTTACAAGCCATGCACCCTGCACCTGCTGCCCGTCGATCATGCATGGCTCAAGAACCTGAAATCAAGGAAATGGGAGTCACGCACCTTGCCCCTCTACACCATGCACTTCGACGCCCTTTTCTTGAGCCTGATCCGCGAATACCTGTTCGTTTCACTCTTCCGGGCGTTTGCCGAATCCCTGGCCAGCGAGAACGCCAGCCGGTTGGCCGCCATGCAGAACGCCGAGAAAAATATCGAGGAACGCCTGGAGGAGATCTATCTCCAGTTCCACCGCCAGCGCCAGATGACCATCACCGAGGAACTCCTGGACATCGTGGCCGGCTACGAGGTGCTCAAGGGGCAGTAGGTCCCTGCCCCGTGCTTGAGCGAGTTATCGTTGCTTTTTCCGCTTCTTCCTGAGCCCGGCGAGACCGATCAGTCCGGCGCCGAGAAGCAGCATGGTGGCTGGTTCCGGAACAGGGTCCGGGGTGTTGTAGGCCAGCAGGGACCCGCCGTCCGCGAGGGAATAGGTGCGCCCTTCAAGCCATGGATTATAAATGGAATCGTAGTAGATATTCAACCCATTCCCAAAAATGTTTGATATCGTGTCTGTTCCGTCAAAGGTGAGGCCTAAGAGGTTTTCCACGTACAGATCGCCCGAACCGGAAAGATACAGCGAACCCCCATCATAGATCGCAAGGGTCCCCCAACGGAAGTCATTGATCTGATCGATATTGTGCGAACCCGTGCCCGTGAATCCGAGCAAGGCTTCCGAGGTGTCCCAGAGGGGACTGGTGCTGTCGTTTACCAGACTTCCAGAGAGAAGGAATTGGTCGGAGCTGCCGCCTTGCAGGTAGCCATACGCTCCGATAACCAGATCTATGAACTTGTTGACGGAAGGATCGCTGATGTAAGCGCCGTTGTTCGTGAAGGTCCCGGTATATTGAACGGTGGTGTTCGTTACCTTTACCGTGCCGTTGTTGGTTAAATCCCCATTCACGGTCCTCGTACCGATGCCGCTTAGGTTCGTGGTGCCATTGTTGATGATATCCGCGTTGAGCGTGCCACCCGAATAATTCAGTAGATCGTTGACGGTGATCCCGCCATTAACCGTGAGCGTCCCCCCGGAAAGGTTGTACACCCCTGTCGCGGTATCATTCTGCTTGATTATCAACGCCCCGGAGACCGTGTGCGTACCGCCGGACTGGTTGAATATTCCGGTGCCGCTTACGCCGATATACTCACTGCTGAGGGAGCCGGTCTCCAAGATACCATCGTTCAGATTATATATCCCGTTGCTGCCGGCCTGAGATCCAATGATAAGTTCCATGAATGAATTATTGGACCCCCCAGTCTGGTTGAATGTGCCCGAGCCGGAGACCCCGACTATTTCACCGGACATACCCCCCCTGACGGTTCCTCCGCTCAGATTATAGGTGCCATGACTGCCAGCCGCATAACCGAGATGAAGAGTGGTTTCTACTGAGTTAGCTCCGCCGGTCTGGTTGAACGTGCCCGAGCCGCTATCTCCGATGTATTCTGAACCAACAGAAACGACCGAATCCGATGCACCGGTGCCGCTGCTTAAGTTGTATGTTCCATTACCACCAGCACTGCCAATCCTTAGATTTCCAAAGCCCGCGGAATTTGAGCCGCCGGTATGATTGAAAGTCCCGGTGCCATTGTAGCCGATGTATTCTGTCCCCCCTAATGATGTCAGACTACCTCCACTCAGACAATATGTTCCTGAGCTGCCGGCGGCGTAGCTGACATAGAGATTATTAAACAATACATTAGAACCCCCGCTCTGGTTGTACGTGCCGCTCGTGTCCGTGGAACTACCAAGGTAGAGATTTCCCGCGTTGAAAGCCCCACTGGATTGTTGCAGTTCCAGGGTGGATCCTCCGGCGCCGTCTATCTTTACCATTTCCAGCCCCGGATTATTCAATGTGTCATAGATGGCTGTAGCATTGGCACCCTGAGAGTGGAGCTCAACATTGTCTCCGGTAACAGGTTCATGTCCAAGGCTCCAATTGTCAGCCGTTGACCAGTATGGGTTATTACCGGATGTTACGACCCAGACATTATCTGCGGCTAAGGCCGACAGCGGCGGGATGATACACACAATCAAAAGAATAACCATGACATTTTTAAACATGATTCCATTGCCCTTCTTTGCCGGATTCCCCATAGTCAACCTCCTATCAACTATACCGTGCGCGATCTTTCATTGCTTTTAAAATCATGTGCCGTGGAGTCACATCGCGCTGTATCCCGGCATGCATTTCTCTTCACTGTCCTTGCGAGGTGCCTTTCGTCTGCGCCTTTGATTCCTTGATGAGCTGTGCGACCTTGGAATCGGCGCTTACAGGCTCGATCAGCACGATATGCTCGGCGTTGATGTACATATGATCAGGTCCATGCCACTCGCTGCCGCGTTTTACAAGCGTGTTCTTCACTTCTTTCGTCTTTTTGTTTACCTCTTGCTGAATATAAAAAACATCCTTTAAGAGCGGATAGGGTGAATCGCTGTTCTCCAGCTTGCCGAAAAAAGCCTGGCCATTGTCCAGGAATACGGCCTGATATTCGGTTGTGAGGACGATCTTCGATTTTTCTGAACATCCCAAAGTCATGCACACGAGGATCAAAGCCAGAACAACTCTGTCGCCCGCAAAACGTAGCAAAGCAATTTTTCCCATTTAAACCCAACCTCGCCAAGGTATTACGTATTAGTAAAGAAAACATCGCAAATAATATACCATTGAGCAAACAATGGTTTTTAAATGTAGTCTGTATATATTACTATATAATGAAATAAAGCACTGTGCAATATAATTCCGCTATAGTGGAAATAATTTACCACGACAGTGCCATCGAGTGATCAGGGTCGTTTGCCCTATGTAATTAATCCAAAGAATGCAAACCGAGATTCATCACTTCTTTTACATTGGATTTCGAGATAATAGCCATGCCTTGGGCCTAAGAAATGTCATCGGCTTAAAAACGACCCCAGCCTTTCGAGTCTTGAATCTGCCAAGCGCCGGGAAGTAGATCACCGGCGCCCGGCTTCAACTCAGCCGGCATTGCGCAGGGCCTCGATGCGGCGATCCAGGGCGGGGTGGGTGGCGAAGAGGGCGGCGAAGCGGCTGGGCTTGCCTGAGATCTTGAGAGTGTCCAGCGACGCGGCGCGGTTGTCGATGGGCTCGAAATTGCGCTTGAGGTTCTCCAATGCCGCGATCATCCTTTCCTTGCCCGCCAGGTTGGCCCCGCCGCTGTCAGCCCTGAACTCACGCGCCCGGGAGAAGTAGGCCACCACGACCGAGCCCAGAATGCTGAAGAGGATGTCGAGCGCGATGGTCAGGACAATGCGCACGATATAGGCCAGATCCTCCTTGACGCTCAAGCTCACGAAGTAGCTGATGATGCGCGAAAGAAACATGGCGAAGGCATTGACCACACCGGCGATCAAGGTCATGGTGACCATATCGCCGTTGGCGATGTGGCTGATCTCATGCGCCAGAACGCCTTCCAGCTCGTCACGGTTCATGCGGTTCAAGAGACCGGAGGACACGGCCACCAGGCTGCGCTTCTTTGTGGGCCCGGTCGCGAAGGCGTTCATCTCGGGCGACTCGTAAATACCCACTTCAGGCATGGGAAGCCCGGCCCTCTGGCACAAACCCGCCACCATCATGACGAGCGGATGGTCCGCATGCGGGTCAAGGACCTTTACGCCCATAAAGCGCTTGGCCATGAAGCGCGACATGGCCAGTGAGATGAAGGCCCCGGCCATGCCCCAGAGGCCGCAGAAGACGGCCAGGCTGACCCAGTTGATCCCGTACGGGGTGAGATAATACCCTATACCCAAGAGATTGACGATTACGGAAACGGTGACCATCACCATGACATTGGTGAGAAGAAAGAGCAGGATTCTCTTCGACATGATTTGCCTCCTTGTTTTATTGTTTAGAGACCCGACGTCGCATTTCGTTTCTGCCAATAAATATATCCCGCCAGGACAAAGGCCATGACGATTACCAGGGCGATGACGGTATGTTTGTAGTACAACTTCACCAAGTCCATGTTGTTGCCCACGATATACCCGATATAGGCCAGGATGGTGACCCAGATAAACGATCCGACCACGGTGAAGAGGCTGAAGCGGAAGAGGTCCATGCGCGAAAGCCCGGCCGGCAGCGAGATGAGATGCCTGACCACGATGATCAAACGGCCGGTGAAGGTGCTGATCTCACCGTGCCGCAGAAAAAAAACCTCCACCTTGGCAAACTTCTCGGGCGGTATCAGGAAGTACTTCCCGTACTTCAGGATCCAAGGCCTTCCCAGATAGTAGGCTATTGTATAATTGAAGAGGGCACCGATCAGGCTGCCCATGGTCGAGAAGAAGATCACCAGACCGATATGCATCTGCCCCTGCGAGGCCAGGTATCCGGCCGGCGGGACCACCAGCTCGCTCGGTATGGGGAAGAGCGAGCTTTCCATGGCCATGAGGAGCAGAATCCCCATGTAACCCATATCGCCGATGACCCTGACCAGCCATAGGACCAACGCTTCCATGCCTTTAGTTTCCTTGCGGAGCGTAGCGCGCGAGCTGGGCAATGAATTTCGCGGCCTCCTCGGGCATCACGCCTGCCGCGCCCTTGAAAAGCGCATCCGTGTTGACATCCCGGCCGTAGAAGGCGTTGTTGGCCTCGATATCCACCTGGATGGCCGCGCCCTGAAACGCAACCCCGGCAAAAAGCCCGCGCGAGCGCGAATAGGAGTAGATCTCGGCCTTGAGCGCGATATCGGTGGCGGCCTCCGCCGAGCGACCCACGGGACCGGCGGCCACCGCGGCATCCGCGCCCAGGGTGAACTTGCCGTGCCGGATGGCGTCGATGCTTCGGGGACTCTTGAAGACCAGGATGACATCCGTGGACTGCGCCCCGAACTGATATCCCAGGCTTCCGGCAGTGAGCGTAATGAAGACTGGCGCACTGAAATTCCCGCTATCGGTCCGCACGGACATGACGCCTCTGCCGAAGCTGCCACCGACGAAAAAACCGGCCTTGATCACGCCCGGGATAACGGCGATGCCACGCGCGTCGGACAAAAGCGCCGGCGGGATCTGCTGCTCGGGGATGGACATGATGCGGTCGAGAACCTCGGCGGCGTCGCGCAACTTGATGGATTCACGGCTTTCGGCGGCCAGCGTTGCAGGCGCCAGCACCAAGAGTATCAGGACAATCATCAATCGTTGCATATTTTTCTCTCCTCCCAAGGACCTTACTTTTATTCTGGCATGACTGATGTTTAAATACAACGGCAATCACACCCCCTGCAAGGCCCCCTATGATCCATGTTGCGGCATGGCGACCGGCCTGCCGTGGGAGCCTGCCGGCACCTACAGGCCTTGACAGGCGGGGGGCACAAAGTTATTTATCAGATGACAGAGAACGCGACCGATTGTGCACCTGGCCAGGCAGCGATGACCAGCGTCCAAAATTGAACCAAGCAGAGGAGGTTTATATATGTGGAAGGAGTTCAAGGAATTCGCGATCAAAGGCAATGCCGTTGACATGGCCGTGGGCATCATCATCGGCGCGGCCTTCGGCGCCATTGTCAAGTCCCTGGTGGATGACGTGATCATGCCACCCATCGGGCTCTTACTGGGCAATGTGGATTTCAAGGATCTGTTCCTGGTGCTCAGGGAGGGTACGACGGTTGGTCCGTATCTGTCGCTGGCCCAGGCCAAAGCCGCGGCGGCCGTCACCCTCAACTACGGCATATTCATCAATGTGGCGATCTCCTTCCTGATCGTGACCTTTGCCGTGTTCCTGCTGGTCAAGGCAATCAACAAGCTCAAGAAGGAAGAGAAGGAGGCTGAGCCCAAGAGCAAGGATTGCCCTTACTGCCTGTCGTCCATCCCCATTAAGGCCACACGCTGCGCGCATTGCACTTCGGAGATAAAATAGACCTTGTTTTTACGGTATATTAGATCTATAGAGGCGGTGTTTTTATCAACATAAATGTTGGAGGTGTGGAAATGATGAATCGGAAAATACTCGGTATTTGTCTAGCGGTGGTATTCCTTCTGGCAAGCCCCACGTGGGCGGTGATCAACCCCGAAAGTTTTTCCGTGGGCATTTTCGGCGGCGAGTACATGTTCAAGCACCAAGAGCACCTCCATCCCGCTGTGAACTACGGCATCAAGGTCGGGTACGACTTCACCAAGTATTTCGGCATGGAGATCAGCGGTGAAGGCTTGCAGACCAAAATCAGGACCGATTACCGCACAGGCGATAAAAACCGGGTGAACGCGTACAATGCGCGCCTGGATTCCCTGATCTATCTGTTGCCTGACGGCATGATCGTCCCTTACCTCAGTCTCGGCGTCGGCGGCCGCTCGGTTAATTTCCCCGATGCGGAGTCTTCAGGCCGTTTCCTGGCCGATGCCGGAATCGGCGCCAAGATGTTCCTCACCGAGCGTGTGGCGTTGCGCGGTGATCTGCGCAGCCTGTTCCTCTTCAATGATCCCGAGCTGCATTCAAGCATCCAGAATTTTGAAGGCATGCTGGGCCTCATGTATGTCCTGGGCTACAAGCAGCCACCCAAGGACTCCGACAATGACGGCGTGACCGATGACAAGGACCTGTGCCCGGGGACGCCTGCCGGCGTACAGGTTGACGCCAATGGTTGCCCGCTCGATTCCGATAAGGACGGCGTGGCCGACTACCTCGACAAGTGCCCGGACACCCCGGCCGGCGCCAAGGTTGACAGCACCGGCTGCCCGCTTGACAGCGATAACGACGGCGTGGCCGACTATCTCGACAAGTGCCCCGGCACCCCGGAAGGCGTCAAGGTTGATAAGAACGGCTGCCCAATCCCGGTTGCGGCTCCAGTACCCGCCCCGATCGTACCGGTTCCGGCTCCGTCGGTCATGGAGCAGGCCATCGTGGAAAAAGGCCGCGCCACCTTGGATATCAAGTTCAAGACCGGCAAGGCCGACATCCAGCCTCAGTATCATGAGGAACTGGCCAAGTTCGCCGATATCATGAAGAAGCACCCGGAACTCAATGTCACCATCGAGGGCCATACGGACAGCGTCGGCGAAGCCCCCTACAACCTGAAGCTCTCCCAGCGGCGCGCCGACAGCGTCAAGACCTATCTGGTCAACAAGCTCGGCGTGGACGCCAAGCGTTTAAACGCCAAGGGCTTCGGCGAGTCCAAGCCGATCGCCGACAACATGAATGCGGCCGGTCGTCTGAAGAACCGCCGCGTTGAGGCGGCCGTGGACTACACGTTCGAAAAAACCAAGCCGTAAGAGACTTTTCCCATTAGGGGTCTAAAATGAGTGGTCCCGGACTTATCCACCGGGATCACTCAACCTTATTACCACTATTTCAACCGCTCAGATTGAAATCCCTGTGACCATGTGACATTTGATTACGTTGCTTTTATTGTCTAAAAAACCTATAATTGCGTATCGGTTCTGCATGTATTGGCAACCTTTTTTAAGGAGGTGTGAATGTTTGATCTGATCATCACCAATGCCCAGATTGTGGACGGCTCCGGCCGGGCTCCTTACCAGGCCGATGTCGCCATCAAGGGTCCGGCCATCGCGACAATCGGCGATCTGAAAGACAGCCGGGCCATCCGCCGTGTGGATGCGGCTGGGAAAACGCTTTGTCCCGGTTTTATCGACGTCCATTCGCACGCCGACCTCACCCTTTTCCGGGACGATTACGCCGAGACCCTCTCCCCGCTATTGCGGCAAGGCATCACCACCTTCGTGGGCGGACACTGCGGCATAGGGCTTAGTCCCTTAACCACCGAGAACCGCGAAGGGTTGAAGACCTACCTCGAGGTCTTCGCCCAGATGGACTTCGAACACGATATCCGCTGGGACAGCATGGCAAGCTTCATGGACCATGTGTCCACGCGCGGCCTGCCAACCAACATGGCACTCCTGGTGCCGCACGGTCTGCTGCGCATCTGCGCCTCAGGCCTCAACAACCGGCTGCTGGACTTCCGTGAGATCCAAGTCATGCAGCGCCTGCTCGAAGAGGGCATGGAAGCCGGGGCCTTCGGTCTTTCATCAGGATTGCAGTACGCGCCCGGTCTCAATGCCGATACTGGGGAGCTGATAGAGCTTGCCCGGCCGCTGGCAAAGTACCAGGGCATTCATGCTAGCCACATCCGCTCCTACACCAGCTCAACCCTGCCCCAGGCCATCGGCGAGATCGGCGAAATCTCACGGCGCGCGGGCATCCATGGCCATATCGCCCATATTTTCTCGGTCCCCTGGGCCGGTCCTTTCCAGAACCTGGCCTTGAAGGGGCTCAAATGGCTCGCCAATCATGCCGAGACCGCCATGCGCCTAATGCCCAAGCCGCTGATCAACATGGAGATGAAGCGTATCCTGGGCCTCCTGGAGAAAGAACGCCATGCCGGGGCCGAGATTACCATGGACATCATGCCCACCACGGTCGGGTTCACCCACCTGCTGGCCTTCTTCCCGCCCTGGGCCCTGGTCGGCGGACAGGCCGAGGTGATCAGGAAGATCCGGGACAAGACTACGCGCGTGGCCATCCGCCGCGACATCGAGACAGGTAAACCCACCTGGCCGCACCGCGGCCGCAACACCTGGTCGCTTAACATCATGCGTCAGATGGGGTGGGACGCCGTGACCATCATGGCCGTACACAGTGAGAAGAACAAGGCCCTGGAAGGCAGACGCTTCACCGAGATAGCCGATGAGCGCGGCATGCACCCCTTTGATGTCATGTGCGAGCTGCTGCTGGAAGAAGACGGCCGGGTCCTGGTCTTCGAGTCCATGAGCGAGCCGGACGATGCCTTCACCGAGGCCTATACCTTCCCGGCCCTCTTAGATAAACGCGTCATGATCACGACCGACACCATCCTGTTGGGCATGGGCAAACCGTCATATCTCTTCTATGGCTGCTACCCCAAGTTCATCGGACGCTATGTCTACGAAAGAGGCTTGCTTGACCTTCCCACGGCCATCCACCGCTGCACCGGGTTGCCGGCCAGGGAATTCGGGATCGAAAACCGTGGGCTCATCAAGGAAGGGTATTACGCGGACATCCTCTTGATGGATGCCCCCAACTTCCGCACCAAAGCGGCTTTCCGCGACCCGGAGCAATTCCCCAAAGGACTCGCCATGGTCGTCATCAACGGGCAGGTGGTGCTGGAAAACGATACACCACTGACAGGCCTTCTGTCGGGTATGATGATCAAGAAACAACACCAAAACGTGCCCAAGGTTTGAAACCGCCGGGAACATGATCCGAAGTGCTCGTACAAAGTAAGGCGGCCGCCCGTGGATGTCCGCGGGCGGCCGTTTCATAAGGAGTGATTTTTCTATTCAGCGCCAGTTGCCGTGCACGGCCGGTTTACGGCGGGCGGTGACGCGGGCGGCGAAGCGCGCCGTGGCGGCGGCAAAGGCCAATGTCCCGATGGCTACGAATACGGCGGTCATGACTTAAGCCCTCCTTTCCTTCACCACTTCTTCCACGAAGCCCTTGAACCCCAGCACCACGCCCATGACCAGAAAGACCAAGGTGAAGTTGGGCGCCATGTCGGTCACCTTATCCAGGTACAGACCCAGATACAGACCCAGGTAGGTTACGACCACCAGGATGAGCCCTTGGGCGCTGATCCGCGTGATCTTGTTCGCCGTCTCCCTGGTCAGTCGCTCCTTTCTCATGACACCCTCCTGTGTTTATCAGTCTTGTTTTAGAAGAGCAGCGCGATGAACTCACGCACCGGGGCCGTGTTCACGCCCACCAGCATGGTGATCAGGGCGAATACCGCCGCGGCTTCGGCGGGCTTGAGCCCCATTACCTTATAGGTGAACCGGACACCGATCCCTGTTACGAACAAGCAACCGATTACGATCCAAAGTGCTGTCATGGCCTTTCTCCTTTCATTCGCTTTCTGATT
>JBDKSM010000157.1:0-4366 GCA_039680665.1 Syntrophaceae bacterium | reverse complement strand
CATAGTACAGCGTGCCGTTCTTCCGGCGGTTCACCAGGCGGCCCGACCATGTCCTGCCCTTGGTGATGACACCCCACAGCTCCTTGTAGAAGGCCTCGTCCTGCATCCCGCTCTTGAGCATGCGCGGATTTTGTCCGATGGCATCATCCCGTGTATAGCCCGTAATCTTTTCAAAGGCCGGATTGACATACTGAATGGCGCCTTGGGTGTCCGTGATGATAACGCATTCGTCGGCCTGCTCCATGGCCGACGCCAGTCGCTGCAGTTCTTCATCGGCACGCTTGCGTTCGGTGATGTCGCGGGCCACCACGACCGAGCCGATGATGACGCCGTCTCTGTCACGAATCGGTCCGAAGCTGTAGCTGCCCCACCACGTATCGCCCGTATCCTTTTTCCGGAGTATGTACTCGGCATTCGACTCCGTCTCACCTCTGAGCGCCCGCGCAATCGACCACATGTCCATGGGCGCCGGGGTCCCGTCGGCGAAATAAATATCGATGTAATGAGGGATCTCATCCAGCGTCCGGCAACACTCCTCTTTACTGCTGAAACGGTAATAGGTGGTAAAGGCCTCATTGAAATCCACGAAATTTCCATGGACATCGGAAATGAACACGGCATCATTCATGCTGTCGAATACGGCCTCCAGTTTGGCCTTGCTCGCGCGTAACGCATCTTCCGAGCGCTTGCGTTCGGTGATGTCGCGTCCCACGGATTGAATCTCCACCAGGGTCCCTTCGTGGTCATACAATCCTCGGTTTACAAACTGTATCCAGTTGATTTCTCCCGTACCGGAAACAAGCCTGCATTCCATGGCCACAACGGGATTCGACTGCGAGATTTCCGATAATCTCGATTTGATCATGGGCAAATCTTCCGGATACACGATGAAGTTCAATATACGGCCGACGAGCTCATTTTCCGGTTTTCCCAAGAAACGTTGGAACACCTCGTTGACAAAAACAAGCGTCCCATCGGGTTTGAATCTGGAGATGAATTCCGTCTGGGTCTCGACAAGCGTCCGGTAGCGCTCTTCGCTTGTGCGAAGCTCTTCCTGAGCCCTCTTTCGGCCCGTTATGTCCGAAAATATCGTCGTGAAGCCGTTTTTCCCCCAGGGGGCCACGGAGATCTCTAAATATTTATCAAAGGGTGCATAATACGTCTCGAATTTCATTGAGATTCCGGTTCGAGCCACTTTTGCGTATACATCCAGATAAGGGGCCTGTGGTGAATCGTAGATAGCGGTGGCGTTTTTGCCCCGAACATCCTCTTGGCGCAGGCCCAGGATGCTCTCATATTGCGGATTAATCTCGATGACCCGGTAATCTATCGGCGTACCCGCCGCATCCCTGATCAATTCATGCAAGGCAACGCCTTCCATCATGTTATTGAACAGAGACCGCAGGTTTTCCTCTCTTTCGCGCAGGGTATCCTGCAGCTGCCGGCGCTCGGTGATGTCACGCAGCAGGACGAGATCGGACGGCGCTCCCTGGTAGAAAATCTTCGTGCCCAGGCCTTCCACCCACCGGTGTCTGCCGTCTTTGGTCATGATGTGGTATTCCGAGGAAAGGACCTCCTTTCCCAACCGTATTTCTTCAAGATGCGCTTTGGCCTGTTCGATGGAGTCGGGGTACAAATAACAAGTGATGTCTTCTCCGATTGCTTCTTCAATGTTCTGCAAACCGACGAGATGAGCGGCGGCGGGATTAGCGAAGAGAATCCGCCCGCTGAAGTCTAGAATGATCAGCGAGTCCTGCATGTGCTCCACCAGCGTCCGGAACCGTTCCTCGCTGTTTCTGACGGCGTCCTCCATCTGCTTGCGCCGGGTGATATCGTGAATGATGCTGAGCAAGGCGATCGGCTTGTTATCCCGGTTCGATACGACGGAGGTATTGACCTCGCCGATGATAATACTTCCGTCTTTGGTCTTGAAAGAATATTCAATCTTGGGCACGGTCTTGGCGTGCACAAGATTCTTAATCCGCTGCCGTGCGCGTTTACGACCGTCCCCATCCAGGAGGTCCATGAAGCTCTTAACCGCGGCCTTGAACTCTTCCGGGGTCTCGACCCCGTAGAGACGAGCGGTCTGCCGGTTCACCATGATAAACTCACCCTTGAGGTCGGACATAATGATGGGGTCCGGTGATGTCTCGAAGAGAGTTTGATACTGTTCCTTGCTGGCCCTCAGCGCCTCCTCGGCCTGTTTGCGCCCGGTGATGTCCTGGATGAGCCCGTCGTAGGAGATCAGACGGCCCTTCTTGTCATAATGGGGCACCAGGGTTTCGCGCACCCACCGCATCCCTGCGTCCTTGCGGATAATGCGATGTTCAACGGCCTCAAAGGCCCTTCCTTCCAGAATGTCTTCCGCCTGCTTTCTCACGGCTTCCCGATCATGCTCAGGGACCATGGCGAGCCGCAGGTTCGGGTCCGCGGCAAAATCCTCGGCCGTATAGCCTGTCACGCCTTCACAGGTGGGACTATGGATCGTCTTGGCGGCCCTGCCGTTTTCGATATCCACCGTGAAGATATAATCCGTCACCGCAGCGGTGATCCGGTGGTAGCGTTCCTCGCTTTCCTTCAGCTTACGGTCGAGATCATGTTTGTACAGGGCCGTCTCAATGGCAGCGGCCAATTCGTGCTCGCTGACGGGCTTGATCAGGTATCCGTACGGGCCGATATCCTTGACTTCCTGGATGCGTGCGTCCTGGGAATAGCCGGTCAGAAAGATGACGGCGGCATCGCAGAGGCCTCGAATCTCTCCAGCCGCCTGGATGCCGTTCATCCTCCCGGGCAGGTTAATATCCATGAGGATAAGATCCGGATGGATCTGTCCGGCCTGGAAAATAGCTTCATCGGCCGTGGCGACGGGATGCACGACATCATAACCGAACCGTTTCAAGGCCTCTTGGAAGTATGCGCCCAGAATGGCGTCATCCTCGACAATCAGAATCTTTTCCCGCGCCATGGTTCATCCCCTGTTCAGGGGCAGGGATAAAGCCCCCACTTTGCATGCCAAGCTTTTCATTACTCTTAAGCCGCATACTACGGGTACGAGGTTTTCTCTGGTCATGTGGCCACTATGGTCCTGCTTGACATTCATGCGTGCCATTATTCCTCCACTCTTGTGAGGACCACCTTTTTCCCGATCCCTGGTCAGCACGCCTCTGTTCGGATTGTATGTGATGTGCATGCTGCCTCTTGGGTGTGTCCGTCTCTTCCGTTACCGCATGAGCGGCAGGCCCCGAGACGTGATCACCCTGGAATCCATTATCTATACGGATAATCGCCTTAAAAAAATAAACCAGAGGACCTGCGCCGTCTAATCCAGGGGGAAACGCAGGAGGATCAAATCCACGCATGTGCGTTTACGCGAAAACCGTGACATGGACAAGGGTGGGAGAAAAAGCGGCGCAAGACTTTTCAATCGATTCCCGGATAAAGGATGGTGGACCGCACAGGATTTGAAAATGTACTGATGACGTCCAGTGCTATATTGACAGGTGGTTTGGGAAAGATCCGTTAAATTAAAAAGTTGTCGGATTGAAAACAAGGAGCATGGCACATGCTGAGACCAGGTCCTCTTGATTTTCTATGATCAAAAATCTCTTTGATCAAAGCCCTCTTGACGCACAAGATCCTTCTTCATATTCTCTTATTGACAAAAGGAATGCATACGGCAATGAAAAAAGCCCTATTGATCCTCGGCGGCATAGCCGGCACGCTGGTTCTTGCCCTGGTCATTTTTCTTCTGACCTTCGATGCCGACGCCTACAAACCCCGCCTGGAGTCCGCCGCCTCCCAGGCCACGGGGATGAACGTGCGCATCAACGGCAAGATGAAACTGACGCTTTTTCCGCATGCCGGTTTTCGGCTGGAGGAAGTGTTGATAAAAAACCAGGGGGCGGATGTCTTAGCGGTGAAGAGGACCGAGGCGGCGATAAGACTGCTGCCCCTTCTCAAACGGGAAGTCTCGATCAAACATATCAGGTTCATTGACCCGCGTGTTTTCATCACCAAGGACGAAAAGGGGCGTTTCAACTTCGCAACACCGCGGAAAAAACCCGCGGGAAAAAAGTTCCAGGCCCGTCTTGGTGGGGCTGAGGAAATCCTCATCAATGGTGGATATCTCCAATACCTGGATAAAAAAACCGGTGATAAAACCGAAGCCGGCGCCTGCGATTTGACTATTCATGACATATCTTCAGATGCGGGGGGGTTATTCCGCCGCCTCTCCTTCGCGGGAGATTTTGCATGCAAGGAGTTCAGAAAAGAAGCATTGAGGATCTCTGCCATCCGTGGCATCATGAAGGTTCACGAAGGGATCCTCGAGGCAAATCCCATTACGATGAAGATCTTTGGTGGAGAC
>JBDKSM010000156.1:0-3735 GCA_039680665.1 Syntrophaceae bacterium | reverse complement strand
TGGGCGTCGGGGTAGAGCACCACGCCGATCTCCTTGGTCGTGGTGGTGCCCGCGATCAGATCGTTTGTCCTGATGACAGGCTGCCTGTTTTCCATCAGATACTTGAACGCTTGCGCCTGACGGAGCTCGGCTACCAGGGGAGAACCGTTTTTAGCGGTTTCAAAGCCATTGGCCTTGTACCAGCGCGTGAGCAGCTCCGGCCGTTCATGGCAGAGTGCCGGACGGGTCTTTAAATGGATGTCCAGGAAGTCCTTTAAGCGGGGAAAGTCATTCAAGCTATAGTCCGCCAGATACGGATCGGTTAAATACGCTACGCCGGGGTCAAGCATATTCGCCCTGAGCTGCGGCAGAATTCTGGAGTTGATGCTCTTCTCGGAGGCCTTGCCCACATCATAATCCCGCTTCTCTTTGCGGGCCTCTTTTTTCAACTTTGCGATCTGCACGGGTTTGAGCAGCAGCGAGAGGTAAAAGTTCATCAGCTGCAGATATCCAAGGTTGCCGCGCGTGACCATTCTGTTTTCCATCAAAGCGGCCATCAGCTTATTGGGAGGTTGCACGGCCGCTTCCTTCAGAGCGTCCTCATCGACAAATATCAGCTGGGCATCCGGTTTTTGAGGGATTTCTTTCAACACCCGGACCTTTCCCTGATGAAAGCCGATAGCCTGCTCGACACTCCCGTTTTCGGTTTTTATGCCGAAGGTGAAGTCGAACCAGCCCTCATCGAATCTCAGATATTTCTTCAACCCCGGCCGGACGTTAAAATTCAGCGCAAAAAATTGTAGGAACAGATAGGCCAGGGTGTCGGCCAAACTCTTCTTGTCGGCGGGCATGTTTTCCTGCATGCAATACCTCCCGAGGGCCAAGCCCTCTGTCGTGTTAAACCTGCGTATCGTCTGCCTCGATGCGCTCTTTCAGGCTCATAATTTCATGAATCGCATCCGATGTGCGCTGTTCGACAAAGGCCTCGACATTTTCCAAAACCTCGTGAAACAGCCGGCTGTTGCACAGCGTCACCAGGCCGTGAAGGTCGGACCAGAACTTCACGAATTGATAAAGGATGAAACGCTCTCTCCACGCGCCTGTGCCTGGGACGTAGGCGTTGATGATTGCGATGAAAAGGTCCTGGCATTTTAATGCATTCTGTTTTTCCTGCAGGGCCAAGGGTTCGATGTCCGTGCCCACATAATCCAGATACTTGGGCGTGTGCAGATTGAACATGATATCGTAGTAGCTCGGATTGGTAAGACCGAATTCAACATAGGCCCGCACCATGGCCGCGAACCGTTCTTCGATTCCATTACACGCGGCCGCCCGTAGGATGAGCAAGTCATGCAGCTTCTCAAAGCCGCGTATGCGGATCATCAAATTAAGCTCATCCTTGTTCGTGTAATAGTTATAGATCGTTGTGGCGGTGATGCCCAGACGGGAAGCAACCTTGCGGATGCTGAGATTGTTGAACCCCTCTTCGATGATGATCTCAAGGGCGGAATCCAGAATGCGACCCCGGATGCTTGCGACCGCCTCGCGGGTCATGCGTGCCTTCGGCATGTTGGACTCCCCCCCCTCTTATTAACAGTGTTACTATAACACCGTTAATCAATGATCAAGCTTTTTCGTTGCCGACCGGTTGCGGGTCGTCCGCGGGGGTCAAGGACGGACCAGCCCATAGCTCACACTTCTGCCCTTCCCCGGATTCTGCCGGAGAAGGCCGAGCTCAAGGAGTCGGTTGATCTCCCGAAAAGCTGTCGGCTTGCTCACCTTCGTCATGGAGGCATACTTTCTGGCGGTAAGGCCGCCTTCGAAACCGTCCGGACCGGCATCGAGAAGCCTGTTGATGACCTTGCGCTGCCTTTCGCTCAGTGATGCCTGGCTGTGCATCCTCCAGAAATTCGCCTTTGTGATGACGCCGGAGAGTATCAGCTCGGACCGGTCGATGGCTCTGGAAAAACACTCCAGGAACCAGACCAGCCACGGGGTGATGTCGCTGCCGCCCATCTGGCAGGCTTCAAGGACATTATAGTAACTCTCCCGCTCTTCCATGATCTGGGAGGAGAGCGAGTGGTATCGGTGCTGCTGTAAATCGTCCTGGGCCAGGGCCATGTCCGTCAGGGCCCGCGCAATACGGCCATTGCCATCCTCGAAGGGATGGATGGTGACGAACCAGAAATGCCCGAGAGCCGCACGGACCAATCCCTCCAGTCTTCCCTTGCCGGAATCCCACCAGGAGAGAAATTTCGATATCTCTTCATCGATCTTCTCAGCCGGCGGCGCCAGGAAGTGCACTTGCTCTTTGCCGACCGGACCCGAAACCACCCGCATGGGCGCCTCCCCCCTCCAGGCGCCGACCCGGATCTTATGCATCCCCGAGTAGCCGGTAGGGAACAGACCTGCATGCCATCCATACAGACGCTCAACCGTCAACGGCTTATCGTGATTCATGGTAGCATCCAGGATCACGGCCACGACACCGTCTCCATTCCTGTCCACGGGGAGACCGGCCGATGGAAGCCCGAGCCATGGATGAGCGCACGGAACGGATATCGAGCCTCTCGCCCTCGATGGCGGATGTCTTCATGGTCTCCTCGGCCTGGGCATGCGCATCGAACGCCAGCCCGAGATCGATCACTTTGCCCAGGAGCTTACCCTGGGCCAGACGGCACTTGCCCAGCAGGCTGAGGATCTCTTCGCTGCTCCACGTGAAGCTGCTCAGCCCGAGCGCTGCCAGATGTACTGAGGTGATTTAGCCATCCACCCGTTTCTCCATCTGATATGATTATTCCCCTTAATCGCATCATCCATTGATTTGATTAATTGTCATTATCCCATCAGCTCATGAGCCGGCAACCCCTTGTCATAATCCGGGCAGTATGTGCACATATTGAACAAACAGATCCCTTATCAGGCGTTCCTGCGAAAATCACGATTAAGCAGCATATCCCTTGAATTTGTGACGTAGATGTGGTGGCGCGCCCCAGGTGCATCGATGCTCGACACGGCATTGCTTTTCCGATAACACAACCGCCGACCGGCAAACAATTTAATCATTGAAGAACGTCCCCTTTGCTAGTTGGCCGACCAGGATTTAAGGACCATCCAGGAACTTTTGGGACATACAGCGATAGGCACCACGCAGAGTTACACGCATGTGGCGATGGACCGGAAGCAAGCGGCTGTGGATATGCTGGGGTGATGTAGTGATTTGGGCCTGAAAATCATGAAAGCGAAAAGTCTGAGGAACAGCTTATTTACTGGAGCCAGCGAAGGGGGTCGAACCCTTGACCTGCTGATTACGAATCAGCTGCTCTACCACTGAGCTACGCTGGCTTGATGAGGCTTTTTACATATACTACCGGCGGTTGTCAAATGCTTTGAACTACAGAATCTGACTCAGGAACTGCTTGGCGCGCTCATGTGTGGGGTTCTTGAAGAAGTGCTCGGGCGTGCCCTCTTCGATGATGCGGCCCTCGTCCATGAAGATCACGCGGTCGGCCACCTCGCGCGCAAAGCCCATCTCGTGCGTAACCACAATCATGGTCATGCCCTCCCTGGCCAGCTTGACCATGACGTCCAGCACCTCGCCGATCATCTCGGGGTCCAGGGCCGAGGTGGGCTCGTCGAAGAGCATGAGCTTGGGCTGCATGGCCAGGGCCCGCGCAATGGCCACGCGCTGCTGCTGCCCGCCCGAGAGCTTGGAAGGGTAGACATCGGCCTTTTCCAGGATGCCGACCTTTTTCA
>JBDKSM010000155.1:0-4974 GCA_039680665.1 Syntrophaceae bacterium | reverse complement strand
GGTGGATGCTCTATGGGATACTACCGCGCAGGCTTTGAAGTCGTGGGCGTGGATATCAATCCTCAAAAGCATTACCCGTTTGAGTTCATCAAGACCAACGCTTTGTCTGTAGATGTTGATTTTATGAGATCATTTGACGCCATTCATGCGAGCCCGCCGTGCCAGGGGTATTCGGCCACAAGAACCCAGTGGAACTGTGGAAAGATAGATCATCCCAAACTTATAACTCCGGTGAGAGCCGCCCTTGAGGCATCCGAAATCCCTTGGGTGATCGAGAATGTAATGGGATCCACGCTTCACTGGGGAATAGTTCTTTGTGGCACCATGTTCGGGATTAAAACGTACCGCCACAGGGTTTTTGAGTCTAGCATTATGCTCCTACAGCCCGCACACCGTAAGCACCCAGAAACAATACCGGGTAGGGGTTTTGGAACATCACCCCGGGGATATTGCAACCCATGCGGACATACCTCGCATAAAGGCCAAGCCCAAGAGTGGGGCAGGGCATTAGATATTGATTGGATGAATCAAAAAGAATTAACCCAGGCCATCCCGCCCGCATATACCGAGTTCATAGGCCGTCAGTTGATCGAGTACCTTGACGCAATCAAAGGCGCGGGGCTGAATGACGCCCATGAGATAATGCATGTCTGACAGGATGAGCGTGGACGAATTACGGGCTATGCAGCAGGGCAATCACGGCCGGCGCAAACTGGCCACGCCCGAAACCGTTCTCAAGGGTCAGATCAAGAAGTATCTCGCCTATAAGGGCTGGCTTGTCCTTTATTTTCTCCAGGGAACCGGGTGTTACAAAGGCCTGTCCGACCTGTGCGCGATTAAGGCCGGCCGTGTAATCTGGATCGAGGTCAAGCGGCCCGGGGCGAAAGACTGCGCGGACCGGCTCTTTCATCCCGGCGGATCACGCGGATATCAGAGCACCTATCAGGAGCAATTCGAGGAGGATATTAAGGCACACGGTGGGGAATATCTGGTCGTCAGGTCTTTGGATGATTTGATTAAGGCGGGGGTGTAGTCGGGTGAAGTGGTTTAAGCACCTTTCGGGTGCCATAAATGACGCCATGATATTCGAGGCCATTGAGTATTTCGGTGGCGACGGATACATGGTTTTTTTCGGCGTCATGGAAATATTATCAGACGAATTTGACATTTTTAACCCCGGTGTTTCTCGGATCTCGATTAAAAAGTTGACCAAAACTTTCCTAATTTCTCGCCAAAAACTAACCAAAATCCTGGCATTTTTTGATCAAAAAGCAAACGAAAAGCTAACAGAAAGTAAGTCGTTTTTTGTAGCCTTCGAGAAAGACCATGTTGTCATTAAATGCAATAGATTGGCTAGTTTATGCGATGAGCACACGCAAAAACTGCTTAACAAAAATCGGGAGTCAATCGGGAGTCAATCGGGAGTTACTCCGGCCATAGAAGTAAGAAGTAAGAAGCAAGATTTAGAATCTAAAGATTTAAAGGCACAGACCGCCCTTTCAAATACCCCTGAAAATCAAAAGATCGAAGCCCTCATTTTCGAGCTCGGGAATCAGCTTTCCCTGGATGGATTTCCAAAGGCGAAGGGGTGGATCGAGGAACAGCGAAAGAGCCATAAGAAC
The DNA here is from genome assembly GCA_039680665.1 of Syntrophaceae bacterium. Taxonomy (GTDB): domain Bacteria; phylum Desulfobacterota; class Desulfomonilia; order UBA1062; family UBA1062; genus JAKQBR01. The sequence goes on along the minus strand of JBDKSM010000155.1, from coordinate 3,352 downwards.
CCTGCGGCTATCCTGCACTGTCTGAATCGATGCAAACATCGGAAGCGCGGACAGCATGATAACCCATGGTGGTACTGTAACCAGATCATGAAAGTCGAGAACGGTAACTACAACGAGAGGGATTGCATCAGGGAGCATTACGCCCTGCAATTCCAGGCAACCGCAGAGAAGATGCGCAAGGAAGGCGCGGCGGAAGTTGAGATCGAGCGGGCACTACAAAACTATCTCGGATCGAAAACGAGATAAAACCAAAGGAGGACACATGGTTGTAGGAGAAAAGACACGGGAAAAGATCGTTGAACTGATTCAGGCACAGCTCGAAGAGTATTCCGGTGCAATTGATGCGGCCTATCTCCGCATGGAGAAGACATTATCCATCAGCATCGGGGTCAAGCTCTCGGAGAACCCGAAAAACAGCCTGTTTGTGGATGTCGATACAACCGTCTCGTTCAAGATCGACGAGATCAAGGACAAAGCCCACGGAACAGTTTCCGAAGTGCAAATAAGCGTCATATCCGAGATGGAAAAGGGCAGCCAAAAAACAAAAGCATCGGATCAATGCTTCATGTGTAAGCTGCCAGCCGGAGAATGTCCCCATGGCCAGCAACTGTCCGCCGAATGCGAAGGCTGTGACCAGTATATGAGCTGGGCACACAATCAAGAGCCAGAACGAGTCAAGGTCAACGCAGGGAAAGGATCTCAAGCCGGTTTACAGGGATAGGGTGGGCAATGAGCAAGCACCGCACCAAGAATCAAAACTGGGCAAGGTCAACCCGTGGCAGCGTGAACCGGGGCATGAAGGGCTTTATCCGGGCAATCAAAAACATCGAGGGCAAACTGGTACCGGCGCCCCTGGTGTCCAAAGGGAAGCCATACCGCAACAAGGCCGAAATGAAGGCACGGAAACGGCAAAGGGCGGAGGCAGTAAAGGCCCGTGGCGGCCGGGGTGTTACGCATGCCATCCACCGGAAGGATGCCGCATGGGTTGATGAGGCCGCGCCCGTCAGTGAAAAAAGCTTTAAGGCTCTTCCGTAAGGGGTGATTTATGGCAGGCTATCTGAGATATGATTCATATCGGCCGGAACACAGGGTCGAGCTGTCCCTTGAGGTCAAGAAGTTCAGCCCTGAATGGAAATCCACCCTGTTCACGGATGGCGCTCAAGAGGTCTGGATCGCCAAATCTCAGTACATGATATCGGATGGCCTCCAAGGAATCGACGAACCCAAGCCCTTGACGGCCTACACCGTCAGCGTGCCGGAATGGCTCGCAAGGAAGGAGGGCCTCATATGAAGCGCTTTTTGTTTCTTGTCCGATCACTGGTACTCTGCCGGCCACATTGGGCTTGTGGTAAGATGCCGGTCGCCGAACATAGGATCAAAGACGGTATCTTCGAAATCCGGTGTCCTGAGTGCGGATGCGTGGCTTTCGGTATCAACCCCAAAAATGCAATCAAGAACTGGAATAAATTCTTCGGGAGAAAATAGCCATGCTTGGAAGATGGACCGACTTTCTTCAGCGGGTATTCGCGGCGCCGGAACCGAAAATGGAACCGGAACAAAATAAAAAGCAACCGCCGAACTTCAAGTCAAAGGGCAGGGCATTCGTGTTCATCGGGTCTTTGCCGAGCCCGACCTATCAGCCGGTCATCATGCCCACTTTTATCATCGGTGACGCCACCACGCAGTCGAGGTTGAGTATGGGCGGGACGTGCTATGTGCAGCAGGCAGGGCATTCCCTGTCAGTATCCGCCCGAATGGCACCGCAACCCTCACGATCAAGATCAACGGCGGGGCCCAGTGCAGGGAGAGAGAAAAATGCTGACAATGAGAGAGGTCAGGAAAAATAAGCTTTGGAATCAGGCCGGACTAGGCTCGGCCAGCGGATTATCACAGACGCGGATATCTCAAATCGAACGCGAGCCCGGCACGGCCAAGATGAAAGAGGCCGATGTGATCTCCAAAGCCCTCGGGTACCCGATGGGGGAGCTGTTCCCGCAGTTTGCCATATTCGATCCATCATGCCAGGGCGCGTCGGTAGACAAAACCGAGCCGAGAGCCGGTGTAGTTGGCACCGATAACGCCGTCAAGCTTGGCCCCATGGAAGAGCTCCAGCAAAACATGGACAAGCTGAACTTGAAGATCAAGAGCGCGATGAAATGCCTGGATCTCCTTATGCTGCTCATCGAAAAGACCTGCGAGGTGCTTGAAGCAAGGAAGCACGCCAAGGAGGTTTGACATGGCATACGCTTGGCGCGACTCATCCGGCGGTAAAAACGATCATTGGGTATACGGCGACACAAGCCGGACGCTGGCCTATTGTGTGCGCGATAAAAGCGGCATCTGGTCATGGGTGACCTGTGAGGGCCGAGAGGGCACGGCGGGGAATCTGGGAGCGGCACAGGTGGCAGCAGAAAAAGCCTTGAGGAGGAAATAATGCCCTATCATCCCGACGTGATCATCGTCGCGCCGCCGTACCATCCGGCATCGAACGGCAGCAAGGCCTTGCTCGTCCTCTGCCATGAGCTGAACCTCTGCGGGCTGGAGACATTCCACCTCAACCCCGGGTGCTGGCCGTGGGACCCTCCCCATAAGCCGTGGGCGGCTATCTATCCCGAGATCTATCCCGACAACCCGCTGAACGCCCCGGTGGTCGTGCGCTGGCTTCTGAATAAATGGCGGCATACGGTCCAGCCGGACACGGATGACATCCTGGCTTCATGGGATGCGAAGTATGATATTCCCGGCCGCGAGATAAACAGGATGTGGGTGCCGACCATCGACGAAAGTATTTTTCATGTGGACAGGCGGACCCAGACGGAAAATCGGCGCGGCTTCTGCTACTACTCCCACAAGCACACCCTTGCGGGAGGTAAGGTCCCTGACTGGATGCGCGCCGGTGGAATCAGCGTATGGGATGATATGCGGCCGGGTGATAAACAGGCCTTGGCTGAACTGTTCAGACGTTCCGAAAAGCTTTACTCCTTCGAGGAAACGGCCGCGGTCGAAGAGGCTGCTCTCTGTGGGTGTCCTACCGAGCACGTCCTCAACGAGTACATGCCGGAACCGGCCAGCCCTGGCAGTAGGGAAGAGATCGTGCAGAGCTATCGGGTACGGCAGGCAGAGTCGGCACGGCAGGTTAGCCATGTGGCCAGGATGATAAGATCGAGGCTGTATCATTTTCAGGGGGGATTGACGTGATCTTCCTGGTCTCGCTCTTCTCCTTCATCCTGGGCCTGATCGTCGGCTACATTGCCGCAAAGCGTCGGGCAAAAAGTTACGCGGCCGAGAAAAAGAAGATCGAGCAGCCTTTCGACCTGGCCAGGTTTTGGGTAAGGCCTTAAGGGGGGGGGGC
>JBDKSM010000154.1:0-3513 GCA_039680665.1 Syntrophaceae bacterium | reverse complement strand
AACGGTTGCCTGTCATCATTTGACGCCCTGATGCAACCCGACAGGCGGGGTTACAGAGAACGTGGCCTGCGCTTAGGCGGCCATTGCGTAGTTGTAATCGTCGGCACTTAATGTGCTTCTGCCTGTTTTACGAGGCGACAGACCTCGGCATGCTCCTTGAACCTCAACTACCCCCGTCGAACCCATTACGCCCCCGACGGTTGTGTGAGCTTCTATTAGTATCTATCGGCCGGGAAGTCAAATTATTAACCCTTCGGGCTTGAATCATTAGGCCTGCCGGACCGCTCGGCCGGGGTACATTTTCAGGGATTCTCTACCAGCTCGCACAGGATATGCCCGATGAGGATGTGGCACTCCTGGATGCGCGGGGTCGCCTTCGAGGGCACGGCGATGAGCAGATCGACCTTGTCCGCCATGCCCCCCCCGCCTAAGCCGGTCAGGCCGATGGTCGTGATGCCCAGGGACTTGGCGATGGGGAGAACCTTGATGATATTCTTGGAGTTGCCGCTCGTGGAGAGGCAGAAGAGCACATCCCCGCTTTTGCCCAGGGCCTGCACTTGCTTGACGAAGATGTCGTCGAAGCCGTAGTCATTGCCGATGGCGGTCATGATGGATGTGTCGGTGGTCAATGCCAGGCCGGCCATGGGAGCGCGCTCCTTGAGGAAGCGATTCACAAACTCGGCGGCCAGGTGCTGGGCGTCGGCCGCTGATCCGCCGTTGCCGGCGAACAGGATCTTGCCGCCTGAGCGCAGGCAGTCGATCATGGTGAGTGCGGCCTGGCGGATGACGGGTATTAAGTCAAACAAGAGTCCGTGCACGGCAAGGCTCTCCTCGATAACGGCATGCACGCGATGTTCCATGCTTATTCCCCCTGTAGCGTGAGTGTGGCGCTAGTCTATAGGAAAAGGAGGCACGATAACAAGCCTATTTATGGCTGGCTTAAGCCGCCGGCGGGGCTTCCTTTCGCAACTAGACGCGGAAGTGGCCGTCGTTATGGCTGCGGTCAACGTAGAAGGCGGCGCCGTGTGCCTGGAAGATGCTTGATATCTCCCTGTTATAGTCGTCGACGGATGAGAAGGCCCTGAAGTTCCTCGCCTGCTCGGAGATGATCAATTCATCGATATTCGAAGGGAAGGCATCCTGCAGGTCAGCGGGCTTCAGATGGACCCGGGAGTATGTCTTCAGGCGCGTCAGAACGCCGGCCATGAGCTTAGCTAGGTAATGTGTCGTTGATCGTATCATGTTTTTTCTCTCACTATTCTTATCGGTCATCCGGTATAAATCTTTAGATGCGGCAAAGACCTAAAGACTTGATACACCCTTGCCGATAGAGCTTTGAGAATGAAGGGGACAATCAAGGATCTACTGAATATTACAGGGGTTCAAGGCTACATAATCGCTTCGGGCAAGAACCTCCAGATCAAGGTGCCTTCACGGCCCAACCTGTCCGGCATCAAAGAGCGCCTCATGGAGCTGTACCGCGAGCTGATCGAGGAAGACAAACGTCCCGGCAATACCATTGAGATCTACATGGATGATGCTATCATTACCATTTTCTTAAGCGGCACGGTAATGTTGATGGTCGTGTCGCACCGTACCACCAACATGGCGCTGCTGCGTATGACGGGCAAACTGGTGGCGGCCAATATCATGAAGGAGCGATAAATGAGTCAAGAGATCAGCGGGGACTTGGAAAATACCCGGTGCCCGGAGATAATCAAGATCCTCTCCTTGGGCAAACGCACCGGCAGGCTCGCGCTTAACTATGGGGAAGATGGCGGCAGCATCTTCTTCCAGGAGGGCAAGATCATCCATGCCAAGTGTGGCCCCATTGAAGGACCCAAGGCCATCTACGAGATGGCGGTGTGGTCGGCGGGCACGTATCGGTTTTTCGTCGACGATGTCCCGGATATCAGCACGGTCGATCTTTCGATCGATGAGATCCAGGCCGAGACCGAGAACCGCATCCGGCAGATGGACCGCATCTCTTCGCTCATACCGTCGGCCCATGTCGTCTTCTCCCTCGATCCGGACATCAAGGAAAAGGAAATCAGCTTAAAGTCCATCCAGTGGCGCATGCTTTCGAAGGTCGACGGCACCCGGACGATTTCCGACATCGCCCAAGGCATCGGCCTGACCGATTCCGACGCCATGAAGGTGTTCTACACCCTGCTTAAAATGGGGGTCATCAAAGAGGTCGAACGCAGTCACGGCCGCAAGAGCAAGACCGCCTTAAGATTGCCCGACACCCCGTTCATCGGCGAGCTCAAGAATGGTTTGCTGGGGGCGATCGGACCTATTGCCCCGTTCATCATCGCGGAGACGGCCAAGGAAATGGGCTTCGACCTGCTGGCGGACAATGTGGAGCAGCGGGCGGCCCTGATCGAGACCATCCACAGCAAGATCACGGATGAGACCATGGCCATGAATTTTTTAAATGCCATGACGAACTGGCTGCGGGCCGAGGGGTAGAGAGTCATGAAGATCAAGACATTCCTGATCGTATTGCTCGGCAATCTGATCATCCTTATCGGGGCCGGGGCCCTTGTCTATTCGCAGCTGACCGCGGTCAAGGGCATCAATGCCGATGGACTGATCGACAACCTCTATAAGGAAGATACCAATATCCTGAGTTGGGCCATGCAGGCGGTAAATCCGGAGGCCCTGGAAAGGTTGACGCTCCCTGCCTCCTGGGCCGAGCTCATGCTGGTGGATAACGGGAGTCTGCAGATCATCGCTTCCACCAACCAGGCGCACAAACAGCAATTTATGTACAAGGTGCCCGAGCTCTTAGACCAGGGGCAAGGCATCATGGCCGCCTTGCAGAATAATAAAGCGGTTACGATCGGCACCAAGGACTACATGGTCGCCATACGGCCCCTGGAAGGCAATCGGTCGCTGATCGGTTTCAAACCCAAGGCCTGGGAGGCGCAGCTGATCAGCGAACAGAAATCGGAGCATCAGGACAAGGTCAGAAAAGTCACCAGCACGCTGGCGATCTTCCTCGGCATCGGCGCCATCCTGGCGCTTATCATTGCCCTGCTCGTCTCTCTGACCACCGGACGTTCGATGGGTTCGCTCGTAAAGGCCCTGGAGGATCTCTCCCTGGGCAATCTCGACGTAAGCCCTCCCGCCGCCGGCAAGGATCGTGAGATGACCGCCTTCATCGCATCGTTCAGGAGGATCAAGGCCTCATTGTCCATGGCCTTGGAGCGGCTGGGAGAATAGAGGCATGCCCAAGCAGGTACTGATTGTCGACGACGAAGAAACCCTGACGTGGTCGCTCTCCAAGACGCTGGCCCGTGACCGGGAGATCTATGAAGTGGCTACGGCCAATGACGGCCGGAGTGCCTTGGAACTGCTGAAGGCGCGCACCTTCGATGTGGTGGTGCTGGATATCCGCCTGCCCGGCATCGACGGCCTTGACCTGCTCGTGCGCATCCGGCAGGATATGCCGGCCACCAAGGTCATCATCATGACCGCCTATGGATCGTCCGAGATCAAGGAAAAGGC